>JAYTHX010000396.1:0-27971 GCA_043732195.1 Polyangiaceae bacterium
TGACGGACGTGCGCGAAGAACACGCGGCGACGGGTCGCGAGGTCGACGTCCGCCGCGACCTCGGGGAGCGGGAACGCGAGCGGCGTCACGCACTGGGACTGGGAACGAACGTCGTCGAAGAAGATCGGGAGGTTCGGCGGCCCGTCGTCCTCGGGCAGCTCTTTCGCAAAGACCGTGTCGGCGAACGCGAAGTCCTGCACCTGGACCGGCGCGCGGATCGAGACCGGCGGCGCCACCGGCGGACGGGCGCGCTTCATCGACACCGAGGTGGTCGGGTCGTCCTCGGAGTCCGGCTCGAGCACGCCCGCGAGCCCGTCGAACGCGCGGAAGTCGGCAGACTCCGGCGCGCGATCGGTCGAGGGGGCGAGCGGGCGCGGCATTCCTGGCGGCTTGCTCGCAAGCGGTACGCCATGCTGCCGAGACGCGCGCGACCGCCGCGAACGGCCATTTCCAGTGCGCATCGCGGCGTCGCGCACATGATCTTGCGCACGCAGGGCCCAGCGCTGGTGGTGTTCCGGTCATCCATCGCCGCGCGTCACGCAGGGGGGGACGAGGCCCACGCTCGGACAAGCAGCGTTATTCCGTCGTTGCGGCCGAATGGTCGAGACGGCACGCGCGCTGCTTGAGCGAGCGCGTGAGGCCGAGCGTGCGCGACACCCTGCAGGTCGTGGGCGCTGCCGTGATCGCCGTCGTGGCGAGCGCTTGCAGCTCGCCCGCGTCGGACGCGATCGCGCGCACGAACGCGCTGTCGGCCTCGCTGTCGGCGAGCGGGACGAGCGAGGCGCTCCCGCCGAAGCCGCGCCTCGCGACGACGTCGAAGGAGACGCTCGGCGGCGAGACGAGCGGTCGGTGCCCGCGCAACATGGCGGCGATCGAGGGGCGCTTCTGCATCGACCGCTACGAGGCCGGACTCGTCGACGTGCGCGCGAACGGCCAGGAGCAGGCGCATTCGCCCTTCACGCCGCTCGTCCCGCAGCAGCGCGTGCGCGCCGTGAGCGCGCCGGGCGTCTACCCGCAGGGGTACATCAGCGCGATCGAGGCGCGGCGCGCCTGCAACGGATCGGGCAAGCGCCTGTGCAAGGTCGCGGAGTGGAGCGCCGCCTGCCGCGGCCCCGAGGCCCGCGCGTGGGGCTACGGCGATCGCCGCGAGCCGGGGCGCTGCAACGATCAAGGAAAGAACCCCGTCATCTCCCTCTACGGTCGCGGTCACTGGAACTGGGCGACGATGAACCAGCCCGATCTCAACCAGCTGCCGAGCACGCTCGCGAAGACCGGCGAGCACGAGGGCTGCACAAACGGCTACGGCGTCTACGACATGGTCGGAAACCTCCACGAGTGGGTCGCCGATCCCTCGGGCACGTTCTACGGCGGCTACTACCAGGACGTCGCGAGCGTGGGTCACGGCGAGGGCTGCGGCTACCAGACCACCGCGCACGAGGCGCGCTACCACGACTACTCGACCGGCTTCCGCTGCTGCGCGGAGATCGCGGGCACGCCCGCCGAGCCCTTGCCGAAACGCCCGGGCCCGAAGCGCTAGATGTTTGGCCCTACATGTAGGCAAGCACTACGCTCCGGACATGCTGCAGCCAGGTCCGGTCGGGAGTCTTCGCTTCGTGCGTCGCAACGATCGCCGCGAGGTGCGGCGCGCGATGGGCATCACCTGCCAGGTCGTTCGTGAGCGCGACTTCCGGCTCGTGGCCGAGCGCGCGCTCGACGTGTCCCCCGACGGGATGCTCGTGCAGACCGAGTCCGAGCTCGAGATGGGCGAGAGCCTGATCGTCTCCTTCAAGGCCACGCAGCTCGGCCTGTGGTTCGACACCGAGGCGAGCGTCGCGCGCATCGTGAAGGGACGGCGTGACGGCGATCGGGGTGCCGGCATCGGCCTCTCGTTCTCGACGCTCGATCGCGTGAAGCGCCTCATCCTCCGCGGCCATCTGCGGCGCGTTCCTCCGCCTCTTCCGCGCCGCACGCAGCGCATCGATTGGTCTGCCACCGTCCGGAGCTTCAACCGATGAACCTCGTCACCGCGTTTCCTTCGTCCTCGGCGTTCGCTTCGCCTGCGCGGGCCTCGCGGCGCATCGCCACGCGGAGGGACGTGCTCCTGCCGTGTCAGGCGGTGCGCGAGAGCGACTTCAAGCTGATCTCCGATCGCACGCTCGACGTGTCGGTGGACGGGCTGCTGCTCCCCGTCGACGAGCCGATCCTGACCGGCGAGACGCTCATCGTCTCCTTTCCCATCCCCGGGATGTGGATCGACGCCGAGTGCTCGGTCACCCGCGTGGTCCACGGACGCCGCCCCGGCGACGACGGGCTGCTCGCCATCGGGGTGCTCTTCGACGTGATCTCGCCCTCAGCTCGCGCCGCGCTGGCCGGGTTTCTCCACGGCAAGCCGCCGCCGTTGCCGCGCCGTGGCCCGCTCGCACGCCTCCGCCGCGGCGAGGAGGGTCCGTCGCTCGCCGACCAGTCGATCATGAACCAGATGCTGGTGGGGCCGATGCCGCTCGCCTCGCTCGCGGACGTCGAGGAGGTCGAGGAGCCCGCGTCCAGCCGCGGCATCGATCCCGTGGGGATCCTGCGCGAGCTCGCCTCGGCGTGGAAGCGCCTCGCGCTGGTCGACGAATGACGTACGCTGCCGTCCATGTCCGAGGACGGCAAGAAGCGCCTCAAGGATCTCGCGAAGCAGGTCCGTGAGAAGGTCGCGGTCACGGGGACGCCGCTGCTCAACCAGCGCGGCCTGGACCTCGTCGAGGATCTCGCGAAGGAGCTGACCGGGCCCGACGGCATGCCGGGCCTCAAGCTCTATCGCGATGGCCCCGCGAAGCTCCGGCTCGCGCGGCCGCAGCGCAACGCCGAGATCACCGTGGAGTGGGAGCGGGACATCGGCGCGCTTGGCCTCACCGCGCAGAAGCACGGTGAGCCGAAGACCTTCGTTCGCTACGTCTGGGACGAGGGCGAGGCGAAGTGGCGCAAGCTCGATGGCGGCGGTGAAATCTACGACGACATCACCACCGCGCTCGTCGAGTATCTGTACCCGGAAGCGAAGCCCTCAGCGTAGCGGCGGGATGACGCCCGCCGCGGTGGTCGAGCCCGAGCAGGCGCAGTCGCCGTAGTCGGTCGTGTTGTCGATGGCGCTGCCTCCGCAGTCGCCTCCCTCGCAGCCGCCGGGCTCGGGCGGGCAGTCCTCGGGGTTGTCGCTGGGGCCTTCGCAGACCTCCTCGTCACCGCTTCCGCCGCCGCTTCCGCCGCCGCTGGTGTTGTCGTCGCTTCCGCCCGTATTCGAGCCGCTGCTTCCGCCCGGGGTGCCGTCGTTGCCGCTGCTGCCCGCGGTTCCGTCGCCGCCGCCGGGGTTGCTGTCGTCGCTGCCGCCGCTGTTCGAGCCGCCGCCCGTGAACGTGGTGCAATCGCCGCTGCAGTTGCCGCCGCCGTCGTCGCACGTCCCACCTCCGCCACCTCCACCACCTCCGCTGCTCCCGCTCGATCCGTCGCTGCCGCTGGAACCGCTGGAACCGCTCGATCCGCTGGAACCGCTGCTCCCGCCGTCCTTCTCGCAGCCTGGCTTGGGCGGCGGCGCGCCGTACGTCTTGATGCTGGCGCCGCCGCTGGAGAGCGAGGTCCCGCCGGCGCACTTCACCTTGGGCGAGAGCCACGTCACCAGCTTGTCCGTGCGCGCAATGTACAGCTTGCTGGTCTGCATGCCGCGGCCGGTGACGATGCCGACGATCTCGCCCTTGCCGTTGATGACCGCGCCGCCCGTGTCGAGCGTCTCGCTCTTCGACATCTCCGTCGTGTACGCGTGGGGGAACGTGCGGGCGCTCCCGAGCGCGGCATCGACGAGCGTGAAGCTCTGGCCGCTGTGCCGGACGCGCTTCGCCGCGCTGCCAGCGCTCTGCTTCTCGGCGGCGAGCTTCGGGTAGGTCGCGAGCTGGATCGGCTTGTCGAGGTAGATGACCGCGACGTCGTGCTTGCGCGGGTGCGACTTGAGGCTCTGGTATTTCATCCAGTCGTAGGTGAGGGCGCGCGTTCCGACCGCGGTCTTCTTGCCGTCTGCGGTGGAGACGAGCCACTTCGACTTGCCCGCGACGAGGTGCGCGGAGGTCAGGACGAGGTTCGGCGCGATGAGGACGCCCGCGCCTTCGCCGATCTTGTTTCCGACGCTGTCGTGCAGCGTGATGGTGACGTTCGCCGATTCGAGGGCCGCGACACCCGCGGCGGTGCTCTCGTCGGACGACGGGCTCCCGCACGCCGCGATGGCGCCGATCGAGGCAACGAGGACGCCCACGCCAGCCATCCCGAGAGCTCGCTTCATCATGCGTAAAGCAAGTGCACGGTCGGGGCCAACGCGCACCGACGGGATTTGTCGCGATCTCGACGCGGCTTGTCGCTGCCGGCGCGAGCAGGTGCTGCGTGCGGCAGACCTCACGCTGGATCGAGCTTTCTCCTCCGGTACGAGCCGGTGCCTGACGGACATCAAACGCCTGGACTATGGGTGGATGGTACAAGTGCCGTGGCAGCGCGCAGCGCCGCCACGAACACGGCGCATTTCGGATGCGCCGCTTTCCCGCGGAGCGTGGCGTCCTTCCTGCAGTCCGATCGCCTCATGGTGAAGGCACTCGCGGCATCGGCATTCGCGCTCGGGTGGGTCTGCATCGGAGGGCTCGCGACGGTCGCGTGCTCTCCTGGTAACGAGAGCACGTTCGCCGGGGAGCCCCCGAAGCCGCTCATCGAGCCGGGGCCCATCAGCGATCTCGTCCCGCCCGACGCAGGCGCGGGCGAGGGCGGCGGCGAGGCCGGTCCGACGTCGTGCCCGCCGGCCATCCCGGCTTCGTACGCGCCGACCTGGAACGCACCGACCAAGAAGACGGCGTGCAACGCCGAGGAGCTGAAGGGCTACTACGACGCGTGCCTCGCGAACGCCGCGCAGACCGAGGGGGACGGCACCTGCAAGAAGTTCAAGACCGACCACGCCGACTGCGGCGCGTGCGCCGAGCCCGACGACGGCAGCGGCCCGATCCAGTGGCACGTCAGCCGGAAGTTCTACACGCTGAACGTGGCCGGCTGCATCGCCGTCACGCAGGACGCGCCCGAGGCCGGCAAGTGCGGCGACGCCTACAACGCCGCGGTGGAGTGCTCACGCGAGTCGTGCGAGTCGTGCTTCGCGTCAGGAGGCACGTTCAACCAGTTCCGCGACTGTCAAAGGTCGGTGCAGGGTACCGGCATCTGCAAGAGCTACGAGGCCACGCAGGCGGCGACGTGCACGGGCTACAAGAACCCGGGCTCGCCCGCGCTGGCGTGCTTCAACAGCGGAACCGAGGCCCAGAAGGTCCACTTCAGCCGCGTGATCGGACTGCTCTGCGGAAGCTGACCGATCACCAGTCGATGATCGCGGCGCCCCACGTGAAGCCGGAGCCGAAGGCGCAGCACGCGACCTTCATCCCGCGCTTCAACTTGCCGCTCTCCACTGCCTCGGCGAGGAGGATCGGGATCGTCGCAGCGGTCGTGTTTCCGTAGCGCTGGATATTGTGGACGATCTTCTCGTCCGGGATCGCCAGCGCATTCTGGATGTACTGGTTGATCCGCAGGTTCGCCTGGTGGAAGCAGAAGAGATCGATGTCCTGACCGCTGATGTTGTTCGCGATGCAGACCTCCATGAGGACCGTCATCATGCGCTCGACGGCGTTCTTGAAGACCAGCTTGCCTTCCATCTGGGCGAACATCATCTCGGGCGCGACCTGACCGACGCCTTCCGCGTTCGCCGGGATGAACGGGCGCTTGCGGATGTCCCAGACGCGCTGGGCGAGGACATCGGCGAAGCGGCCGTCGGCGCCGAGCTTCCAGTTACGGATGCCGCGGTCCTCGTCGGTGGCGCTGACCACCACCGCGCCCGCGCCATCGCCGAAGAGGGAGGCGACGCCGCGGCCGCGGGTCGAGAGATCGAGCGCGGCGGAGTGCACCTCGGCGCCGACCACGAGCACGTGCTTCGCGGCGCCCGACTTCACCATCGAAGACGCCGTCCCGAGCGAGTAGAGAAAGCCGCTGCACTGGTTGCGGACGTCGAGCGCGGGGACGAACTTCGCGTTCGGACCGTCGCAGAGTCCGAGCTTCTTCTGCATGTACACGCCGGAGCCGGGGAAGCAGTGCTCGGGCGAGAGCGTCGCGAAGATGATCATGTCGAGATCGGTCTTGTCGATCCCGGCGCTGGCGATGGCCTTCTCGGCGGCGAACGCGCCGAGGTCGGCCGAGCCGACGCCTTCGTCGGCAAAGCGCCGCTCCTCGATGCCCGTCCGCTGCACGATCCAGTCGTGCGTCGTATCGATCCCGTACTGCTTCCGCAGATCGTCGTTCGTCACGACGCGAGGAGGGACGTAGAAACCGGTACCGGAAATGTATGCGTTGGGCACGAGAGCTGACCTCCGAGAAGAGAGGAAGGCTAGCCGGCTGCCGCGCCGGAATTGCCACGATTCTGCCACGAAGGCGACGCGCCACGCTGGAGCCTGGGTCCGGCCACCTGGCGCGCTCGTGGCTCAGCGGGGATGTACGTGACGCCGCGCGGCAGCGGCAAATCTCGATGCGTGCGGTCCGGGCTCGATGGCCACGCGTTTGCTCGCGGGACGCTCATGCTTCGTCATGTATTCCTCGAGGTCGCGCTGGCTGCTCTCGCGGCGTGCTCTTCGTCCGGCGGCGATGCGCCCGCTGGTGACGCCGCCGACGCCCCGGTGGGTGAGATCCGCGGCGCCGACGTCTGGAAGGATGGGCTCGTCCTGACCGGGACCGTGACCATCGCCGCGGGGGGCGGACGTCGAGATCGCGCCCGGCGCGACCATCACGTGCGCGGCAGGCGCGACGCTCTTCGTCGCAGGAACGCTGCACGCGCGTGCGGCGCGCGCCCACGCGAGGATCACCTGCGAGCGCTGGGCGGGTCTCGTCCGTGAGGGCGTCGAGCTCGAGAACGGCACGCTCGGCCTCGGAATGGCGACGGGTGCGAGCGCGTCGACGTTCACGGACGGCGCCATCCTTGGTTCTCTCAAGCCGCTCACGCTCGCGCCCTCGACGAAGCTCGGCATCGCGAAGTCGAAGCTCTCGACGCCGGTGAAGGTGGCCGCCGAGGACATCTCGGTCTCCGCCATCGAGGGCGCGCTCGTCGCGAGCCGCATCGACTACGACGCGAACGGCAACGAGGGGATCTCGGTCAAGAAGGGCGGGGAGCTCGACCTCCAGGACTCGACGTTCCACGGGAAGAACGCCCAGGACCTCGTCTCGGCCCACGGCGCCAAGCACCTCAAGATCGCGTACCCGACGTTCCTCGGCGCGCATTGCGGGCTGCCACGTGCAGCCGTCGGAGTGTTCGAGATCGATCATGTGACGAGCGACTCGAACGTCTACGGCGTCACCATCTACGGCTCGGGCAACGGCCCGAACACGGTGACCGCCTCGAACTTCACGGGCTCGGCAGCGTGGCTAGACTTTCAGAGCGACAACGGCGCGATCACGCCCGGTCCGCGCCGCCGCGCTGATCGACGCGTATTTTGGCCGTTCCACGGGGTCCCGTTAGCTTGGGGACAGTGGAGGTGGATGTGCGTAGCCTCGCCGCGGAGTTCCCGAACGACAATCCCGAGCTGCACGCTGGCGCCTGCTGGGTCTGCCTCGACGTGATCGGCGCCCCGGCGGCGATCGCGCCGCCCGTCATCGAGGAGGCCGTCAGCTCGAGGTCTGTTGCCGAGATCCTCACCGAGGCGATCCCCGAGGCGCGGATCAGCGGCATCGTCGGACTCGGTGAGACGTCGCGCGACGATCTTGATCTTGATCTCGATCTCGACGAGGAGGAGCCGATCGTCGTCGAGGAGCTGCCGCCGCTCGAGGAGAGCGCGCTGCTCGAAGGCGTCGCACCGCCCGCATCGATCGCGAGCGCGCCCACGACCACCATCGCGCCGCCGCCGCCCGACGACCCGTGGGTGGTGTTCGTCGCGACGCTCGCCGACGTCGCCATCGGAGCGGGCTCGCCGCACGTCGCCAGCGTGCTGCACGGGCTGCTCGTCGAGGGACTTCTGCCGACACTGCCGGTCGACGTGATGAAGGCGCTCTCCGAGGCAAACGTCGTTCGCGGCGATGAGGTCGACCCTGCGTTCGTCGCGCGGACGCGCGCGTGGATCGGCATCCTGCGCGGCACGAGCGACGACTTCGAGGCGTGCGGCAACTCCATGCTCGACGAGTGGGGCGCCGATCTCGTCGCGCGGCTCCTTGGCGCGCCGTCGCGCGCGGAGGGCCTCAAGCGCGATCTGCGCGCGCGCGGCATCGCCGCCTTCGGCCTCGCCGCCTGACCCGACGCGCGCCTAGCGGCCGAGGATTTTTCGGAGGCGGGGGGCGATGTTCGCGATCGCGCCGGCGCCCTTCACCGAGCCCTCGAACTTCTTGTCCGAGGCACGACCGGCCGCGTCCGGCATCGCGAAGAGTGGGATGAACTGGCCCACGTAGCCCGCTGCGCTGAGGCGCTCGCGGTCCTCGTCGAGATCGAACTCGAGGAGCGTCAGGTCGGGGAACTCGCCATCGAGCTCGCCCTTCGCCGCGGCCTTGTGGAAGACCTGACACGGCTCGCACCATGTCGCGCCGACGTAGACGACGAGGTCGCGTCCGTCGCTCTTCGTTTTCGCGCGCTCGTCGCGCACGACGCGCGCCGCATCCGGGCCCGCGCCGGCATGCACGATGCGGACGCCCCGCGCGAGGACCAGCGGGCCGCCCGTCGCGCCCGTCGCGCCCGAAGGCGCGGGCGCTGCGCTCGCCGGGACCGGGACCTCGGGCTTCGCGCGATCCTCGGGACGCGGCGGCTCGGACCCGCTCCGGCTACACGCCGCGGCCATCGCGCAGACGAGGAGGAGGGCGGAGGCGCGCATCAGGCCGGCGGGACCTCGGACCAGCGGCTCGCGATGTCCTCCCACGACGGCGTGACCTCGTCGGCCGACGTGTGGAGCACGCGGATCCGCACGATCATCTTCTCCACCGCCGAGGTGTAGCCGTGCTTCTTCCCCTTCGAGAACATCGCTTCCATCCCCGGCAAGGGCAGGGGATAGCTGAAACGAACGGTGTCCTTCTCGCGCATCCGCCCACCGCCCAGACGCGCGCCGAGCATCTCGTGCGTCGGCTCGAGGCGTCCCGACTGGCGGTCGAGGACCTCGACGCAGCGGAACGTCGAGTCGAGCCCATAGACCCGACGCTTCGTCCACACCTCGGCGGCGCGCCACGCCTTGCGCTCGCCGCCGGCGACCGTGTGCTCGTCGACCACGACGAGCTCGATGCTCTCGACGCTCCTGGGCGGGTCGGTGGCGCGCGGAACGCTCGACGGCCTCGGGATCTCGCCCAGCTTCAGCGTGCGAGGGAGGTCCGGGTCGTTCTCCCAGCGCTCGGAGGGCGGTGTCATCCGGATCGTCGCAGGGGACGCCGCACCCTCGATCTTGTGCGTCTTCGTTCCGACCGGCTCGCTGCGCCGCACCGGGGGTTTCTTCTCGACCATGGATTCTGGGGGATCTCCGAAGACCGGCCAGCTTACCACGGCTCAGAACTGGTGCGCCTCGGTGGAGTCCTCGAGCGCGAGGGTCGCCGACTTACCACCCGAGATCACCTCGGCCACGGTGTCGAAGTAGCCGGTTCCGACCTCGCGCTGGTGGCGCGTGGCCGTGTAGCCGTCCTTCTCCGCCGCAAACTCGGTCTGCTGGAACTCGGAGTACGCCTTCATGCCCTCGGCCTGGTAGCGGCGCGCGAGGTCGAACATGCCGTAGTTCAGCGCGTGGAAGCCCGCGAGGGTCACGAACTGGAACCTGTAGCCCATGGCGCCGAGCTCCTTCTGGAACTTCGCGATGGTCGCGTCGTCGAGGTTCTTCTTCCAGTTGAAGGACGGCGAGCAGTTGTACGCGAGCATCTTGGTCGGGAACTCCTTGCGCACGCCCTCGGCGAACTTCTTCGCGAGGACGAGGTCGGGAGTCGAGGTCTCGCACCACACGAGGTCGGCGTACGGCGCGTACGCGAGGCCGCGCGCGATCGCGGTGTCGACGCCCGCCTTGATCTTGAAGAAGCCCTCGCTGGTGCGCGAGTCCTTCTCGATGAACGGGCGGTCGCGCTCGTCGATGTCGCTCGTGATGAGCTTCGCGCTGTCTGCGTCGGTGCGCGCGACGAGGATGGTCGGGACGTCCATGACGTCGGCCGCGAGACGCGCCGCGGTGAGGGTACGGATGAACTGGCTGGTGGGGACGAGGACCTTGCCGCCCATGTGGCCGCACTTCTTCTCGCTCGCAAGCTGGTCCTCGAAGTGAACGCCGGCCGCGCCCGCCTCGATCATGGCCTTCATCAGCTCGTAGGCGTTCAGCGGGCCGCCGAAGCCGGCCTCGGCGTCGGCCATGATCGGCGCGAGCCAGTGGCGCTCACGCTTGCCCTCGGCGTGCTCGATCTGATCGGCGCGGAGGAGCGCGGCGTTGATCCGGCGCACGACGGCGGGGACGCTGTCGGCCGGGTAGAGGCTCTGATCCGGGTACATCTGGCCAGCGGTGTTCGCGTCGGCCGCGACCTGCCAGCCCGAGAGGTACACGGCCTTGAGACCCGCGCGGACCTGCTGCACTGCCATGTTGCCGGTGAGCGCGCCCAGCGCGTGGACGTAGTCCTCCGTGTGGAGCATCTCCCAGAGGCGACGCGCGCCGAGCGTGGCGACGGTGTGCTCGATCTTGAACGAGCCCCGGAGCTTCTCGACGTCGGCCTTGGAGTACGGACGCACGATGCCGTCGAACCGCTTGGCGTGCAGTAGTGACGTGTCCAGCGGATCGGCGACGCGTGCTGCGCTCATGAAATATCTCCTGGGTCTGCGTTCGTGACGAGCTCGTAAGCAGGGACGGTGAGGAACTCCTCGAAGCGAGGAGCGAGCGAGAGGCGTTCGAAGAGCGTGCGGGCCTCCTGGAACTTGCCGCCGGTGAACGGCGCCATCTCTTCCGCCATGATGGTGCGGAAGCGGTCGGGCGAGACGGTGGTGCCGTCCTCGAGCGAAGCCTGGTGGTGGATCCACTGCCAGACCTGCGCACGCGAGATCTCGGCGGTCGCCGCATCTTCCATGAGGTTGTAGATGGGCACGCAGCCGAGGCCGCGGAGCCAGGACTCGATGTACTGGACGCCGACGCGCACGTTGTGACGGAGGCCGGCCTCGGTGCGCGTTCCGGGTGGCACGGCAAGGAGCTCGTCCTTCGTCACCTGCACGTCAGCCCGCAGAACCGAGAGCTGGTTCTTGCCCTTCATGTTCGCGTCGAAGACCTCGAGCGCGATGGGCACGAGCGCAGGGTGCGCGACCCAGGTGCCGTCGTGGCCGTTCGTCACCTCGCGCAGCTTGTCGGCGCGGACCTTCGCCATCGCCTCGTCGTTCTTCACCGCGTCGTCCTTGATCGGGATCTGCGCGGCCATGCCGCCCATCGCGTGCACGCCGCGGCGGTGGCACGTCTTGATGAGGAGCTGGACGTAGGCGTTGAGAAACGCCTTGTCCATCGTGACCTGGCCGCGGTCGGGGAGGAGGGCCGCCGGGTCGTTCGCGCGCTTCTTGATGAAGCTGAAGATGTAGTCCCACCGACCGCAGTTGAGGCCCGCCGAGTGCTCGCGTAGCTCGCTCAGGATCTCGTCCATCTCGAAGGCCGCGGGGAGCGTCTCGATGAGGACCGTCGCCTTGATGGTGCCGCGCGGGAGGCCGAGCTTCTCCTGCGCGCGGAGAAACACGTCGTTCCACAGGCGCGCCTCGAGGTGGCTCTCGAGCTTGGGGAGATAGAAGAAGGGGCCCGCGCCGCGCGCTACGAGCTCCTTCGCGTTGTGGAAGAAATAGAGGCCGAAGTCGACGAGCGCGCCCGGCGCGATCTCGCCGTCGACGAGCACGTGCTTCTCCGGGAGATGCCAGCCGCGCGGCCGGACGAAGAGGAGCGCTGTCTTGTCGTGCAGCGCGTACTTCTTCGCGCCCTGCTCGAACGTGATGGTCCGGCGGATCGCATCGTGGAGGTTGTGCTGGCCGTCGACGAGGTTCGTCCACGTCGGGCAGGTCGCGTCCTCGAGGTCTGCCATGAAGACGTCGGAGCCGGCGTTGAGCGCATTGATGATCATCTTGCGGTCGACGGGACCGGTGATCTCCACGCGCCGCTGGAGCAGCACCTCGGGCACGGGCGCGCAGCGCCAGTCGCCGTCGCGGACGGCCTTCGTCTCCTCGAGGAAGCCGAGCTCGCCGGCCGCGCCGTTCGCGTCGAGGCGCGCCTGACGCTCCACGCGCTTGCCGAGGAGCTCGGCGATGCGGGGGCGGAACGTTCGCACCAGATCGGCCACGAACTCGAGCGCGTCGGTCGAGAGGATCAGCGCCTCGCTCGGGCCCGTCCGAGCGTTTTCCACGAGAACTGTAGTGCCTGCGTTCGCCATCGTCGTCCTGTTCTAATGCGTTGCAGCATTACCTTGCAGTCCAGGCTGTCATCAGTCAACATTCCTCGTGAAGCCACCGAGAAAGCCTGGTCTGAGCTTGTCAACGGAACTTTGTAACACAGAAAATCTTGTCAATGACAAGAGCGCTCCAGGGGGATGCCATGCCACCGCGTCATAGTCCGCGTGCCGGCTCGCAGGACACGAAGGCCGAGTCTCCGCGTTACGGCGCGAAGGTGCGCGCGCTCCGTCGGCGCGAGTCGCTCAACCAGGTGCAGCTCGCGGAGAAGCTCGGGGTGTCGCCCAGCTACCTCAACCTCATCGAGAACAACCGCCGGCCGCTGCCCGCGAACCTCCTCATTCGCCTCGCGCAGCTGTTCAACGTCGACGTGCACTCCTTCGCGACCGATGAGGACTCGCGCCTCGTCGCCGACCTCACCGAGGCATTCGCCGATCCGATGTTCGAGGAGCGCGACCTCACGTCGGTCGACGTGCGTGAGATTGCCGCAGCGAGTCCGGTCGGCGCGCGCGCGGTGCTCTCGCTCTACCGCGCGTACCAGGCGGCGCGCTCCAGCCGCGACGACCTCTCGTCGCGCCTCACCGACGGGGAAGAGATGACCGGCGTCGATCGCTCGCACCTCCCCAGCGAGGAGGTCGGCGACATGGTGCAGCGGCACTCGAACCACTTCGCGGAGCTCGAGGAGGCGGCCGAGCAGCTCGCCGCACGAGCGCAGCTCACGCGTGACGACCTCTATCCCGGGCTCGTTCGCTACGTGGAGAAGGAGCTCGGCGTCCAGGTGCAGATCGCGCGCTGGGGATCGGAGCGGGGCGTCCTCCGTCGCTACGACCCGGTGAAGAAGCTCCTCGTGCTGTCGGAGCTGCTCCCCACGCGCAGCCGCACCTTCCAGCTCGCGCACCAGATCGGGCTCATCGCGCACCAGCCCGCGATGGACCGCATCGCCCAGGACCCGCGCCTCACCACCGACGAGTCGCGCGCGCTCTCGAAGGTCGCGCTCGCGAACTACTTCGCCGGCGCGGTGCTCATGCCTTACGGCGCGTTCATGCAGGCGGCGAAGGAGGAGCGCTACGACATCGACGTGCTGGGCCGCCGTTTCCGCGTCGGCTTCGAGCAGGTCTGCCATCGCCTCACGACGCTGCGGCGGCCCGGCGCGGAGGGCGTGCCCTTCCACATGATCCGCATCGATGTCGCGGGGAACATCTCGAAGCGCTTCAGCGCGTCGGGCATCCACTTCGCGCGCTTCAGCGGCGCGTGCCCGCGCTGGAACGTCTTCAGCGCATTCCTCACGCCAGGAATGATCCGCATCCAGGTCTCGCGCATGCCGGATGGGGTGATGTACTTCTGCCTCGCGCGGACCATCCAGAAGGACTCGGGCGGCTACCACTCGCAGCACCCCGTGCAGGCCATCGGGCTCGGCTGCCAGGTGCAGTTCGCGAAGGAGATGGTCTATTCCGACGGGATCGACCTCGCGAACCCCGATACCTGCATGCCGGTAGGCGTCACGTGCCGCCTGTGCGAGCGCACGGACTGCGAGCAGCGGGCCCTGCCGTCGATCAAGGTTCCGCTGAGCGTGGATGCGAACGTCCGGGGCGTCTCGCTCTATGCTCCCGTAGCTCGCTGATCGGTCGTTTCGTGCTTGCACGGAGGGTGCCGGGGCCCGATCATAGCTCCCGCATGTCTTCGCGAAGCTCCGCGGCCAAGGTCGCGCGCTGGCTCGTCTCCAAGGAAAAGCGCGACGAGGCGGTCGCGCTCTTGTGTGCGTGGGCGGCCAACGGTCCCAACGACAAGGAAGGCCAGGAGCTGCTCGCGGAGGCCTACCGCCTCGATCCGGGCTCGCAGCTCGCGCAGCTCGCCTTCGAGAAGATGGAAGGCATCGAGGCGAAGGACCACGCGCCGCTCCAGGCGGCGGTCGCCCACTGGACGGTCGAGGAGATCGCGAAGCTCGAGAAGCAGATCGCTCGCCCAAACTTCATGCGGGCGCAGGTCGGCTTCAACAACAACGTGAAGTACGGCGGCAACGTCTTCCACATCCAGACCGAGGACTCCGGCCTCGATCGCCCGCACATCATCACCCACCTCTTCGCCGACGGCGGCCGCATCATCAAGAGCAACAAGCGCTTGTACGCCACCGAGGTGAAGCGCGACGACGTGGCCGCCTACGTGCGCCAGCTCATGAAGGGGCAGCACATGGAGATGGCGATCATGCTCCGCGAGGGCAAGTTCGACGAGGTCATCGCCGGCCGCGCCATCGGCGGCATGCACCTCCTCGAGGAGCCGCCGCGCCTCGAGATCCAGAAGCTCGCGACGAAGAAAGAGACGCGCGCCGAGGCGCCCCCCGCGACGCGCTCGGCGCCGCCGCCCGCCCTCCCGAACGCGCCCATTCCCGGACCGCTGCCGCCCATCACCGGGCCGTCGGTCTCGAAGCTCGTCGGCAAGCCGGTGGTGAAGGAAGAGAAGGCGCACTTCCGCCTGAACGTGCAGCGCAGCGCGCCGGGTGGTCCGGCCTTCTACGAGCCCAAGGGCGACTCCGCGGTCATCGGCCGCGAGGGCACCATCACCATCGAGAACGAGACGTTCTGCCATCCGCGCGAGGCGCAGATCCGCTACGTGAAGGGCCGGGTCTGGCTCGAGGACCTGGAGCACGGCAACGGGGTGTTCCTCCGCGTGCGCCAGCCAGTGGAGCTCGAGATCGGCGACGAGTTCATCGTCGGCGACCAGCTGCTCACCATCGAGCGCAACCCCGAGCCCAACGACGGCCCGGGCGATGGCCCGACCTACTTCTACTCGTCACCGAAGTGGACGTCGTCGTTCCGCGTCGTGCAGATCTTCGAGGGCGGCGCGAAGGGCGCGTGCGTCGTCGCGCGCGGCACGACAATGCAGATCGGCTCGGCGATCGGCGACTTCGTGTTCACCGCCGACCCGCTCGTGGAAGACCAGCACTGCCTCGTGGAAGAGCAGGCCGGCGCGATCCTCCTGACCGACCTCGGCTCGCGCACCGGCGTGTTCGTCCGCATCAAGGGTGAACAGGAGCTGGTCACGGGCGACGAGGTGATGGTGGGTCGCACGCGGCTCCAGCTCGAGATGCTCTCGCCGTAGCGTATTCGCGCAATCGAGCTCACAGGAGGCCCGGAGCGATCTCGAAGCGCGGCCGGGAGCTCGAGACGACCTGCGAGGTCGCGTCGAGTCACGTCACTCCGCTGCTCCGCTGCTCCGCTGCTCCGTGTGATCTCGCTCTCAAGACCTGGCGATGCGGCGCATGGCGAGGCGGGCGAGCTCGGGGAGGAGGCCACCGAGGCGCGAGAGGAGCTGCACGTCGGCCTGCGGGATGTAGTGGAGGCCCGTGCCGTGCACCGCCTTCCACACCAGCGCCGCGATGGTCTCCGACGTCAGCTTGATGCCCAGCTTCTGGAGCGACGCCGCGCGGTGCTGCTGCGAGCTCACCATCGGCGTATCGACGTAACCCGGCATGATGTCCGCGATCCGCACGCCCTTTGGGCGGAGCTCGATGTCGAGCGCCTCGGTCAGCGCGCGCACCGCGAACTTCGTCGCCGAGTACACGGCGAGCTCGGGCTGTCCGTAGACCGCCGAGGCGCTCGACATGTTGATCACCGTGCCGCGCGCGCGCTCGAGGAGCGGGAGGCACCTCTGGATGCCGAGGATGACTCCCATCACGTTCACGTCGAGCTGCTTGCGGCACTCGGTGGGGGAGACGTCCTCGAAGTGACCCATTCGCAGGATGCCGGCGCAGTTGAAGAGCACGTCGAGCTGGGCGCCGTGCCCGACGAAGTCGGAGACCGCGGTGCTCCACGACTCCTCACTCGTCACGTCGATGCGGCCGTGCGCGGCGGACCCGGGTGCGCGGATGGCCTCGGCCACGCGCTGCGCGCCGTCGACGTCGACGTCGTAGCAGCCGACGCGCCACCCGCGCTCTCCGAACAGGAGCGCCGTCGCCTTGCCGATCCCCGAGGCCGCGCCGGTCACGAAGACGGTCTTGCTCATCGGCCATGCAGTCTAGGCCATCGGGGGAGACTCCCGATACCCCCCGAGCGATCCCTCGCAGGTGCTAGCGTCCCCCCATGGCTGGACGTTACGGGATGTCGTTCGCGAAGAAGTTCATCGAAGAGGGCGACTACGAGAAGGCGATCGACGCGGCGACCACGAGCATCGCTGACGGCGACGCAGGGCCCGAGCCCCTGTTCGATCGCGCGACCGCGTACGATCTCGCCGAGCGCTACGCCGATGCGGTCGCCGACTTCGAGAGCGCGATCACGAAGAACGGCGAGGAGCAGGAGATCGACCCGTTCACCATCGACGACTCCTACTTCAGCTCGCTGCTCTCGGCCTCACGCCAGGCCGCCGCGAAGGACGTGAGCGGGGGCGTGACGATGCTGCAGCGCTACCTGCAATTTGCGCCGGAGGGCCAGCACATCGACGAGTGCAAGGACTGGCAAAAGCGGTTGAAGGGCGAGCTCCCGAGCCTTCTCGACAAGACGAAGGACATCGGCGCCTAGGTCGTCAGGGGCGAGACGCGCCCCCCTGCCAGGGTTCGGCGAGGCTGCTGGTTCGCTTCGATCTCCTTCGAAGTCGCTCCGAGCCTCCGTGTGAACCTTGGTCGGGCTGCTACTTGCGGCGCGACTTGTAGCGGTTGATCAGGCCGTTCGTCGACGCGTCGTGGCTCGTCACCTCGCCCGGCGCCTCCAGCTCCGGCAGGATCTTGCTTGCCAGCTGCTTGCCCAGCTCCACGCCCCACTGGTCGAAGCTGTTGATGTTCCAGATGACGCCCTGCACGAAGATCTTGTGCTCGTAGAGCGCGATCAGCGACCCGAGCGTCCGCGGGTCGATCTTCTGCACCAGCATCGACGTCGTCGGGCGGTTGCCGAGGAACGCTTTGTGCGGGGCGAGCTGATCGACCCGCTCCTTCGGTAGCTTCTGCCCCTCGAGCTCGGCGCGCGCCTCCGCCTCCGTCTTGCCCTTCATCAGCGCCTCGGTCTGCGCGAAGAAGTTCGCGAGCAGGATCTCGTGGTGCTTGCCGATCGGGTTGTGGCTCTCGATCGGCGCGACGAAGTCGCAGGGGATGAGCCGCGTGCCCTGGTGGATGAGCTGGTAGAACGCATGCTGCCCGTTCGTGCCCGGCTCGCCCCAGATGACCGGCCCGGTGGTGTAATCGGTGATGCGCTGGCTCGCCCGGTCGACGCTCTTGCCGTTCGACTCCATGTCGCCCTGCTGGAAGTACGCGGCGAAGCGGTGGAGGTACTGGTCGTAGGGCAGGATCGCGAGCGTCTCGACGCCGTGAAAATTCGCGTACCAGATCCCGAGCAGCGCGAGCGTGACCGGGAGGTTCTGCGCGAGCGGCGCCGTGCGGAAGTGCTGGTCCATCGCGTGGCCGCCGGCGAGGAGCTCCTCGAACGCGTCCATGCCGATGACGCACGCGATCGACAGCCCGATGGCGCTCCACAGCGAGTAGCGACCGCCGACCCAGTCCCAGAACTCGAACATGTTGGCGGTGTCGATCCCGAAGCCGGAGACCTCCTTCGCGTTCGTGGAGAGCGCGACGAAGTGCTTCGCCACGGCGCTCGCGTCGAAGCCGGGCTTCTCGAGGAGCCACGCGCGGGCGCTCTTCGCGTTCGTGAGCGTCTCCTGCGTGGTAAAGGTCTTCGACGCCACGATGAAGAGCGTGCGCTCGGGGTCGAGCCCCTTCAGCGTCTCGACGACGTGCGTGCCGTCGACGTTCGACACGAAGTGCGCGCGCAGATCCGCCTTCCAGTAGGGCCGCAAGGCCTCGGTGACCATCACCGGTCCGAGATCGGAGCCGCCGATGCCGATGTTCACGACATCGGTGATGGTCTTTCCGGTGTGCCCTTTCCACGCGCCGGAGCGCAAACGCTCGGTGAAGTCGCGCATCTTCGCGAGCACGGCGTTGACGTCGGGCATCACATCCTTGCCGTCGACCACGATGGGCGTGTTCGACCGGTTGCGGAGGGCGACGTGGAGGACCGCGCGATCCTCGGTCACGTTGATCTTCTGCCCGGAGAACATCTTCTCGCGCCAGCCCTCGACGTCGGCCTGGGTCGCGAGGGTGCGCAGGAGTCGCAGCGTCTCCTCGGTGGTGCGGTGCTTCGAGTAGTCGACGAAGACGCCGCACGCTTCGCCCGACATCTTCGCGAAGCGCTCCGGGTCCTCTGCAAACAGCTCGCGCATCGGCGTCTTCGCGACGTCCGCGGTGTGCTTCGACAACGCCTGCCAGGCGGGAGAGCTCGTGAGAGTCGACATGGCGGCGAGGATAGAGCGACGCGCGGCCTTCGGCTACGGGCGCCGCGCGCCGCACGTGCGTGCTAAGGTCATGGCCTTCCGATGGCCGAGCCGGAGCTGTCTGTCCGCTGCAAGGGGCTCGTCAAACGCTACGGCGACGTCATTGCCGTCGACGGGCTCGACCTCGAGGTGCGCGCCGGCGAGTGCTTCGGGCTGCTCGGGCCCAACGGGGCAGGGAAGACCACCACCGTCGAGATCCTGGAAGGGCTGGTCGAGCCGACCGCCGGCACCGTCGAGATCCTCGGCCGGCGCTGGGAGACCGACGAGAAATGGCTCCGCGCGCGGCTCGGCGTCTCGCTCCAGGAGACGTTCCTCTCCGATCGCCTCTCCGTGCTCGAGATCGTCACGCTCTTCCGTTCGTTTTATGCCCGCGGGCGCAACGTCGCGGATGCGATCGCGCTCGTCGCGCTCGGCGAGAAGCTGCACGCCCGTTACGGCACGCTGTCCGGCGGACAGAAGCAGCGGCTCGCCGTGGCCTGCGCGCTCGTCGGCGATCCCAGGATCCTTTTCCTCGACGAGCCGACCACCGGCCTCGATCCCCAGTCGCGGCGGATGCTCTGGGACGTGGTCCTGGCGTTCAAGCGCGACGGCGGAAGCGTGGTCCTCACCACCCACTACATGGACGAGGCGCAGCGCCTCTGCGACCGCGTGGGCGTCGTCGACCACGGCAAGATGATCGCGCTCGGCACGCCGCAGGAGCTCATCGACTCGCTGGGAGGCAACCAGATCGTCGAGGTCTCCGTCGCCGAGCCGGCCGGCGAGACCCCCGAGCAGCTCGCGAAGGCGCTCGCCGATCTGGCCGAGGCGCTGAAGACCGCCGCCGGCGTGCAGAACGCGCGTCCGCAGAACGGGCGCGTCGTCCTCACGGTGACCGAGCTCCACGTGGCGTTGCCGGCCGTGCTGCAGGACCTCCAGGCGCGCCGCGTCGCGCTCACGAACCTGTCCACCCACCAGGCGACGCTCGAGGACGTGTTCGTCACCCTCACCGGGAGGGCGCTCCGTGAATGAGCCGTCGAACGTCCGGGTGCGCCTCGCCGCGATCCGTCAGCTGTCGCTCATGCGCTTGCGCCTCTTCCTGCGCGAGCCGGGCGCGGTGTTCTGGACGTTCGGCTTTCCGCTCTTGCTCTCGCTGGTGCTTGGCATCGCGTTCCGCAACCGACCCGCCGAGCCCGTGGTGGTGGCGGTCGAGGCGCCCAGCGAGGTCCCTCTCGCTCGCGCCGAGCGGGCCTACGCCATCCTGGCCGCCGCGCACGACGTCGACGTCAAGCGCCTTGCGCCGCTTGACGCAGCCGCCGCCCTGCGCACGGGGAAGGTGAGCCTGGTCGTCGTCCCGACGGTTGCAGGATACATGTATCGCTTCGACCCGACACGCCCCGAGAGCCGCCTGGCGCGCGCCGTCACCGATGATCTGCTGCAGCGCGGGGAGGGCCGGGTCGACCCGGTCGCCTCTGCGTCGCGCGTCGTGACGGAGCCCGGCGCGCGCTACATCGATTTCCTGGTGCCCGGTCTCATCGGGCTCGGCCTCATGTCGACCGGGCTGTGGGGCATCGCCTTCTCGCTCGCCGAGATGCGCACGAAGAAGCTGCTGAAGCGCCTCATGGCGACGCCGATGCGGCGCTCCGACTTCCTGCTCTCGTTCCTGGTGGTGCGGGCATTCACGCTCCTGTTCGAGCTGCCGCCGCTGCTCGTCTTCACGCGCTTCGTGTTCGACGTGCGCATCCAGGGCTCGATCGCCCTGCTCGTCGCGGTGGCGATGCTCGGCGGACTGACGTTCGCAGTGATCGGACTCCTGCTTGCGTCACGGGCGGAGAATCCGCAGGTGGTGAGCGGGTTCATCAACGCCGTGTCGTTCCCGATGTACCTCTGCTCCGGCGTCTTCTTCTCGTCGTCGCGCTTCCCCGAGCCGCTCCAGCCGCTTCTCCGCCTGCTTCCGCTCACGGCGCTGAACGACGCGCTGCGGGCGGTCATGATCGACGGCGCGTCGCTCGCGATGGTCGCGCGTCCCATGCTCGTCTGCGCGGGGTGGGGCGGCGTCGCGTTCGTGCTCGCGCTCCGCCTCTTCAAGTGGCGATAGCAGGCACGCGGGTCAGTTCGCGCCGTTGTCGACGGGGTCCTTCTTCGGGAGCGCGTCCTTCGGCGTCGTATCGGCGGGAGCCGGAGCCGGCGGGGCCGCGGTGGCCTCCGGCGGCGGGTCCGCAGGCTCGGTGGGCTCGACGGGCGCCACCGGCGCGGCCGGTCGCGGCTTTCGCTTCTTCTTCTTCTTGGGCGGGGCGGCCGAGGGCGTCGCCGCGACGACGGGCGAAGGCTCCGGGCCCTGCGTAGCGCTGGTTCCGCTGCCGGGCATCGCTGCGTTGCTGCCGCTCGGCGCCGGCTCGGCGGTGGCCGGCGGCGCCGCGGGCACGACCGCCGCGCCCGTCGAAACGGTGCTGGCTCGCGCACGTGCGTTCGCGGCCCGCGCACGCAGCGCGAAGAACCCCGCGGTGAGCGCGACGAACGCGAGCACGAGGGGCACGCCGATCCTGAGCAACCGCCCGCCGCTCGGCTTGACGATCTGCGAGAGCATCGGCCCCGGCTCAGCGTGCACCCGCAGCGGAGGCGACGTCGACGGTTGCAGCCGTTGCGGCGGGACGGTCGTCTGCTGGCGTGACGACACGAAATCGATGGGCGGCGACGAGATCGCAGCGGGCGGCGGAAACGTCTCGGGCCGCGGCTCCGGGAACGTCGCCGCATAGGCCGCTGCGGTCGGCTCGCTCGTGCGCTCGTCACCGGCGGCGGGCGCGCCAGCGGCCGGTCGCGGCGCGGGCGGCCAGTCCGCCGGCATCACCATCGCCGCCATCGGGCGCGTGAAGCTGAGGCTGACGTCGACGCTCGAAGGCGCGGACTGCTGCGAGCTCACCGGGATGTCGATGCCCATCGCATCGGGCGCGGAGGGATCGTAGCTCGCCATCGCCGGCGGCTTGAAAGGCAGATCGCCGATGCCCGCAAGCGTGTTGAGCGCGGGGCTGCCCTTCTTCGGGTGGCCGTCCTCGGGCCTCGGGAACCGCTCCGTGGACGGTGACATCGACTCGATCGGCGCCTCGCCCTCCTTCTCGCGGCGCAGCGAGAAGACGGGATCCCCATGCGATGCGGCGCTGGACCTCGGCTGCTCGCGCAGCGTGATCGGTGGCGCGCTGGTAAGAAAATCGTGCGAAGGCGGCGAGCCGGGCATGGAGTCGTCGCGCGGGAGGATGCGCGCGAGCGTCGGCTCGTCGTCGAGGTTGCGCCGCGTCTCGATGGGCGGCGGGATGGGCTCGGGGATGGGCGCGCTGGAGGCCGAGGCCTGGCTCGGCCGCTCCTCGAGCGAGAGGCGCGCCCAGCGCAGGGCTTCGCGCATCGCGTCGGCATCGGGCCAGCGCTCACTCTTGTGGAACGCGAGCGCGCGGTCGATGACCGCCGCCACCGAGCGCGGGACCTCGGGCGCAGCTTCGCGCAGCGGCCGCGCGGCGGTGCGCGCGGTGGCGATGAGCTTCGCCTTGGCGTCCCCGCCGACGTGCACGGACTCGCCCGAGAGCACGACGAAGAGCGTCGCGCCGACCGCCCAGATGTCGCTCTGCGCGTCGACGTCCTCGCGTCGACCGAGCGCCTGCTCCGGCGGCATGTACGCGGGCGTGCCGAGCACCATGCCGACCGCGGTCATGTCGCTCGAGTCCTGGCCGTCGTTCCAGCGTGCGACGCCGAAGTCGAGGACCTTCACCTCGCCGCTCTTCGTCACGAACACGTTGTCGGGCTTGAGATCGCGGTGCACCACCCCGCGAGCGTGCGCCGCCGCGAGGATCTCGAGCAGCGAGTCGGCGATGGGCAGGACCCACGCGGAGGGGAGGCGGCCGCCCTTGCGACGCCGGCGCTCCTCGAGCGTCTCGCCCTCGAGCAGCTCCATCACCAGGAACGGGCAGTCGTCCTCGGTCACGTCGTCGTCGATGGCGCGCACGATCCCCGGGTGGCCGATCGAGTTCGCGAAGTAGCCCTCGCGCTTGAAGCGCTCGCAGAGCGCTGCGTCCTCGGAGAGCTGCTTGTGGAGGATCTTCAGCGCGACGCGTGCGCCGTTGCGGTGGGTCGCGGCGTAGACGTTCGCCATCGTTCCCGTCGCGAGGAACGAATCGACGCGGTACTTGCCGCGGACGGTGCTCCCGACCCGCTTGTGCGGGCCGCCCGTCGTCGAAGGATTCTTGCGTTCAGAGCCCTCCGCCAACCCCAGCCTCCTGCCCACGGAAGCGTATCATGCGCCCTTCCCATGCGCGTGCACCTCGTCGACGGAACGTTCGAGCTCTATCGGGCCCACTTTTCTCATCGCCCTGCGAAGTCGGTGCCCCAGGCCGACGGACCGATGGACGTGAAGGCGACCGCCGGTCTCGTCGCTTCCATGCTCGGGCTGCTCCACGATCCGGACGAGGCGGTGACCCACCTCGCCATCGCGTTCGACAACCCGATCCGCTCGTTCCGCAACGATCTCTACGACGCGTACAAGGACGACGAGGGCGTTCCGCCTTCGCTGCGCAAGCAGTTCGACCTCGCCGAGATGGCGATGAAGGCGCTCGGGATCGTGGTGTGGTCGATGGATGAATGGGAGGCCGACGACGCGCTCGGCACCGCCGCTACCCGCCTTGCCGGAGAGGCGGAGCAGATCCGCATCCTCACCCCGGACAAGGACCTCGGGCAGTGCGTGCAGGGGACGCGCGTGGTGCAGGTCGACCGCATGCGGAAGAAGCTGATCGACGAGGACGTGGTTCGCGCGGTGCGGGGCGTCGCGCCGTCGAGCATCCCGGATCTGCTCGGGCTCGTGGGGGACGCCTCGGACGGCTTTCCGGGCCTCGCGGGCTTCGGCGCGAAGTCGGCGGCGGCCGTGCTTGCGCGCTGGGGCACCATCGAGCGCATCCCCGATGATGCGGCGGCTTGGGACGTGAAGGTCACGGGCGCGGCTCGGCTCGCCGCCACGCTCGCCGGGCACCGCGAGGAGGCGATGCTCTACAAGAAGCTCGCGACGCTCGTGACCGACGTGCCGCTCCCCGAGACGCTCGCCGAGCTCGCGTTCCGAGGCGTCCCGCGCGCGTCATTCGAGACGCTCTGCGAGCAGCTCGCGTCGAACGATCTGCGGACGCGGCCCGTGCGCTGGCGCGCGTGAGCGGGTCTAGAGCGAGACGCCGAACACGTCGCGAAACTTGATCGACGGCTCGCGGTTCGGATCGATATCGGCGAGGCCGACGCGCAGGGAAACCGTCTCGCCGTCGCCCCAGGGCCACCAGAGGCCGTAGATCAGGAGACCGTTCAGCGGACCGTTGCACAGGACGAGCTGCCCGGCGCGCACGCCGCCCGCTCGCTCGGTCACGTCGCGCAGCGACTGCGGCGCGCGCAACACGGTGGCCGAGGTGAATTCGGTCGGCAGCGCCAGAGAGACGGCGTTGCGGGCGGCAGGCTCCTGCTCCGTCGTGAAGGACGACGTGCAACAGAGAAGTCGCGGGTCCCAGCTCCAGCCGCGCGTCGGCCAGGACGCCTTCATGCGCCCCAGGCCTTCGAACATGGCTTGCCAGGAATCGTTCCACCCGCGAATCGTCATGCGGGGCAGTCTAGACCACGGAATCCATTCCGCGAAGCGTTCAGTAAGGCGTGATCGGTCCGGGGACGAGGACACCGCCGGCCCGGACGTACATTCGCACGTAGCTTCCGGCCTGCAAGGTGGCCATGTTCGGGACGTACAGGGCGAGCGCGTGGACCCCGTCTCCCAGGTGGATCGAGCCGTTGTCCTCGTTCAAAAAGCGCCCGCTGTTGGGCGCGGTCACCCCGATGCCGACCGTCATCTTGCCCGTGTCGATGACGCCGCCGAGCCCGGCCGGAATCTCGTCGGAGGCGATGAGCGTGTCGGCGCGGAGGCCGTAGCCGGGCTCCCCCTTCTGGTTGGTGGAGACGAGGAAGATGGCATCGACCGGCCCCTGGATGGTGGCGGTGAACGCGAGATCGCGGTTGCCGTCCGGCTTCTGGTAGCCGTCGCGCAGGCCCACGCGGTCGACGTTGAGGTTCTCCGCCGAGACGGCGAAGGCCGTGATCTTCGTCGTTCCGGCGGCGGCGCTGGCGGCGGGGGTCGTCGCAATCGTCGGGGTGGTCGCCGCTGGCTTGCTCGAGCACGCGGCGAGCGCGCCGCCGAGCAGCACGAACAGCAAGGAAGAGGGGGAGGGGATGATGCGGTGCACGCCTCGCTTCTACCCCCTGGCGTGGCCCTCCGACAACCCTCCGCGGCCGCCGAAGACGTGCGAACATGGCGCACGTGAGCCGCGCCGCTACCACGCATGGCGCCGGAACCGAGACGCGCGTGCTCGCGCCTGCCCCGGGCTCGTTCCTCGTGAGCGGCAGCGGTGAGCCGGCGTTCGGCGCGTACCAGGGACCGCTCCCCCGGGTGGAGCTGGGCGAGCTCGGTCTCCGCGACCGGATCGCGCGGCGCAAGCGCTGGGTCTACGGCGCGATCGTCACCGGCGACGTGTGGCTCTCGTTCGCGATCGTGCGGACCGGCTACGCGGCGACGGTGTTTGCCTTCGCGTACGACCTCGTCGCGCAGCGCATGCTCGCCGACCGCACGGTGCTCGGCCCGAGCGCGCGCGTCGCCGACGACTTTCACGCGCAGGGCGAGATCGCGCACTTCCAGCTGGGCAAGAAGCACGTGTCGCTCGTGCGCAGCGGTGCCTCGCTCGCCGTGCGCGTCCGTCTCGACGGCATCACGCTCGACGCGACGATCGACGAGGGCTCCGGCCCCCCCGCCATCACCGCCATCGCGAGGGTCGGCGCGCCGATCGAGGGCTGCCTCAGCGCGACGGAGAAGCGCGTGCTCATGGGCGTCAAGGGCCGCGCGACGTGCGGCGGTCGCGATTTCGTCCTCGACGGCGGTGACGCTGGCTACGACTACACGCACGGGCTCCTGCCGCGGCACACGATGTGGCGCTGGGCCTTCGCGCAGGGACGGACCACGACGGGCGAGCCGATCGCGTTCAACGTGGTCCAGGGCTTCGTCGGCGAGGCCGAGTGCGCGGCGTTCCTCGGAGGCAAGGTGGTCGCGATCGCCGAGCCCGCGTTCGACTTCGATCTCGCAGATCCGATGAAGCCGTGGCGCCTCACGGGCCCGGGGATCGACCTCCGCTTCGCGCCGGGCGGCGTGCACGAGCAGCACACGAAGCTGGTGGTGGTGAAGTCGCGCTTCGTCCAGCCGGTCGGCGTCTTCGACGGCACGCTCTCCCTGGACGGGCGGGACATCGGGCTCCGCGGTCTGCCGGGCGTGGTCGAGGACCAGGACGTCCTCTGGTGAGCCTCAGGCGGCGGCGAGCGCGGGGGCGACGAGCACGACGGCGCGTCCGGCGATCGATCTCGCGTCGGGCTGCCTCTCCCGGGCCCGTTCTCCAGTAGAGTGCGCCCCCGCATGTCCGCCGATCCCCCCACCGAGCTCCCGCGCGTGCTCTCCCTCCGGGACGCGACGATGCTCGTCGTCTCCTCGGTCATCGGCGTGGGCATCTTCCTCACACCGGGCGGCGTGGCCAAGCTGCTGCCCCAGCCCGGGTGGTTCTGCGCGGCGTGGCTCGCGGGCGGGGTGCTCGCCCTGGCCGGCGCGCTCGCGAACGCCGAGCTCGGGGCGATGTTCCCCCGCGCGGGCGGCAACTACGTCTACCTCCGCGCTGCCTATCACCCGATGGCCGGCTTCCTCGTGGGGTGGCTCTCCTTCTTCGCCATCTTCGCGGGCACCGTAGCGACGCTCGCCCTCGGCTTCACCATCTCGCTCGGTAGCTTCGTCACCCTCGGGCCGGTCTCGAAGATCGTCGTCGCGATCGTGGTCATCTGGACCGCGACCTTCGTCAACGCGTGGGCCACGACCGCCGGCGCGCGCCTCAACACCATCACCGGCTACCTGAAGGTCGCGGCGCTGATCATCCTGGTCTTCGTAGGACCGATCATCGGCCACGGTCGCGCCGCGCCGAACCCGCTGGCGAGCACTGGCGCTGCGACCATCACCGGCTTCGGCGTCGCGCTCTCGCCGGTGATCTTCTCGTACCTGGGCTGGAACGCGAGCGTGTACGTGGCCGGCGAGATCGACAAGCCGGGACGCAACCTCCCGCGCTCGCTCTTCTGGGGGCTCGGTATCTGCACGGTGTTCTACCTTCTCGTGAACGCCACGTACGTCTACGCGGTCGGCATGGAGGCGCTGAGCGCCGGCGAGAAGGGCATGCAGGCCGTCGGCTTTCCCGCCGGCCAGGTCCTCTTCGGCCCCAAGGGCGGCGACGTCGTCGCGGCGATGATGCTCGTCTCGATCTTTGGCTGCCTCAACGCCAACGTGCTCGTCGGCCCGCGCATCGCGTATGCGATGGCCTCGGACGGGCTCTTCTTCCGCGGGGCCGCGCGCCTCAGCACGCGCTCGCGGACGCCGTGGATCGCGGTGGTCGTGCAGGCGGTCATGGCCACGGTGCTGGTGCTGGTCTTCGACGAGTTCCCCAAGGCCCTCGACTACACGACGTTCGCCATCGTCATCGCCACGCTCGCCGACACGAGCGCACTCTACGTGCTGCGGTTCCGCGATCCCGATCGGGCGCGGCCGTACCGGGCGGCAGGGTACCCGTGGGTGCCTGCGCTCTACATCCTCGCCAACCTGGCCATCGCGTTCTCGATGATGCGCGCGCAGCCGGTGGAGTGCCTGACGAGCCTCGCGGTCCTGCTCGCGGGGGCGCCCGTCTACCTCGTGTTTGCGGCGCGTGCGGCGCGAAAGACCCGCTGATTCCGCGCGTTTCGTCGTGAACCGCAACGATTTGCGGCAAACTGCCGGGTTTCGGTGGTGCGACCGGAGGCGGCGATACATGATACGAAATATGCATTTCACGGCCCTGCCTTCGCTCGTGGTGATCTGCACGCTCGCGACCTTCGCCGGTGGCTGCGCGCACACGCTGGAGGTTGCGCGCGAGGATCGCGTGGTCGTCGCCGTCGACATCAAGGGCGCCGACCCGGTCACGGAGATCACCGAGCCGCCTCCCGTGCTCGTCGCCGAACCGGTCGCCGTGCGGCCGCGTCTCTCGCGCACCGTCACGCTCGGCGAGGGGACGGTCGAGCCGACCTACGCGGTGCTCGCGCAGGCCCAGGCCGCTGGCGGACCGAACGTGGTCGTGAACAACAACATCACGGTCGTGGGCGGGCCCACGGGCTACGGCGGCTACGGCGGCTACGGCGGCTACGG
>JAYTHX010000397.1:0-10728 GCA_043732195.1 Polyangiaceae bacterium
TCAGGCGAAGATGGTGGCGACGTTCTCGCTCAGTCGGAGGGGCTTCGGGCGCTTCGTGAGGATCTCGCAGCCCGTCTTCGTGACGAGGATCGTGTGCTCGAACTGCGCGGAGAGCGATCCGTCGACCGTGGTGACGGTCCACTTGTCCTCCTCGTCGACGATCACCTCGAAGCGGCCGATGTTGACCATCGGCTCGATGGTGAACGTCATTCCGGCCTTGACGCGATCGCCGGTGCCACGGCGTCCGTAGTGCTTGACCTGCGGGTCCTCGTGAAAGCGCCGGCCGATGCCGTGACCCACGAAATCACGCACCACGCTGCAGCCTTCGCTCTCGGCGTACTGCTGGATGGCGGCGCCGATGTCGCCGAGGCGCGCGCCGTCCTTCACCTCGGCGATGCCGAGCTCGAGCGAGCGGCGCGCGACCTCGGTGACCTTGCGGGCCGCCGGGCTGGGGGTGCCGATGTAGAACGTCGCCGACGTGTCGCCGTAGTAGCCGCCGAAGATGGTGGTGATGTCGACGTTGATGATGTCGCCGTCCTTGAGCACCTGCGGGCCGGGGATGCCGTGGCAGACCACCTCGTTGATCGAGGTGCAGACGCTCTTCGGGAAGCCTCGGTAGTTGAGCGGCGCGGGGCGCCCGCCCTTCTTGAGCGTGTCCTCGTGAACGAGGGTGTTGATCTCCTCGGTCGTCATGCCCGCGCGAAGCTTCTCGCCGACCAGGAGCAGCGTGTCGGCGGCCATCTGGCAGGCCAGCCGCATCGCATCCACTTCCTTCGCGCTCTTGATGTCGATCGCCACTTCTAGCTCCTAGTCCTTTTTCTCGGCTTCGCCGAGGATGACGGCGTCGCCCACGGCCGCCTTCACTTCTTTGGTGTCCGGGCTGAGATGAAAATGGATCTCGCGGTCGCCATCCGGCCGGACGAACTCGCGCACGAAGGCCACGAACGGATAGCCGACGAGCCGGCCCTCGAAGTTCTTGAGGATGCCGTGCGACTCGCTCGATTTGTTCACGCCGACCGTGAAGTCGTCGCCCGGCGAGTGCGCGCCGGTGAGCTTCTCCACCGTGTGGAGGCCGAGCTGGTAGCTCTTCTCCGGTCCGTCGGTCTTGCCGGTGACGGTCTGGATCTTCACCCTGAGCGCCGCGTCGCTCACCTGCGCGCGCTCGCGCAGCAGCGGATCGGACTTCGGCGTGTAGCCCCTGTCGTAGTCCATCCCGACGCCCGCAGGGTCGATCGCGTCGTCGAAGAGCTCGGCGGCGCGCCCGGAGTAGGCGGGGAGGGGACGGGTCGGGCCGGTCGCCGGCGTGCTCGGACCGCAGCCGTGGAGCGCCATGGCCAGGGGCAAGAGGAGCGCTCCGAATCGCCGGATCATGCCTCTCCCTTACCAGCGGCGCGCCGCGATGGCGAGGAGACGTGCGAAGCTCGCATGGACGAGCCAGGCGCGCTCTTCGGCGCGCGGCGCCGGCCAGGTCGCTTCCCGGGGAGCCTCGCGAAGCGAGGGGTGGAGCCCCAGTTGTTGATGGCTTCGCGCCGCGAGTGGTAGCGTTCCAGCCATGAAGCGCGCGGTGTTGTTCGGTTCGATCGCCCTGGCCCTCGCGGCCGTCGTTGCCTGCCACCCGAAGGAGCCCAAGCAGGCGTCCTCGGTCGACCCGGCGAACCCCGACGAGGCCCCCTCGTCGTCGTCGTCGTCGTCCGGTGGCTCGAGCTCGGGCGGTAGCAGCAGCCGCAACGACACCATGGCGCCCCCGCCCGCCCGCGGGCCGGCCGGCAAGGCCGGCAAGGGCGAAGCGACGCCGGTCAGCAGCCTCGTCAGCATGATGGACGGGCTCAAGTGGGGCATGAGCCACGCCGACGTCACGAAGATCTTCACCGAGAATGGCGGGATCATCTGGAAGGACTACGACGCGAAGCTCGCGAAGTCGCGCGTCGGCCCGGAGATGACCGCCCTCGAGTCCGAGCGCGATGGCGCGAAGTCGGCCTTCGGCCGCAGCTTCATCGAGTTCAAGGACACGCCCACCGGCTACGACGCGACGGGCATCCGCGGCGAGTACACGTACAAGAACCGCGAGTCGCTGATGTGGATCACGCGCGACGGCAAGCCGAAGCGCTACTTCTTCTTCATCAACGACCGTCTCTGGAAGATGTACGACGAGGTCCCGCTCATCGAGACCGGCCCCCTCGGCAAGTCCTACATCGACGCGGTCAACAAGATGAACGCGCAGCTCGGCGCCTCGGGCCGCATCCAGGGCGCCGAGGCCGAGAAGGGCATCAACGCGACGACCGTCGACTGGAAGGACGGCTCGAGCCACCTCCGCGTCGTCGACCGCAGCGGCGACAAGGTCGCCGCGGTCGTCATCGAGGACAATGGCACGCTCGGGAACCTGGCGTCGCTCCGCACGAACAAGACCGAGGACCCGACGGCCATCGACCCGTCGATCGCCGCGGTGACCAAGGGCGGCCTGTCCGACCCGAACGCCGCGAAGACCTCGCCCAGCGGCAGCGCGTCGGGCAAGAAGCCCCCGCCGCCGAAGAAGAAGTAACGCGCGGCCGAGCCTGACGGGCGCTCCGCGCGCGCTCCGCCCGCCGCTACTCGACGCGGCGGGCGCCTTCGGGGACGCGCCAGCCGGTCGTCACCCGCACGTTCGCCTTCGGGGCCGCGCCATGGACGGCCGGCTCGAGGAGGCGCTCGCGCGTCATCGTCGCTCCCGGGCAGCCCGCGCAGGTGCCGGTGAGATGGAGGTGCACGTCATCGCTCGTGGCGCTGACGACATAGATTTCCCCGCCGTCCGCGCGCACCAGGGCGACCACGAAGTCGGCGAGAGCCTTCATGACCTGCCCGTTCACGCCCACGAGGGTCGTCTCCTCCAGCTCGTTACTCACTACGACGGATCCTGCCCCGGAGGCTACCACACTCGTCTTCCGAATTTGCCGCTAGGAAGCTGCGGAGAGCGGGCTGTATAGTTCATGGAAAGGATTGTAGGCCGTGTCGGGGGGCTCGGCACAATCACCGGCGCGGGAGAACCTAGCGGTGGCACGGTACCGACTTCGGTTTCTGCTTCAGGAGTTCGACCTCCCTCGCGGGGCGACCATCCTCGGGCGGAGCTCCGACTGCCATGTGACGATCGAGGACCCCCTCGTGTCACGTCATCACGCGCGGATCGTCCTCGAGGGCGATCGGGCGGTGGCCTACGACCTGAGCAGCCGCAACGGCGTGAAGGTCAACGGCGCGCCCGTGAAAGATCCGGTGGAGCTGAAGGACGGCGACCGCCTGCGCATCGGGACCCAGGAGCTCGTGTTCTGCCGGGTCGAGGCGGCGCCCAACGCGTCGGCGAAGACCACCGGCTTCCTTCGCCACTGCGCGCGCTGCCGCATGCCCTACCCGCAGGAGGCGGGCGCCTGCCCGAGCTGCGGCGCCACCGAGGCGCTCGACGAGGAGACGCTGAGCGGCCAGTTCGGAGCCGCGGCGCAGCAGATCTGGAGCGTCCAGCTGTTCCTCGAGGTGCTCGACCGCGCGCTCGGCCTCGGGCGTTTCGAGGACGTGCACCGGATCCTCCGTCGGGCGACGGTGCAGGTCGAGGAGCGCATCGTCCGGGGCGACGAGATCGATGCCGCCCAGCTCTCCAAGCTGGCGATCGGCGCCGCGCGCGCCAGTCTCGCCCTCGACGACTCGACGTGGGCGGTGTGGGTGGCCCAGGTCTACCGTCGGGTTCCCCTCGTGATGCCCGAGGAGGTCGTGACCAAGCTCTCCGAGCTCGCCGTCCGCTTCCCGCACGACATGGCGGACCCCGTGGAGCAGCTCGCCGTCTACGTCCGGACCGTCCCGTCTACCCCGGCCGAGGCCCCCGCGATCGCGGCGCTCGAGCGGGTTCTTGCCTCGGTCGGCACGGGCGAAGCGATGACGGCATCCAAGCCCGCGCTCAGCTGATACATTCAGCCGGATCCTTGCCGCACGGCCGGCGGCGGGATTCCATGGATCCCCAGTACCCGCGAGATGCGCTTTCGCCTCCGCTATCTCCAGCACGATCTCGAGCTGAACGAGGGCACGTTCGCCGTCGGTCGCAATGCGAGCTGCCAGCTTTCGCTCGACGATCCCCTCGTGTCGCGTCGTCACGCGATCTTCGAGCACCAGAGCGGCACGGTCACAATCGAGGACCTCAACAGCCGTAACGGTGTGATCGTCAACGGTCAGCGCATCGAGGCGAAGATCCATCTCAACGTCGGCGATCGCATCCTCATCGGCTCGCAGGAGCTGACGCTCCTCGCGGCGCGCGAAGGCGCGAACGTCACCGCCGGCGGGCTCGGCAAGATGACCCTGCCGAAGATGAAGGTCAGCACGCCTTCGTCCGGCTTTCCCAACATCTCGATCGACTCGGACCCCGAGCCCTCGATGGTGCGGCGCGCCGATCAGTTCAAGCTGCTCTCGGGCGTGGCCGAAAAGGCGCTCGCGATGGGCAAGGCCGGGGAGGCGGAGCGCCTGCTCGCGTCCGCGCTCGCCGACGTCATCGAGGCCACGCGCGCGGGTCGACCGCTGCCGCCCACGCTCGTCGATCAGGCCGCGAAGTTCAGCGCGAAGCTCGCCACCGCGACCGGCAAGGGCGGCTGGGCCGACTACGTGATCGAGCTCTATGCTGCGCAGAAGCGCCCGTGCCCGGCGCACGTCATCGACGAGCTCTACAACGCGATGCGGAAGGTCACCGCCGTCGACCTGAATCGTCTCCGCGGGTACGTGGCGATGCTGCGCCAGAGCCTCCCCCGGTACGGCCCGGCGGAGCGCTTCCTGTTCCAGCGTCTCGAGGGACTCGAGCGCCTCGCGGCGCTTCGCTGAGGCGTGCGGCCTCGGCGTTTGCGGTGGCCTGCGCGGAGCGCGGTGCGTTGCTCACCGGCGCGACGAAGTCCTGCCAGGCGAGGTTCGCGCTCGCGGCCTTGGCGATCACGGCGCGGAGATCCGCGTCGGGGACGAGCGAGATGGTGGCGGAGAGCTCGGCGCTCAGCGTGACAGGCGGCGGGACGATGCGCGTGGAGCGGCGCTCCGGCGGTCGCTCCGGCGAATCGAGCGGTCCGACGCGGAAGCGCAGCTGGTCGACGGCGTGTCCGCGGACGCGCAGCCGCGCCACCAGCTCGGGCGCGAGCATCTGGAGCTCGTTCGCCCAGACGCTCGTCGTGACCTTCACCAGCAGGATGCCGCGCTCGAGCGTCACCGGGTGCGCGCGATCGGCGATGCGCGGACCCACCGCGAGCTTCCACTCGCGCATCGGGATCGGCGGGCGGCTCCGCGCGAAGCGGTCCTCACCCGCGCGATCGAGCAGGTCGATCATCGGTTCGGGGGCGTCGAGGTGCTTGCGCCTCCGCCGCTTCGAGGACCTGGCCATCGGGGCGGATGGTAGCATCGGCAGCGGTCCAAGCATGGAACGCGCGCCGTCGTGATCGTCGGACGACCGCAGCACGCCGTCCGGCCGGGGATGGTGATCGCCGACAAGTACCGCATCGAGCGGGAGCTCGGGCGTGGCGGCTTCGGGATCGTGTTCCGCGCCGTCCACCTCTCGCTCGACCAGGTGGTCGCGATCAAGGTGCTCACCGCGGGCGACGGGGGCGACGTGGAGTGGCGAGAGGACGCGGCGCGCTTCCGGCGCGAAGGCCAGTCCATGGCCGCGCTCCGCAGCGAGCACGTGGTGCGCGTGCTCGACGTGGACGTGCTCGAGTCGGGCAATCCCTACATGGTCATGGAGTACCTCGAGGGCGAGAACCTGCACGCGCTCCTCCACCATTCTTCCCCGCTGGGCATCGGCGAGGGCGTCGACCACGTCGTGCAGAAGATGGGGGCCTCGGGGGTGAACGGCACCGGCGGCGGGCAGCCGCTCACGAAGACGGGCGCGGTGATCGGCACCGTCGCGTACATGGCGCCCGAGCAGATGCTCGATGCCAAGCGCGTCGATGCGCGGGCCGACCTGTGGTCCGCCGCGATCATCCTGCACGAGCTGCTCACGCGGACCACGCCTTTCGGGCCGCAGAACGGCGCGAACCTGGTGGCGACGATGCTCACGAACTCCGGCGCATGGGCAAGCCGACGGGGCACGCCGCGCCGGCGCCCAAGGGTCGGCCTGCCGCCCTGGCGAGCGCTCGCCGGGCGCGGACGCTCGTGGCGCTGGCCGCCGCCGCGACGATCCTGCTGCTGGGGATCCTCGGAGGCGTCCTGATCGCGCGCCCGCGCTGATGTCCGCTCGCGCGGTCAGCGCGAGGGAGGGCGGCGGAGGGCGAGGTCGCCTGCGGGGGCGACCGCCTCGAAGGTGGCGCCGCGGCGGTCGGCGACGCCCGCGCGCAGGATGCCGCCCTCGTACTCGAGCAGGAACGGCGCGTGCGGCCTCGTCGTCGTGCCCGTCTCGCCGACGATGAAGACGGTGACGGCGCGTGCCGGGCGCGCGACCTCGCCCGGACGCGGGCGACACAGGCGCGCGACCTCGGCGCTGCGATCGGTGGAGACGCAGCGATCGAGCGCGGCGCGGTCCTCGGGAGCGGGCGCAGCGGCGATCGCGCGAGCGGCGGCGCCACGCACCACCTCGGTCGGGTCGTCGAGCAGGAGCTTGCGCTCGGCGCGACCGTCGGTGCAGCGTCCCTGCGCGAAGGCGAGCGCGACGAGCGCGTTGGCGCGCACCGTCGCGCGGCCGTCGGCGAGCATCGGGCACACGCTCGCGGTGATCGACGACTGCCCGCCCTTGCCGGCGAGCGCGGCGCTGCGCGCGATGCCGCCGGCCGCGTTGGTGGCGACGTCGGCGTCGCCCGATTTCGCGAGCGCGACGAGCGCGCCGAGCACGCTGGCATCACCCAGCGCGCCCAGCGTGAAGGCCGCCTGCGCGCGCACGCTGCCGTCCGGGTCGCCGGCAAGCGAGCGCGCGAGCGTGACGGCGGCCGGATTTCCGCGGTGGCCTGCGAGCACGGCAGCGATCATCCGGCGATCGTCGACGTCGCCCCTGGCGGCGACCTCCGCGAGCGATCGGACGACCGTGGGGAGCCGCGCGCGGCCCGCCGCCTCGAGCACCGCATCGCGCTCCGGCCCCGCGGCGACGCCGAGCTCGCGAAACAGACGTGCCGCGGCCTTCTCATCGGGGTTGCGCTCGAGGATGCCGCCGAGCGCGGTGAGGATGGCATAGCGATCGACCTCGTCACCGCCGTCGAGCTTCGCGAGCAGCGCGCCGCGCGCCTTGACGCCGCCGCTCGAGGCGAGCGCCACCGCCGTGCGTAGGCGCACCGACGGATCGGTGTCGGCGAGGAGCGGGACGAGCGCGTCGTCGGTCGCGCTGTCCGCGGCGCGGGCTTGCGGGGCTGCCGCCCCGAGCGCGCCGAGCGCATCGATGGCCGCGAGGCGCAGCGCCGGGTCCTTGGAGGCAACGAGGCCCGCGAGCTCGGCGGCGGCGCGTGGCGCGCCGGTGCGACCGAGCAGGGTGGCGACTGCCGCGCGCTCACCGGGCGAGGTGCGCGGCGCGCGCAGCGTCGCCGCGAGCGGCTCCACCGCGCGACCATCGGGCCGCGCGGGGTCGAGCAGCGCCGTGGCCGCCCGGAGGGCCTCCTCGCGCACGACCGGGCTGGGGTCGGCGACGAACTCGAGCACCACCGGCACCTGGTCGGCGGTGCCTGCGCCCGCCAGCGCATGGAGAGCGGCGCCCGCCGGCAGCGTGCCCTTGCGGAGCGCGGCGACGATGGCCGGCGCGCTCTTCGTTGCACGTAGCTCGCCCAGGACCCACGCCGCGCTGGTCGCCACCGAGGGCGCGACGGGATGCTCGAGGAGGAGCGTGAGCTCGGTCACCGCCGGCGCTCCGGCCGAGACCAGCGCATCTCGAACGGCGGTGCGCTCGAGCGTGCCGGCGGCGTCCTCCTGCGTGCCCATCGCCTTCATCAGCGCGCGGACGGCGTCGGGCGTGGCGATACGGCCGAGGGCGACGAGCGCGGCTTGCCGGACGGCGGGGTTGCGCTCGAGGGCGAGGGGCGCGATGGCCGACGCCGCCTCGGGCGCGCGGAGGCGACCGAGCGCGGCGAGCGCCTCGATCTTCACCTCGGCCACCGTGTCGCGCAGCGCGAGGAGCAGCGCCTGCGTGGCGCGCGGATCGCCGAGGTCGCCGAGCGCCCGGACCACGGCCTGTCGCACGTCGGGCACGGAGTCCTGGACCTTGCCGACGAGCGGGACCACGGCGCGCGGGTCACCGAGCCTCGCGAGCGCGCGCGCGACCTGCGCGCGCACCGCGGGCGTCGGGTCGTCGAGCTTGCCGGAGAGCGGCGCGACGGCATCGGGCGACGACTGCGCGCCGAGCGCGTCGGCGCAGGCCGAGCGAACCAGCGGATCGGAGTCGCTCAGCGCGCGCGCGAGCGCAGGGACGGAGCGTGGCGCCGGCAACGCGCCAGCCACCTCGCACGCCGCGATGCGCAGCTTGGCCTCGCGCTCCCCCAGCCACTGGAGCGCGACGTCGGTGGCGGCGGCCACGCGCAGGCGGACCGCAGACTGCGCGCCGGCGAGCCGCACCTCGACGTCCTGATCGGCCATCGCCTTCAGCACGAGCGGGGTGGCGCGCTGCGCCCCGAGCGTCGAGAGCTCACGCGCCGCGGATCGCCGGCTCGCGGGATCGGGCGACGCGAGGCCGCGCTCGACGCGATCCGGCACGTCGGGCCAGACGAGCGCATTGGCGGCGGGGGCGACGCCGAGAACAGCGATCAGCGAGGCAATGCCGACGATGCGCACCCGTCAACCGTACCAGAGAGCCCCGGCCATTGCTCGCGGGCCTGCGGTAGTGTGGGCGGCATGAGGACGCGCGGCGCGCCTCGCTCCTTGCCGTGATTGCCGTCGAGGCGCGGAGCCGCGCGGTGCTCGAGGCGTACGACCGGAACGACGAGGCCGGGTTCGCGCCGCACCTGGCGCGCAGCTTCGTGCTGTTCGAGTCACGACGGATCTACGACAGCGATTTGACCCGGCGCATGAGCAACCGGCGTGAGCGCACTTCGCGGCGAACGGCGAGGGGCATCCGGAGCACGACTACGACGGCTGGAACACGCTGGTCTGGGTGAAGGAAGGCGCGGCGTGGAAGCTCGCGAGCTGGCAGATCGCGAACGGCGGCCTCGCGGCGGAGCGCGAGGAATGGAACGGCACGTACCGCGAGCGTCCGACGTTCGACGTGAAGCCGAACCGGCTGCTCGTCGACACGCTCAAGGATCGCGGACCGGGCATCGATCTGTCCGACGAAGGCGTGCGCCTCGCGCGCGAGGCGGCAAGCAAGCAGAAACTGAAGCTCGAGTCGATCGTGGCGGAGGGCGAGCGCGCGCCGGGCACGGGCGTCGCGCAGAAGAAGTGAGCGGAACTAGACCAATCCGCTGCGGCGGCGCGCGAACCAGTGAACGCCCAGCGCGACCGCCGCGCCCAGCGTCCACGCCCACGGCGGGGCGACCGGGACGACGTGGCGCTCCGCGCTCACCACCGCCGGCTTCGGCAGCGCGAGCGCGAGGTCGTCGGTGGCGTCGTGGAACGTGCCGCCGGTCGCCTTGGCCAGAGCGCGCAGGCGATCGCGATCGGGGCGCGAGTCGGCCCACTCGTCGCCGCCGGACTCGCACGCGAAGTCGCGCCGGGTCGTGGGCCCTGCGCCGAGCTTGAGGCGCGCGGTGTAGCCGCCCGCCGCGAGGGGCGGGAGCGCGATCTCCACGGCGCTGCCGCTGCCGGCGGTGCGCTTCGGGACCGCCAGGCGCACCGGCGCGACGTCCTGGCGGTCGAGCCGCCGCAGCTCGACGATCATGTCGGTTGTCTTAGCGCTGTCCTTGCCGCTGCTCGAGGGCAGACGCACCCGCAGCTTCGTCGGGGTGTCGGCCACGCAGGGACCCACGAGCTCGAGCTGCCCGGGCTCGAAGCGTGGGTCGCGCATGAGCCACCCCAGCAGGCCGTCCCAGAGCGCGCCGTAGCCACGGCCCGACGTGCGCGCGCCGAGCTGCGAGAACTCGAGCTGCCACCCGCCGTCGATGCCGAGCGCGATCGAGCGTCCGTCGCCCTGGTCACCGATGGCCAGGATGGGCATCGGCTGGCCGGATTTCGTGGTCCGCGTGGGGTGTCCCCAGAGCACCAGGCCGCCAGGCCGCACGTCGCCGAGGACGTTCGCGCCGGGCATCGTGGGCAGCTCCTCGCCCACGAGATCGTGGAGCGGCGAGAGCAGCGGCGCGGCGCGACCGTCCTCGGTCCACGACGGGACGACGTTCGCGACGTCCGCTGCGGTGGCGCCAGGCGAGCCGTCGAGCGTGACCGGCAGCACGTCGGCGAGCGGCGTGTTCGCATAGCCGCCGGCGACGAAGGAGTTCTGTCCGCCCACCATGATGAGCCCGCCGCCGGCCTTCACGTAGCGCGCGAGCTGCGGGAGGTGGCGCTCGAGGCCGTAGGGCTGCGCGTCGAAGTCCTGGAGCACCACCGCGTCGAACGATGGCAGGTGCTCGGTGAAGAGCTCGTCGACGGGGAAGGGAATGAGCGAGAGATCTTCCTGCCGCGCATTGGGCGTGTCGGACTGCGTGCGCAGGATGAAGAACGCGACGACGTCGACCGAGGCGTCGCTCTTCAGCCACTGTCGGAGCGCGCGCACGTCGCTGGTGGGTCGCCCCGCGACGTGCAGCACGCGGACGCGCTCGCGCGCCACGTTGAACGTGAGGAGACGGCGGTCGTTCTCGGGAATGGTGTCGCCGGACGGCGGCGTGATCGCGATCTCGAGGATGCGTG
>JAYTHX010000398.1:0-10723 GCA_043732195.1 Polyangiaceae bacterium
TCGTCCCGCTTGCCGAGGATGCGCACGAGGTCGCGCTCCAGCAGCAGCTTGAGCACGGGGCCGGTGTCGACGCCGCGCACGTCGTCGATCTCGGGACGCGTGATCGGCTGCCGGTACGCGATGATGGCGAGCGTCTCCACCTGGGCGCGCGTGAGGCGCACCGGCTTCTGCTTCGTGAGGTCGCGCACGAACGGCGCGAACAACGGGCTCGTCCGGAACACCCAGCCGCCCGCGATCTCGTCGAGGTGGATGCCGCGCGTGGCGTAATCCTGCTTCAGCTCGGTGAGGACCTCCTTCACCTGCTTCTGTTGCGCGTGCGCGAGCTTTGCGAGCTCCGGCGGCTTGATCGGCGCGTCGGACGCGAAGACGAGCGCCTCGAGCAGGCCGCGCAGGTGCTTGCGCTGGGCGCGGATGGTGTCGACCTGGGCCAGGTCTTCGCCGGAGGCGGCGACGGTCGGTGCGTCGAGATCGTCACGTCCCGGGAGCGGAAGCTCGCCTACCAGGTTGACGGTCATCTCGGCGTCGAACTCCGACGCGTCCGGGTCCACGCGGAACTCGATGGACTCGGAGCGCGGCGTCGCGTCGGGCGGCGTCGCGTCGGGCGGCGTCGCGTCGGGTGCGGGCTCGCCGCGCTCGCGCATGGCCTGCTCGAGGACCTCGGGCGGGACGCTCGCGCGCGTCGTGATGCTCTCCTTCTCCCTCTCCGGCGCCTCGCTCTCGACGGCCGGCGGTGAGGCCGTACTGGGCTTCTTGCGCTTGCTCACGTGTCCTGCTCGCTCTCGCTCTCGCTGTCGCTGTCGGCCTCGTCGTCGGGCTCGCTCTCGAGCGCGAGCTCGGGCTCGGGCGTCTGCGGGGCGTGCGGCTCGTGCGCGTGCTCGCGGGCGTGCGCGTCGGCCGCGGCGTCCGCTTCGGCGTCGGCCCGGGCCTGCGCCTCGGCCTTCTGCTCGTCGGTCGCGTTCTCGTCCTCTTCCTCGAGGTTCACCTGGGCGCTGAACTCGACATAGATCGGCGCGTGGGGGTCGGCCTGGAGGAGGCGCGTCATCCGCAGCTTGGTCATCTCGAGCAGGGCGAGGAAGGTGATGACCAGGTCGAACTTGGTCGAGAGGTTCGTGAAGAGATCCTCGAACTGCATGCGCCGGTGCAGGCGCAGCATGTCGACCAGCTCGTTGATGCGGTCGCTCAGCGTGATGCGCTCGTGCACGACGTCGTGCGAGAGCTTGATCTTGCTCTTCTCGAGGACGGCCTGGAACGCCTCGACGAGCGAGAACAGCGGCACCTGCGCGAGCGGTGCGATCCCGGTGTGGACCGCCTCCTCCACGGGCGTGCCACGGAAGAAGACGTCTCGCCCGGCGACGCCGCGCGCTGCGAGGTCGGCGCCGGCCTGTTTGTACTTCTGGTACTCGAGCAGACGGCGGATGAGCGCCTCGCGCGGGTCCTCCTCGTCCTCGGCCAGCGCGTCGTCCTCCTGGCCGGGGGGCGGCGCCGGGAGGAGCATCTTCGACTTGATGTGCGCGAGCGTCGCCGCCATCACGAGGTATTCGCTCGCGAGGTCGAGGTCGAGCAGCTGGAAGACGGCGAGGTACTCGAGATACTTCCCGGTGACGAACCCGATCGGGATGTCGAGGATGTCGAGCTCGTGCTTCTGGCAGAGGTGCAGGAGCAGGTCGAGCGGGCCCTCGAACGTGGGCAAGGACACGGAATAGCCCGTACCCTCATCGGCTGACCTGGTCAGCTGCTCACGATCGCTGGTCTCTGCGGCAGGCACGACCGGCCTCGCTTAGAGGACCCTGGCCGCGGCTTCAAGAGGCAGGCCGTCGGTCGTGCATGGAACCCAGGTTTTTTGCGCTAGCATGGGTCCGTGAACGAGGCGGCAAGCGCGCTGTCGAAGGTGTGTACCGGGTGCGGTGCGCGCTACCCGAGCGATGCTCTCTTCTGCCCGATCGACGGCATGCCGCTCCAGAGCGCGGCCTCCGCGCAGCACAGCCAGCGCGAGTCCGAGGACGATCCGTACCTCGGCCAGGAGATCTCCGGGCACATCGAGATCCGCCAGCTGGTGGGCATCGGCGCGATGGGGCGTGTCTACCGCGCCTTCCAGAAGGGCATCGACCGCGACGTTGCGGTGAAGATCCTCCATCGCGAGCTCTCCGCGAACGCCCAGCTGGTCTCGCGCTTCACGCGCGAGGCGAAGGTCGCCTCGCGCCTCCAGCATCCGAACGTCGTGCAGGTGCTCCTCGCGGGGCAGCTCCCCGACCGCGCGCTCTACATGGTGATGGAGTACCTCGAGGGGCTCTCGCTGCAGAGCGCGCTCGCCGCCGCCGGTGGCGCTCTACCGCTGCCCAAGGCGCTGCACATCGCGATGCAGCTCTGCGAGGCCTCGGGTGAGGCCCATGCGGTGGGCATCGTGCATCGGGATCTCAAGCCCGAGAACGTGATGCTGGTGCGGCGCGGCACCGACCTGGACTTCGTGAAGGTGCTCGATTTCGGCATCGCGCGCATCAGCTGGGGCGAGCAGTCGGTCGCGACGGCGGCGGGCCTCATCTTCGGCACCGCGCGCTACATCTCGCCCGAGGGCGCGCAGGGCAACGCGGTGGGGCCGCCGAGCGACGTCTACTCGATCGCCACGCTGCTCTACCAGATGCTCGCCGGACGAACGCCGTTCGAGGGCGATCAGGCGGTGGGTCTGCTCGTGCAGCAGATCCACGATGCACCGCCGCACCTGAAATCGATCCCGCGCGCCGAGTACGTCCCCGATCCGCTCGCGGACGTGATCATGGCGAACCTCGCCAAGGATCCGAAGCGCCGCGAGCAGGACGCTCGCTCGCTTGGCCATGCCATCGTGGACGCGGCAAAGCAGTCCGGTCTCTCCCCCGACGACATCTCGCGACCGATGCTGCGCCGCCAGCCGAGCGCGATGCAGATGGCGCCCACCGAGCGCACGAAGCAGCTCGAGCTGTCGCCCGAGCTCGCCGAGCGCCTCTCGCCCGACGTGCGCACGGCGCCGCCCGTGCGGGTCGAGTCGTCGCCCGCGCCGCGCGTGAACGGGACGCATCCGCCCACGAACCCGCCGACCAACGGCGAGCGGCCGCTGATGGCCGCGACCGCGAAGTGGGAGCCGCCGTCGGAATTCCAGGCGCGCCTCACCGAGGTCGTGAACGCGCGCGAGCGCGCGTCGGGCGTGGTCCCCACATCGCCCAGCTCGCGCCCTGCGCTCGTCACGACCGCGGTGCTCGTCACGACCGCGTCGCTCGTCACGACCGCGGTGCCTGGCGCTCCCGGCTCGCGTCCGCGTCCGCCATCCGGCGTCGACGAGACGCTCGACGACGCGAGCAACGAGCCGCCGTACGCGTCGATGCGCAACCCGGGCACGGCGCCTCCGCACGAGCCCGGGCCGTCCTTTCCTCGCGCGCCCGTCCCCGCCGCGGGCCGCCCCGCGACGCGCCCGGCCGACGACAGCGCCCCGCGCACGATGCCCGGGGACGAGGACAGCGCGCCGCGCCGCACCGACTACGCCGCGCCCGCCTCGACCGCCTCGCCCGCGCGCCCGCCGGCCGCCGCGAAGGCTCTCGCCTCGGAGCCGCCGCCGCGGCAGGCTGCCACGGCCAGGAAGAAGAAGGTCGACACCGCGATCGAGGAGCCCGCCGAGCCCCGGAAATCGCGCGGCATCCTCTTCGTCGTGCTCTGCTTCGCCCTCGGCATGGGCATCGCGGGCGTCTGGGCGTGGAAGATGGGCAAGCTCGGTGGAGGTGACGGCGACGACGAGCGCTACGTCGCGCGCGCCACCGACGCGATGTTCAAGAACCGGTTCGTCGCGCCGCCCGGCGACAACGTGCGCGACATCACCGACGAAGGCCTGAAGAAGTGGCCGAACGATCACCGCCTGCTCGACGTGCGCATGCGGGCCGCGAACGAGCTCGTCTCGCAGGCGATGGTGCAACGCACCGCGGGTGACATCGTGGAGGCGCTGCGCCTCGCGCGCTCCGCCCACGAGCTCGACCCGAACGACGCGTCGGCCAAGCGCCTCGTCGACCAGTACGACGCAGAGCTCGCCGCGTTCACCACGCCCGCGTCTCCGCCGCTCAAGCCGGCGGCCTCGCCGGGCCTCCCGTCGACCGCGGGCGCCAAGCCGCCCGGGCCGCCGCCGGCGCCTGCCGCGAGCGCCACGCCGTTCAAGATCATCCTCGAGGCGAGCACCGGCCAGCCGCGCCTCGGGCAGACCGTGGAGTTCACCGCGCGCGTCGCGCCGTCGAAGGGCACGTTCGAGAGCGCCGTGTTCGCCATCACGGGGCCGGGTCTCGGCAGCGGCGTGACCATAAACGCGCACAGCCCGTCGCCCGGCGTCTTCAAGGCGAGCTTCGCGTTCCTCGAGGGCGGGCGCTTCGACGTCACGTTCGCGACGCAGGCCGAAGGCAAGCCTCTAAAGGCCGCGCGCACGCTGGTTGCCGGCGATGCGCCGAAGCCGCCCGACCCGCAACCCGGGCCAGGTCCCAAGCCGCCCACGCCCGCACCGTCGTCCAGCGTCAAATGGATGTGAAGACACTACGGTTCGGCGTGGCCCTCGCGGCAATGCTCGTGCTCGTCGCCCCGAGCGTCGCGCGCGCCGACGATCCGCCGAAGCCCAAGGTCAGCGATCCGGATCCGAACCTCCCCGCCTCGATGCCGAGGGGGTCCGCGTCGGACGCCGCGCTCGCGCGCATCATCGATCGCCCGCACACCATCGCGGAGCTCGAGGCAGGGGTCATCGCGCTGCCCACGGCGCCGATCACCAAGGGCCAAATCGCGGGCGACGGTCCATGTGGCCTCAGCGTGTGCCGCGGCGACCTCACCTCGCAGGTCGGGCTCCACGTACTCTACCGCTGGAACCGCTCCTTTGCGGTCGGCGCCGGCGTCATCTTCTCGCCGCTGCCGTCGACGGACAACGAGTACGGCGGCCAGCGCTCGCTCGCGCGCACCCACGGACGCAGCTACCTCTTCATGGGCGGCGAGGGCCGCTACATCCCGTTCCACTACAAGTTCCTCGAGGCCTGGGTGGGCGTCTCGGCGGGGGCTGTCGTGGTCGCCGACCGCTTCACGACGAACGCGGGAGACGCGGTGCCGGCGATCGTCGGCACCAAGGAAGTGACGATCCGCACCGAGGGCTTCGCGTTCGGCGCGCAGCTCGGCGGCAGCTACTACCTCAGCGAGAACTGGGTGGCCGGGCTCAACTTCCGCGCGTACGGCTGGCTCCTCCCGGAGGCCCGAAGATGCTCGTCGATCGGCGACTGCGCGACGCTCAGCGGGACGGTCAACGCCCTCGAGCTCGGCCTGACGATCGGCTATCGCCTCCCGCTCTGAGCTTGCGTGCCGCGTGAATGCCGCTAAGAAGGCCCCGTGGCTGCGAAACACGACAACAAGCACGCGCGCGCGAACATGTGGGTGACCCATCAGAACCTGGCGGCCCAGAAGGGCGGTCGCCCCGGGTACCAGTTCAAGGAGCGCAAGACGCCGTTCGCCGCGAAGGCCCCGGTCGCGCCGCCGGAGCCCGTCGATGCCGCGCTGGCCGCCGCGCCCGAAGAGTCCTAGAGTGGCGCGCGCGCCGCGGTCGCGACGAGGGCGGCGAGCCGCTCCAGCACCACCGCGACGATCGCGAGGAGACCGATCGCGCGCAGCGGCGCGAGGAGCGCATGGACCTGGGCCGGTGAAGCCGCGCGCGCGACCAGCGCGAACGCGAGCTCCATGACCACCGCGGCGGCGAGCAGCGGGCCGCCGATCGCGATCGCGAGCCCGATCCCCGCGACGATGTCGTGCGCGGCACGCACCAACGGGTCGGCGGGGAGCGTGTAGGTCGCGAGGGCGCCCGCGGCCCGCGCCGCGCCGCCGGTTGCCAGGAACACCACGCTCGCGAAGAGCGAGAGCAGGACCCCGAAGGAGGAAGGCTTGCCTTCCACCGTGGCCAGGCCGGGCCCCTCGGGCGACCCGCGCAGGACGTCGACCAGGCCGCCCGCCATCGTGGCGGCCCACAGCGGAATAGCGGCGGCTAGCGCCACGGGGAGGCCGAGCAGGATCTGCTCGAGGGCGAGCAGGAACCACGGCGCGCCGCGCTCGGCGACCACCAGGGGCACCAACGCCGGGTAGATGGCCGCGGCCAGCGCCACGCCCAGGATCGCGCGCGCTGCGCTGGGCAGCGCCTTCAGGCCGAACGCCGGCACGATCGTGATCGTCGGCATGACGCGCGCCCATGCGAGCCCGAGCGCGGCGAGATCATCGATGCGGAGAACGCCCGGCCCCATGACGAGGGCGGTCGTAGCACGTGCCGCCCGGCGCGGCGCTACGCGCTCTGCGCCTCGTGCAGCTCGGCCGCCGATCGCGAGGCGGCCTCGTCGATCGCTCGGTGCACGAGGCGCATGCGCTCGGCATCGAGGACCACCTCGGCGTGGTCGCACAGGTCGATCAGCGCTGCTCGAAAGTCGGCCCACTCGCGGAGCGTCGTGCGGAGCGTCCGCGTCTGCGAGATCCGCGCCACGCGCGTCGGCTCGCGCGTGCGCTGACGGAGGCGTCGCGAATCGACGCCGTCGTCGAGAAGGTTCGCGATGAGCTCGTCGATGAAGAGCCCGATCTCGTGCCGCAGCTCGGGCTCGCAGCTCCCCGCAGGGCGGTCGGCGAGCACGCGCTTGGTCCAGCGCGCGAGCAGCTCGCTCTTGTGGTCCGCGAGGAGATGCGCGAGCGCGTCCTGTGGGCCGGTACGGCGCGGTGGACCGACGCCGTCCAGCATCGCGGCGTCGACGGCGAGGGTCGTGTGGCAGCGGCAGTGGCGCAGCTCGTGCGTCGGGCCACCTTCGATTTCCCAGCGTGCGAGGTACGGGAGCTTGGCCCATTCCTCCTGCGAGTAGGTCGATCCGCAGCCGCAGCGCTTTGGCCAGTGCCCTCCCATGCAACACTTGAAGCAAGCGCCAGACCAGCGTGCATCCGCCATATCGATCGGGATTGAGCGAGGAAATCAGCCATGTGGACGAGGCGCAGTGGCGTCTGTGGCGGAGCGGCCGTTTGCGGCAGTTGACGGGGGCGCGCCGACCGTCGCATAAACGGCCGAAATGGCGCTCGATCTCTCGCTCGTTGGCCAGGACGGCACGCCCTCGACGTTCACGTACGCCTGGAAGGATACCGTCCTCTATGCGCTCGGGGTCGGCGCGAAGCGTGACGAGCTCGATTACCTCTACGAGGGTCGCGGGCCGAAGGTGCTCCCCAGCTTCGCGGTCGTGCCGATGTTCAAGCCGTGGTTCGAGCTCATTGCGAAGGCCGGCGGTGACCTCGGCATGCTGGTGCACGGCGCGCAGCGGGTTCGCTTGAGGCAGGTGCTGCCGTCCTCGGCGACGGTGTCGACGACGGCACGGCTCCGCGGCATCTACGACCTCCGTCGCTTCGCGGTGGTGCTCGTCGACACCGAGACGAAGGACGCCGCCGGCAACGTCCTCTTTGACACGACCTCGCAGATCATCTGGCGCGGCGAGGGTGGCTTCGGTGGGGAGACGCCGCCGCGCGAGCCGAAGGTGGCGGAGATCCCGAAGGGACAGCCGGCCGACTTCCGCGTCGAGGAGACCACGACGGCCGAGCAGGCGCTGCTCTACCGCCTATCGGGCGACATCAATCCGCTGCATGCCGACCCCGAGTTCGCGGCGAAGGTCGGCTTCGAGCAGGGCCCTCTGCTGCATGGACTCTGCACGTACGGCTTCATGGTCCGTCACGTCGCGAAGGGCGCATGCGGCGGAGACGCGACGAGGATCACCGGCTTCGAGGGCAAGTTCAGCAAGCCCGTGTGGCCGGGCGACACGCTGGTGACCGAAGGCTGGCGCGTCGCCCCCGGCACGCTCGCCTTGCAGGTCAGCGTGAAGCAGCGCAGCGAAAACGTCATCACGGGCGCGTGGGCTACCTACGCGGAGTGACGCGCGAGCGGTACCAGGTAGTACCTCGACGCTGTGGTCGTGACCGGTTGAGCTCGCGAGACGAGAAGATCGGCTGCCACCGCCGCTCATCCCTTTCACAGGCCAGCAGGGGTGGCGCCCGGCGCCCAGCGGCACTAGGTTTCCGGGCCGAAAAGGTAGGAGACGTCATGGCCAAGCTTGGTAAGTCGATCGTGATCGTTGGTGCGAAGCGCACCGCATTCGGAGCGATGCAGGGCACCCTCAAGGGCGTCAGCGCCACCGATCTCGGAGTGCACGCGGCGAAGGGTGCGCTCGCGCAGTCGGGCATCGCGCTCGACGCGATCGGCCACGTCATCATCGGCAACGTGATGCAGACCAGCGCGGACGCGATCTACTGCGCGCGCCATATCGGCCTCAAGGCCGGCCTGCCCATCACCACGCCGGCGGTCACTGTGAACCGCCTCTGCGGCTCGGGCTTCGAGGCCGTCATCCAGGGCGCCCAGCAGCTGCTCCTTGGCGATCACGACGCCGTGCTCGTCGGCGGCACCGAAAACATGACGCAGGCCCCGCACGTCCTGCGCGGCGCGCGCGAGGGCTGGGCGTTCGGCAAGTCGCCGGCCGTCGAGGACTCGCTCTGGAGCGCCCTCACCGACAGCATGTCGAACACGCCGATGGCGGTCACCGCCGAGAACCTCGCCGTGAAGTACGGCCTCACGCGCGCCGAGTGCGATGCGTACGCGCTCCTCAGCCAGCAGCGCTGGGCCGCGGCGAACGAGAAGGGCTTCTTCAGGGACGAGATCGTCAACGTCGAGATCGCGAACAAGAAGGGCGCGATCCAGTTCGCCGTCGACGAGCACCCCCGGCCGCAGAGCACGCTCGAGACGCTCGGCAAGCTGCCGCCGGTTTTCAAGAAGGACGGCGTCGTCACCGCGGGCAACGCGTCGGGCATCTGCGACGGCGCCGCGTGCCTCGTGCTCACCACCGAGGAGTTCGCGAAGGCGAACGGCCTGAAGCCGCTCGCGCGCCTCGTGCAATGGGGAGTCGCGGCCGTCGAGCCCACGCTCATGGGCATCGGACCGGCGCCCGCCATCCAGCATGCGCTCGCGCGCGCCGAGCTGAAGCAGTCGGACATCGATCTCTTCGAGGTCAACGAGGCGTTCGCGCCCCAGTACCTCGCGGTCGAGAAGGAGCTCGGCCTCCCGCGCGACAAGACGAACGTGAACGGCGGCGCGATCGCGCTCGGCCATCCGCTCGGCGCGAGCGGCGCGCGCATCACCACGCACCTCGTCTACGAGCTCGCCCGGCGTAGCGGTCGCTACGCGGTCGGCAGCGCATGCATCGGCGGCGGGCAGGGCCTCGCGGTCGTCCTCGAGCGCGTGTGAGCGACCACGACACCACCCCGAAGCCGCTCGCGCACCCCCCGAAGCTGCCGGATCCCGGCCGCTACGAAGGACCCTCGCGGGCGGCGCCGTATCCGCTGAGCCGCATGGCGCCCTCGTACGCGCTCGTCGACGTGGCGGCGGAGATCGAGAAGGCCGACTCCATGCTCGCGACGGTCACGGGCGGAAAGCTCGGCGTGATCGCCGACCAGATCCGTCACCTCCAGGAGCAGGCGCGCGCGATGCTGGAGCGCGCGCAGCGTGATGCCGGCCTCCATCGTTCGCGCTGTCGCTTCGAGAAGAAGCCGGGCGGCATCTACCACCTCTACCGCATGCACGCGGACGACACGCTCTGGTTCTCGCTCATGGCGCCGGAGGAGTGGCTGCGCCCGCAGCCGCAGACGTTCGAGGGCAGCTATCGCCTCGAGGCGGACCAGTCGTTCACGCGCCTGGACGTCTCGGAGGACGGCGTCCCCACGGCGGAGGTCTCCGCGGTCCGCGCGCTCCTGGCGCCGCGCGGCTGACGAACGCGATTCGGTCTGGCGCGCGGCCCGCGATCGCCAACTACTGGCCGCGAATCTTCTTTTTGAGGGCGGCCAGCTCGTCGTCGACCTCGCGCTCGGCGCGCGCGCGAGCCTGCTCGCGCTCCTTGGCGGCCATTTTTTCTTTCTGGGTCGCGACCTTGCGCGCCGCCTCCTCCGCCTTGAGCTTCGCGAACGGATCGGGGGCCGCGGACGGCGGAGCTTCCTCCTCTTCCTCGGGCCCGAAGAGCGCCTCGCCGAGCTTCTTGCCCGCGTAGTCGAGCGTCTTGCCGGCGTTCTTCACCGCCGAGCGCGCCGCGGCCTTCCCCGTGCCGATGGCCATGTCGGCGGCCTTCCTGGCCGCCGCCTTCTTGGCCTCCTCCTCGAGCTCTTCCTTCTTCTTCGTCGCCTTGTCGACGAGCTCCTTCCAGAACCCCATCCCTCGATCATAGGGCACGGGCGCGCATCTTCATGGTTTCTTGAGTCTTTGCTCGCGAGGTGAACGCCAGCCGCCCTCTCGAGCCTGGTGGGTCGCTTTGGCGTGGTCTACGACCAGACGTTCGTGGTGCGAGGGCTCATCGGTAGTCAGACCATGACCGGCGAATCGGCGATCCTTTCGGAAAATCGACGGAGTGCCGAAAGAGACGACCACATCCGACTCCACCACCCCTGAGCTACACGCAACCCACGCCGGCTCAGGTCGGCACATTCGGCTTGCTCGCGCGGAGGCGGATCGACGCGCGGTCGTTCTCGACCGGCAGCCACACGCGAAAGATCATGCCGCCGCGGTCGGTGTTGTCCACCTCGATGGTGCCCCCGTGGATCTCCACGATCGACCGCGCGAGCTGCAGGCCCAGGCCGAGCCCACCGTGGCGGCGCGCGCTCTCGGCGCTCTTGAAGGCGTCGAAGATCTTCTCGCGCTCGCCGA
>JAYTHX010000399.1:0-10658 GCA_043732195.1 Polyangiaceae bacterium
CCACGCGGATCTCGATCGTCTCGCGCCCACGCGAACTGCTCGGCAGCCGGACCGCCACGAACGACGGCGGCGCCGACACCGTGCCCAAACGCTTCTTCCAATAGCGGAGCCGTTGGCTCGAGAAGCCCGCTCGCCGTGCGAACTGAACGGCGCTCTCCCCTGAGGCAGCCAGCTCACCGAGCGCGACACGCGCCTCGGCCTCACCCCACTGCGTCCAACGACCCCGACCTTCCATCGTTCGTGACCTGCGTGTACACATCGCCTCGCTTGTCGATCACTCGCCCCGAATGTTGATATCCCCATGCGAAGTTGATGGAATCGCAAATGGCGATGAATGGCAATGACGCGGCGGCGGCACGCGGGAGCGGACGGCCGGCGTCGGGCGGGGCCTTGCTGCCGGTCGCGGGCTCCTTCGCGCATTCCACGGCGACGCCGACGATGCGCACGCTCGGTGGGCCGACCACGGCATCGAAGACGTTCACCTCGACGCGCGGGTCGATGCACGGGCCGTCGAGCGGCGGCTTCGCCTGGCGCAGGGTCAGCGTGCCGAACGTCTTCGGGAGCAGCGCGGGACTGGTCGGGCTGTTGCCGCGAGGCTGGAGATCGACGGTGTCGAGCGCCGGCAACCCCTCGGATCGCGCCGCGCGCTCGGCGAACGCCTTGACGAGCGCAAGGCGATCGCCGGCGAGCGGCGGCGCGCTGGAGGGCGTCGCACGGACACCGTCGGCGCTGCGCTCGACCTTGTCGATCGGGATGCTCTCCGACCGCAGCCACGTCGCGAAGGGATCGGTGACCTCGGGGACGTGCGGTTGGCGAGCCTCGTTGAGCCTGCGCACGGTCCCCTGGAAGCTGGAGAAGTACTTCATCTCCTGCTCGGACTCGTCGCAGCCGAAGCCCCACATGAGCGGGGTCCTGGTCGCCGCGTCGAGCTCCACCTTCGTCCCCAGCGCGTGAGCGCGCTTGTGGAGGTACCGGATCAGCTCGAGCTTCGCCTTCGCCGGCCCGACCACGAGGATCTCCTCGCTCGGCTCGAGCGAACGGGCGATCTCGTGGAAGAAGCGCTTGGCGTCGTCCGGGTGGTCCTTCGCCCCTTCGGCGCCCGTCGGATGCTTGTGATGCTGGTGACTCGGCGCGTGGAGGTGCGCCTCGTGCACGTCGGGGTGGAGGTTGAAGATTCGCGCTTCCTTGTGATCGAGCCACACCACGGAATGTTTGGACATGCCCGGTCCTCAGCACTCCCCGTGCCGCGCTCGGCGACGGCGGTGAAGACGCCCACCAGGCAGCCGTCCTCCACGACGATCGCGGCGCCGTAGCGCTTCGATTCCATCGTGCGCGCGACCTCGCAGAGCGGCGTGGACCGCGTGACGATGTAGGGATCGGGCTCCATGATGATCTCGACCTTCATCCCGTGCGTGTTCGCGAAGCGCGAGGCGACGAAGAGATCGCGCTCCGAGACGATCCCCACGACGCCGCCTTCGGCGACCACCGGCAGGTGCCGCACGCCGTGCTCACGGAGCAGCGCCGTGGCCTGCTCCACCGAGTCGGTGGGCGCGAGCGTGTAGGGCAGCGGCGTCATCCAGTCCTCGACCACGACTTGGCGCTTCATGGCGCCTGCGGGACGCAAGATCGGCGCCGCGGCGCTCAGCGGATATCGGCGAGGCCCAGCCAGCGAGGTGCAGAAGCTCTTCGAGCACGAGCGGCGAGGCGCTCGGCAACTTCCCCCAGAAGCCTGGATCCTGAAGCCGCGCTCGGTCCTCAGGCGTCCCTGGACAACCCGGCGGACTTTCGCCACTCTGCTCGCCATGAGCGCCAAAGACCAGGTCCACTCGAAGTTCAAGCTCTTCGCCGGAGCGCTCGACGCGTCGGGCTCACTCGGCGTACTCGGCGAAGAGGTCGCGAAGTTCGCGGCCGGCGCGAAGGCTGCGCCCAAGAGCATCGGCGTCGAGTATCTCGAGCACTCGAAGCAGGTCGTCATCTCGCTCGGCTACCGCGACGACGAGACGCCCTACCCCATCAAGCTCTCCTCCGTATCGCTCGGAAAGATAGCGGAGTTCTCGGCGGAGGCCCGCGAGAAGCTCGAGGCGAAGATGGGCGAGGCCGCGGCCAAGACGCCCGGCATCATCTGCCACGAGCTCCTCGTGACCGGAGAGGACGAGTTCATCGTGATCTTCATGACGAACGCGGGCTGATTCACTTCAGCTCGACGAGCTTCGGCGACTCCTGGACGACGCGGGCCACCGCGTCCTGACCGAAGAACTCGAGCACGCTCTGGACAAGCAGCTTCTGGTCGTTCGTCGAGCGGACGATTCCCTGCTGCGTCTTCACCTGGAGCTCCATGAGCTTCTTCACCTCGGTGATCTGCGCGGCCAGCTTCTCGACCTGCGCGTTCGCCTCCGCCAGGACGTTCTGCGTGTGACGCTGACCGTGCTGGATGAAGGCCTCGAGCGCCTGCAGCTCCTCGGCGGCGGTCTCGATGATCGACTCCACGGGGACGCCGAAGGCCTTGAGCGACGCCTCGACGATCTGCTTGCGGACCTCCTTTGGCGTCTCGGTGGGCAACGACTGCAGGAGGTTGAGCGTCTTCTCGACGCGCTGCTGCTCCTCGTCCTTGATGCCCGCGGCCTCGAACACCTTCGTGAATACCTGAGCGTCGGGCGCGCTGCCCGCCGCCACCTGCGGCACGTTACCCTGCAGCCGGATCGACGGCGGCGCGGTGGGTGCGGGCGGCGGCGGCGCCGGCTTCTTCGCGAACTTCTGGACGACCTCCTCGGGGGTCGCCTCAGGCTCCTCGTCCTCCCCGTCCTGGACCACAAACCAGCCGAGCACGGTCTTGCCCAATGGCTTCTTGCTCACGTGTGCCTCCTCGCTTTCGGGAGCTAGCGTCGCTCCATCGCCGCCCGGATGCACGCTCCGGCCGCAATTGTTCTATGCTCGCGGGGTGAGCGGTTCCGGGAAAAAGGGCTCGTCCGACGACGAGCCGCCGTACGCACGGTACGCGTTCCTGAACCCCTACAACCTGTCTCTCCTGGTGGGCAGCACCGTGGCGGCCGCGGCGACGGGCCACTGGTGGCTCGCGGTGTGCGCGGCGGCGACCGAGGGGCTGTGGATGGTCTTCGCGCCGGATTCGAAGATCCTGCAGCGCGCCTGGTTCGACAAGACCTGGAACGCGACCAAGCGCGCCCAGCTCGAGGAGGAGCAGGACCAGAAGATCGCGAAGCTCTGGCCGAACGACGTGGTGCGCTTCAAGCTGCTCCGCGAGCAGAAGACGCGCATCGAGAAGCTCGCCACCGACAACCCGTCGCTGACCGTGGACATGATGGGCAGCGAGCTCGTGAAGATCGACGGGCTACTCGAGGACTTCCTCGAGCTCGCGCTCGTATGCGCGCGCAGCGAGCAGCACCTCGCGAGCTTCGACTTCAAGGCGCTCCAGCAGACCTGGCAGCAGTACACGAAGCAGCTCGAACACTACCCGGTCGGCGATCGCCGGCGCGAGGTCGCGCAGAAGAATCTCGAGGTGCTCGGCAAGCGGCGGCAGCGCTACGAGGAGCTGCGGCGCATCATCGAGACCTCGCGCGGGCAGATGGATCTCATGGAGAACACGCTGCGCCTCCTCGCCGACGAGATCCTCTCGATGGCGAACCCGGCGGAGCTCGGCCTGCGGCTCGACGATCTGCGCGTGGGCGTCGACGCGATCCGCGAGACCACGACCGGCAACGACCATCTGTACGAGGAGCTGCAGGTCGCCGAGCAGGAGGCCGAAGCGGAGGCCGAGGCCGAGGCGCAACAGCAAGGCCGGCGCGGGCGGCGCTGAGCGCGCGTGTCGATGCGGTCGATGCGGTCGATGCTCAGAGCTCGTGGAACTTCGATTTGATCTCGCGCTCGAGCGCCGCGAACTCCGGCGTCGTCTCGACGTGCTCACGGTACGCGAGCCCGCGCTCCACCATGTCGTACGACCATTTCACGTGGGCGCCGGGCTCCAGCACGCCGTCGTTCAAGGTGCGGCCGAGCATGTGGAGCGTGTCGCTCACGATCATGCTGGCGCGGATGTCGTGCGTGACGACAAGGATGGTGTTGAGCTCGTCGAGGTTCGCGACCTCGGTGACCAGGCTCATCACGCGGTCGAGCGCCGAGGGGTCGAGGCCGCTGAACGGCTCGTCCATCAGGAGGAGGCGCTTCGGCTGCATCAGCTGCTGCGCGATGGCGACGCGCTGCCTTTGACCGCCCGAGAGCTGCGCGGGGAAGAACCTGGCGCGACCGTCGAGCTTGAAGCCCGCGAGCAGCTCCTGCGCGCGCTTCCGCGCGGCGCCCCCCTCCAGCCCGCCGATCTGCCCGGCGAGCACGAGGTTCGACTCCACGGTCCGGTGGCGGAGGAGCGGATAGTCCTGGAAGACGTAGCCGACGCTGCCGGGCTCGAGCTCCTTGCCGCCCTGCCCCTTCACCGAACCGGCGTCGGGCCGGTCGAGGCCCGCGATGATCCGCAGGAGCCGCGTCTTGCCGACCCCCGACGGTCCCAGCAGGCCCACGACCTGCCCCGTCGTCGCGTCCTCGCGGATGCGATCGACGACGTCGAAGGTCACGTCGTCGAGGATGAGGTTCTCCCCGAGCGTGAGGCGGACCTTCTTCACGTCGAGGAGGACGTCGCCGTTCGATACGTTCATCGCTTGACGCGCTCGAGGCTGACGTGCGGACAGACCAGCGTGGTGATCACCCCCATGCCATAGTCGAGCAGGAGGCCGAGGAAGAGGATGACGAAGAGGATCGCGTAGACCTCCGCGAGGAGGAAATGCTTGTTCTGGTTCAGGATGAGCGCGCCGACGCCGCCCTCGGAGCGGGAGATCCCTTCGACCATCGTGATCATCGCCCAGCCCATGGCCACGTTCTGGCGCAGGACGTCGAGCGCGCGGTCGAGCGTGCCGCGCACCACCACTTCCCAGAAGATCCGGGGCTCGCTCGCGCCGAGGACCCGCAGGTAGTCGAACTCCGCGCGCGGGATCTCGACCACGATGCGCGCCATCGACGTCACGAAGAAGGTCGACATGCCGAACGTGAGCAGCCAGACCTTGAGCGAGTAGCCACCGCCGGTGAGCAGCGTGAACGGGAAGACGAGGCCGGTGAGCCCGAGGAAGCGCAGCTTCGAGACCGCCTCGACGAGCGGCCGGAACAGCGGAACGACGGTCGCGTACGAGAGCAGCATCGACAGCACGACGGTGAGGAGCGTCGCGTGGCCGATGAGCTTCATGGTGGTGAAGATCTCGGGACCGAGCCCCCCCTCCCACCACAGCGCAACCAGCGCGCGCCAGATGTCGACAGGCGTGGGGAGGCTCGCGAAGGGCGAGGCGAACCACACCGCGAACCCCACCACGACCCAGGCGCCGATCACGAGGCCCGTGGTCTTGCGGTCGAGCGCGCGGTTGGGCTTGAACGCGTCGGCGACGCTCGCCATCGGGGTCAGCTCGCCGTACCGAGAACCACGACCACGCGCCGGTTCTTCGCCTTGCCCTCGGCGGTGTTGTTCGGCGCGACCGGCTCCTGCTGACCGTGCGCGATGACCTTCACGCGGCCCTCGGGGAAGCTCGTGGGCGCCTGCTTCTCGAGCCAGGTCTTCACCGCGAAGGCGCGGCTCTCCGAGAGCTTCATGTTGTTGTCGGCGTTGCCGGCGTTGTCGGTGTGGCCGTGGATCTCGACGAGCGTACCGCTCGCGACCACGAGGTCGGCGAGGAGCGCCTTCAACGTGGCGGCGGTCGCGGGCGTGAACTCGGCGCTGCCCGAGCCGAACTCGATGTCCCACGACTTCCGGCTCACCACGTTCTGCAGCTTCTGGTCACCGCCGAACTTCGCGAGCTCGGCCGCGGTGCTCGGTGGCCCCTGGCCTTCCAGGTCCTTGATGTAGGACGTGTCGAGGATCTGCTCGACCGGGTAGAACGTCGGCATGAGCGCGGGATACTGCTGCTTGACGACGTTGCCGAAGACGGTGTAGGTCGCGGCGAACGCGTTGGTGGAGCCCGTCGCCATGCCGAACAGCTGGAGGTTGTCGGCGAGGTTGTTCACGGTCGACCCGCCGAGCTCGACGTCGAGGCCGGTCTTGTCCTTCTGGACCTGGACCTTGAAGTACTTGTACCAGTAGGCCGCATCCTTCTCCTTGTAGACCAGCGCGCTCACGGCGGCCGCCTGCTTCAAGGCGTCGTCGCTCTGCTTCACCTTGTCGCCGCCCTCGAAGATCGCGCTCAGCATGCCGGTCACGAGCTTGCGGTTCGCGGCCATCCACTTCTTGTTGCCGATGATCACGTTCGGCATCTGCGAGCGGTACTCCTTGGTGGAGACGATGGAGACGAGGCCGCCCTTCTGCTCGGCCACCGTGACATCGCCCGGCGTCCATGTGACGACGCCGTTGACACACTTCTTCTCCTTGGCGCCGGTCTTCGTGTTCTTGAGGTCCGCGCAGAAGCCGCTCACGTACTTCTGGGCCGCCTCGATGTAATCGGTGGCGTTGACCCAGTTCAGGGCGTCGGGGTCGTACGCGGTCTCGTCGGGGTTGTTCGCGATGCGGTTGTCACCGAGCCACTTGAGCGCGATGTTCCAGTCGCCGTCGCGCAGGACGCCTGCGACCAGCCCGCCCTTCGCGGCCTGCGGATTGGCCTTCCAGGCCGCGGGGCCCATGAACTTGTCCTCGCCGCGGCTGTAGCCGGCCGAGCCGACCACGATCGCCACGTACTCGGGGCCGAGCTTCACGAGCTTGTCGTTCAGGCCCTTGAGGAACGCCGCGCCGCCGTCGCCCATGATCGCGACGAAGTGCGTGCCCGCGGAGGGGTTCGCCTCGCCCTTCTTCAGGGCCTCGGCGAAGGCGACCAGCGCCGCCTGCATGTTGTCCGGACTGTCCTCGCGGACCAGCTTCAGGTTGACGCCCTTCTGGCACATCAGGCTGCCCGCGACGGCCTGCTTGCCACCGACCGCGTGCATCATCCCCATCTGCGCGTTCCAGGCCCAGTGATAGAAGCGAACCTCCGGGAGGTTCGCGCAGCCGGCCGGTAGATCGGTCGCCGTGGGCATCCCCTTCGGGTCGTCGGGCAGGCTCGCGACCGGCGGGACGCTCGACGACTGCTTCGTCGCGGTCGGCGCCACTTTTCCGACGAGGCCGGGGTTCAGGTAGAAGATCAGCGCGACGACGCCGAGAATCACCACGGCGATGAAGATCTTCGCGGTCGTGGTCAGCCGAATACGCGCCAATGGAGTGCTCCCTTCGAGATGAAGGGGCCCAGCCTATGTTGCGCCCATTCCGAGGTCAAATCGGCTCGGACCCATCTGCTCCGCAGCGGGATCGTACGGCTCGGTGGCAATCGACCGCCGGCGGAGAAGTAGCGGGGGCGTGCGCTCAGGAATTGAGCTTGATCATGGGGCCCTTGACGGTCACGCCGGCGCTGTCGAGGGCCACTGTGCTGCCGCCGCCCGTGATGTCCACCTTGCTGGCGGCCTTGATGTGAACGGTGCCGTCCGTGTTCACCTTCACCGAGGTACCGCCGACCTCGAGGGAGATCTCGATGCCGGCCGTAGCCACGATGGTGCCCTGGCGGATGAAGAGCTGGTTGCCCGCCACGCCGAGGCCAATCTGATTGGCGGCATTGACAGCGACCTCCCCCGCCTTGGAGATGATGACGTAGTTGCTCTCACCTGCGTGCAGGTTGACCTTCGGCGTGCCGTCGATCTCCACGCCTTCTGCGAGTGCCTTCACGAGGACGCTCTTGGCGGTCAGGGAGTCCGTGCCGGTGGTGGTGACCGTGCGCGCGCCCCCGACGGTAACCGTCTGGTCGACCTTGACCGCCACCCTCTGGCTGTTGTCGGTGCTCACCGTCTGGAAGCCGTGCGCGTGCACCGTTTGTGCCGCGCCGGCGCTCAACGATTGATTCGCCCCCGCGCTCAGCGATTGATTCGCGCCGACCGAGACCGACTGGTTCGCGCCCACCGTCTCGTTGTCATTGACGCCGACGTTCGTCTTTCGGTCACGCTGCGCGTGCAGGAACACGAGCTCCTTGCCGGCCTTGTCCTCGAAGAACCACTCGTTGTGGCCTTCGCCTCCGACGGTGCTCGACTTGAAGCCCGAGCGCGTCTCCTGATCCGGCAGCTCGTAGGGCGGCTTGTTGACATCGTTGTAGAGCGCACGCACCACCACGGGCTCGTCGAGCTTTCCGTTGAGGAAGTCGACGACGACCTCCATCCCGACCCTTGGCCACATCACGCTGCCGAAGCCAGGACCGGCCATGTCGGTGCCCACCCGCACGAACGCGCAGCGAGCCTCCTCGGAGACGCGGGTGTCGCCATCGAAGACGTCCCAGTAGAAGCGCACCTTCACGCTGCCCGGGCTCGCGGTGTGCGGCTCGTCCTTGCGCGGGCCGACCACGCGCGCCGTCTGGATCGGCGGCAGCGGCCAGGGCCGGTTCACCGGGCGCAGCGGAACGGTGTCGCGAACCGCGCGGAACTCGACCGAGACCGGACCGGACGCCGAGGCGGTTCCCGCACCGCGCGCCGACGCCGTGAACACGACGTGCGTGGCCACGAGCTCGCCGTCGAAGGCGGGGTCCTGGTGGCCGGAGATCGCGAACCGCTGCCCCGCGCTGAGCCTGGCCGAGTTGCTCTCGCCGATGAGCCGCTCCGCGTCGTCGTTCAGCTCCTCCAGCCGCCGCCGCGCGCGTCCCTTGCCGACCGTCGTCGGCAGTGCATACTCGCCCGGGTGCTCGTCGTAGACGCGTCGCCCCGCCGGCTGCTCCGGCGCCGTCGCCGACATCTTGAGGTCCGGCTTCGCGAAGTCGAAGTCGGTCAGGCGCAGCGCGTCGATGCGGATGCGCTCGTCGTGACGCAGGTTGCGGACGTCGTTACTGGTCACGCCGCCGCTCCCCTCGCGGAAGGCCAGGACGGGGCGGGCCTTGTCCTCGAGCGGGGCATTCGTGAAGACGACGGTGGTCTTGTCTGCCGCATGGGCGAAGTGGAAATGGATGCCCTCGAAGGCAAGCATCCGCCGCATGAACTCGTAATTCGATTCTTCGAATTGCATTCGCAGCACGTACTTGTCGAGGGTGCGATTCACCTGCCAGTCCGCCTCCACCGCTGCCTCCTTCAGCAGCTGTAGGACGATCTCTTTCACGGTGTTCGCTCCCGCAGGGTCATCGGATAGCTTGAAGGTCCGCGACGTCTTGACGCGCTGCAGCTCGGCCAGCTTCGGCATGACGACGAGGGTGGTCCGGCGTCGCTGATCGACGAGAGCACCGCCCTCCGCTCGCACCTCGACCAGGATACCGCGCAGGCGACGGACCACGGCGGTATCGAGAGACACCTCCAGAAAGACGTCGCTTCCGAGATCCTTCGCAAAGGCCTTCGCGCGCTCGGGGGTGGTCGCGACGCTCAGCTCGTAGACGAAGAGCTCGGACAGCGCCTCTCGGCCCTCGACGCGCTCGACCGCGACATCCTCCTTCTTCGCGCCGATGCTCAAGGCAAAGCGGATGTCGGCCTGCGTGCTCGCGAAGTTGGTCATGACGTGGGCCCCTTCGTGACCGTCGCGCGGCCGAGCACCTGGTGGGGGGCACAGCGTACTTCCGGTGAATTGAGGCGGATGCGCTCGCCGAGGAGCGAGACGTCGTCGTTCGCGATGAGGTCGACATTGCCGAGGCGCGCGCGGTGCCGCTGAGCGACCGCCTCGGTGGTGAGCTCGCCGTCGGCGCGCGTGATGACGTCGCCCCTGGCGTCCTCGGTGAGGTTGCCCCCGGCCACGAGGAGCAGGTCGCGCCGTGCGTTCACCGCGAAGCGCTCGCAATCGATGGTGATGTCGCCGGTGGTCGCGACGTCGAGCGACGCCGCCGAGATCTCGACGGCCGGTCCGTCGGGGAGGAGCGAGATCTTCAGGAGCAGGCCCCCGCCCGGCGCCATCAGCCGGAGGACCCGGCGATCCTCGACCACCTCCATCGCGTAGCCATCGTGCAGCGTGACGGTCTCGGCCTTTCGTTCGTTCTTCATGAATCTCTCCATTCCACGCGCATCGGCATCGTCTCGAGCTCCGCAGGCAGATACGGCCGGAGTGCCGCCGCTGCGCCCCGCCACACGATCGAGAGCCGGTTCTCGTCGGGCTCGATCTCCACCGAATGAATCACCGGGTCGGTCCACGAGAGCTTTCCGTTGCGTCCATCGACGGCGATTCGCGGTGCGTCGTCGGGGAGCTCGAGCTCGAGCTTCGGGTGGACGGGGTGGAGCTGGAGGAGCCGCATGCGCTCGCGCGGCTGCAGGTAGGGCAGCTGCAGTCCGAGGGAGGCGCCGTTCGTCGATCGCAAGATCAGCGGGTCGGCATTGAACACGCTCACCTTGCGCACGGCGTCGGGCAGATATCCGCGTTCGATCTCCGGCAGCACCTCGGGGAGCGGCTGCCAGAAGGGAAACATGCCCACGAAGGCGCCGCGCCCGAAGTAGCTGAACGGCACCCAGGTGGTACCGGCCGGGAGCGGCATGCGGTGCCAGAGCAGCGGATTGGTCACCACGAGCCCCTCGGGGGTCAGGCGTTCGGCGGGGTCTTCGAGATTCGGCAGGAGCATCCCGTCGAGGCCCTCGGCGCTGGCCTTCACGATGTAACCGCGGCCGTGCCGATTGCGGGGATACACGAAGAGGCTGTGCGCGTGAGGGTC
>JAYTHX010000400.1:0-10653 GCA_043732195.1 Polyangiaceae bacterium
ACGATGCCCGCCACGAGCACGAGGCCGCCGAGCCCCAGGATCCGCTCCACGAACACGATGACGAACACCGTGGGCCGCATGGCGGGCTTCGCCTCGCGCGCCGCGTAGCCGGACTTCACGAGATCGCCGCCGACGTTCCCCGGGATCGCGACGTTGAAGAAGATCGCCGTTGCCTGGAGCTGCATCGCGCGCAGGAACGGGATGCGCACGTTCGCGAGGCGGAGCAGCACGCTCCAGCGCAGCGCGCCCGTCACCACGCCGAGCAGCGTGAGGCCGATGCTCGACAGGACCAGGAGCGGCCGATCGACGAAGACGTCGAGCGCCTTGAAGTCCAGGGAGCCCGAGCGGATGAGCCACGTGATGAGCACCGCGGCGAGGACGAGCTTGCCGGCGAACAGGATCCGCCCACGCGTCTTCGACGGCGCGTCCGCAGGCGCTACCACGTGCTCACTTCTCGCATTCCAGGATGAGGTGCGTGTACGGGATGTTCAGGAGATCGGTGCGCACTGCGGGCGTGACCTTCGCGAACACCCGATCGGCGAGGGTGCGGTAGCCGCGCTCGTCGCGCACGTGCTCGCCGCGGTCCCGCGAGATGATCAGCTTCGCGATCGGGTTCTGGCCGTCCACGAACACGCCGTCGAGGGTGACGAGGCGTCCGCCCGGGACGAGCGCCGCGTGGGCGAGGCGAAAGAGCTGCTCGGCCTCCGCGTCGTCGAGGTGGTGGAGCACGCCCACGGCGAGCACGATGTCGAAGCCCTCGTTGGCGGCGAGCGACTCGTGGCTCACGCGCTGGCAGTAGAAGCGACCGCGGTCGCCGTAGTTGCGCGTGGCGGCGGCGATGTAGTCGGGGTTTGCGTCGAAGCCGGTGTAGTCGACGAGCGGGAGGTACTGGAGGATGTCGGCCGGGCCGCAGCCGATGTCGAGGATGCGCTGGCCTTCGGCGGCACGTACGTGCTCGCGCGCGAAGCGGCCGCGGTCCTTGCCGCCCACGAGGCGACCCCACGCCCGGTAGACGACGGGCATCCGCAAGGCTCGTGTGACCAACCGGAGCTGCACGAGGCCACCCTAGGTCAGCCTCTGCAGGCCGACAAGCTCACTGCTTTTCGCGGCGGAGCGCGCGCCAGACGCGGGCCACGTCGACGAGGGAGGCTCCCATCACGCGCACGTTCACGCCGCGCGTGGGGCCGTGCTTGCGCGCCGTCACCTCCACCGGGAAGTTCGTGATGCGGTAGCCGGCGCGGGCGGCGCGGATCAGGCGCTCCGCCTCGGAGAACGGCGTGGTGGAGACGAGCGGGAAGCGCGCGATGATCTCGCGCTTCGTGAGCTTCACGGAGCCGGCGTCGTACGTGGCGGTGCCGAACAGCACGCGCGGCAGGACGTTGAAGCCCCACGAGACGACGGCGCGCAACGGGCCGTACGGCTTGTTGGTGCGGCTGGTGATGATGACGTCGTGATCCTTGGTGAGCGGCAGCATGTCGAAGACCAGCCGCGTGTCCCACTGGCGATCGGTGGAGTTGAGGAACACGTAGTCCTTCGAGGCCGCCGCGTAGAGGTCCTCGAACGTCCGGAAGATGCCCTGGTTCACCGCGTGCGTGAGCACGCGCAGCTCGGGGATCCGCTTCTGCACTTGGGCGATGATCGCGCCGGTGCGGTCCGTCGAGCAGTCGTTGCAGACGAGGATCTCGTAGTCGAGGTCGGACGCGGAGAGCAGCTCGTGGGCCTCGAGGAGGACGTCCGCGATGGTGGCCTCCTCGTTGAAGCAGGGAAAGCAGACCGAGACGCTGGGAAGGCTCGCCTTGTTCATCACGGGATCGCTACGTAGAATGCGCTGTTCTTCGACGGGCCCGCGCTCCGCAGGAGCATGCGGCGGGGCGCGGTCTCGAAGTCGATGACCACCACGATGTCCGTGGAGACGCCCCGGTGCAGCGTGACGAAGAGGCCGTTGCGGCTCGTGGCGTCGTCGCGCGCGATCGCCTTGGGGCCGGCGTCGCCGCCGTCGGGGCCGATCGCGGCCTCGGCGTACTCGAACGTGCCGCGCTCGTCCGCGTTCTGCGAGGGCACGAGCGCTTCGCGCGCCGGGTCGAAGAAGAGCGCTGTCCACTGGCCATCCGCGCCGAGCGAGACAGCGGGCGGATCGCCGAGCGGGGACAGGGCCGGGTCGTCGCACAGGAACCAGCGGCCGACGAGTCGCTGCGTGAGGGCCTGCGCGCTCGCGTAGCGATCGGCCTGTCCCGTGGGTTCTTTGCAGAGTGCACGCAATCGGGCTTCGAGGGTCGACGGGCCGGCGTCCGTGATGGGCTCTTCGCGGGCGTCGACCGGCGGGGGCGCGGCGTCGACCGGCGCCTCGTCGACGCCGAGGTCCACCGAGCGCACGCTGCACGCCGGGGCCAGCGCCAGCGTGACGAGCAGCGCGGGCAGCGCCGGTCTCGCCTTTCTCACTGCGCGGCCTCGAGCGCAGCCTTCACCGCTGGAGCAAGCACGCTCCCAGGATAGCGCACCAGGAAGCGCTCGCCGCGCGCCCGTGCCTCCTCCTTGCGCTTCACCTGGACGAGCGCCTGGACCGCGATCGCCTCGCGCTCCTCGGCCAGCGCGCCGCCCCGGAACGCCACCTCGTGCTTGGCCGCCGCCGCGAGCGCGCTCGCGCCGTCCCCGCGTCCCAGCGCGGTCCGCGCGGGATCGAGCAGCGCGCGCTCCGCCGCGAGCGAATCGCCGGGCGGGCGCGCGGAGATGATGGCGACGGGCGCCGCGGCATCCTCCGCTTCCGGCGGGATTGGCGGCAAGGCGGAGCGCTGCACCAGCGGCGACGACGCGAGCGCGGCCGCCGACGGCAACGGCGCCGCGGGCCGCTCGACCTGCACCACGCGCTCCACGACCTGCGGTGGGACGAGCGCATAGACCACGGCGCCGCCCGCGATCGCGCCCGCAGCGAACACCGCCGCCAGCCTCCCGAGCGCCGACCCCGCCGCCCCCGCGCCACCACCGCCGCCTCCGCCCGGCACCGGCGCCGTCAACGCATCGAGCCGCGCCTTCACGCGCGTTTTCCCCGGCGCCGGCGCCTTTGCGGCCCCACGCTCGGCGTCCACGAGCGCGCGCAGGCTCTCGTCGATCGGCGGCAGCTCGTCGCTCATGACGTCGCCTCCTTCAACCGCGTCGCGGCTTTCGCGAAGGCCTCGCGCGCCAGGCGCAGCCGCGAGTACGCGGTGTTGACGGGGATCTCGAGGGTCTCGGCGATCGTCTTCATCGGGGTCTCGTCGAGCTCGTAGAGAACGAAGACGGCGCGCTGGTCGAGCGGGATCTCGAGGAGCGCCGCCTCGGCGAGCCGCGCGCTCTGGCGCTGGACCGCCATGTCCTCGGCGCTGGGCGCAGCCGCCGCCGTCATCGTCTCGGGGTCGGCGCCGAGCTCCGTCCGGTGACGCGCCAGCCGCCGGTAGTCCGAGGCGAGCCGGAAGGCGAAGGCGAAGAGCCAGGGCCGCGCGGGCCGCGTCTCGTCGTAGCGGTGGAGGTTCTCGAACACCTTCACGAACGTGTCGTGCGCGAGATCCTCGAGGTCCCGCGCGTGCACGCCGAGGCGGCGCAGGGAGTGATGCACGAAATCGTAGTGGTCGTCGAAGAGGCGGGAGAAGAGCGCGGCCTGCTCGCTCGTCACAGGAGGAGCTTGGGACGACGTGCTGCTTCTCGTCACGGAAACCGCGCGAGGAGGCCGATTCCGAGCCCTCCGTGAAAGGGCGGATGCTCGAACACCGTCTCGCGGCCCACGCTCAGGGCATACCGCAGCAGCACGAGGCCGCCGTCGAGGTGGACGCGAAACGCGATCACGTCGCCGAGCGGGAGCTCGTAGCCGATGCGGCCGCCGATCTCCGCCCACGGGACCTGCGAGCTGCGCGGGCTCGAGATGTCGAGGCCGCGCGCCGACAGCGCGCCCACCGAGGCGCGCCCGCACGCGAAGAACGCGCCGGTGTGGCCGCACGGCACGAGCGAGCCCGCGACGAGGAACGACGACACGCTGCCCGTGTTGCCCTCCGCCGACGCCGGCAGATCGGCCCGCCCCTCGAGCGCGAGGCTGAAATCACGGTAGCGCAGCCGCCCGAAGAGCAGCGCGCCGAGCGAGGGAGCGGGCGCGACGCCGACGCTCCCCATCGTCCCGACCCCGATCGCGAACCGCACGGGCGCGCGCGGTGGTGGCGGCGCTGGCAACGGATCGGGCACGACGCCCCCGATGGGAGGAGAGGCTGGCTCACCGCTCTCGACCGGCCCCACCTCGCGCTCCGCGGGCGGCAGACCCTCGGGCGGACCCTGCCGCGTGCCCGCCATGGGGTCGATGGCAAGGCTGATGGTGAGCGCGAGCGTCGGCACGAGGTCCTGGCAGCCCGACGCGGCGCGAAGCGTGCGCGCGCCTCGCACCACGCTGTCGGGCGTGACCAGCTTGATGCGCGCGACGTACGCGGCCCCGTCGCGATCGAGCTCCGCGAAGAGCGTATCGAGCGCCCACGGCGAGAACGGATCGTAGCCGAGTCGCGCGGCGACGGCGTCCTTGAGGGCCTGCTCGTCGGGGCACGCCTCGGTCCCGGGGCCGCGCAGAAAGATGAGGCGCGCGGTGTTCGCGGCGGCCGCGCGGCGCGTGGCGAGCAACGAGAGGAGTACGAGCAGCACGCGGATCGACCTCGCAGCAGCGCGCACGGGCGGAGCCTAACCGACCGAGTGACGAAAGTCCGGGCCCCATCCCAAGCATCAGCGTGTGGCTTCCTCTTGCACGGGCGCTGGTGGGTATCGCCTTCACGGGGGCGGTCTGCGCGGGGTGTACGTCATCGGTGCACCGACGTGACGATGTCGCCGCAGCAGCCGCGCCCCTCGAGCGCTGCGAGAAGCCGGCGAACGTCATCGATCGCGCCGTCTGCCCGCACCTGGCCGAGGCAGGGTGCGTCGATGCTCCGCTCGCCTCTCCCAGCGAGCTCTGTCGGCGCCTGCACATCGACCTCATCGGAAGGCTGCCGACGCCGACCGAGACCGCCGCGATCTGCGGCACCCGGAGCGCGCGGGAGATCGCCACGCGCCTCATGGCGGCACCCGACTACGTGCGGCACGCGCAGGCGCAGTGGGCGACGAGGCTTCACTACGAGCCCGCGCAGGTGCACGGCAAGTGGCTGGTCGACGCGGACCAGCTCGTCGCGCAGATGGTCACGGGCTGCATCGGCTACGACACGTTCGCGAGGCGAATCCTGGCGCACCCCGCCTTCGGGGTCGGCGCGCGGCGCCCGCAGACGTGCCTCGGCCAGGACGAGGAGGGCTTCTTCGCGCAGGTCGCGCAGCGCGCGCTCGAGGTGTTCCTCGGCCGCGGACCCATCGCCGGTGAGGACGTCTCGCTCGCGAAGCTGTTCCGCGTGTGGCGGAAGGACGTGCACATGCTGAACTCGGATTTCGGTCGCGCCGACGCGGTGCTCGACCCCGGGCGCTGCCCCTGTCAGTCGACGGCGTTCGGCACGACCACCACCATCACCCTGCCGCTCGCCGGGCGAACGCTCTACGAGGATCTCCCGGCCGATCGCCGCGCCGCCGTTCAAACGGAGCTCGAGAAGCCCGGCGCGCTGCTCGTCGCGCAGGAGCCGTTCTGGACCCAGGCCGCCGATACCGCGCTCGCGATGTACCTCGGCTGGTGGAAGTCGACGCTCAACCTCGACGCCTCGCTCCTCCCCGACGTCGAGCTCGCGCTCGCCCAGCAGCTCCGCGCCTCGAAGGATCGGTCGTTCGCGGATCTCGTTCTCGAGGTCGTCACGAGCGAGCTCTATCTCCGCTCGAACCGCGTGCCGGAGGGCACGCCCGACGTTCGCCCCGTCTACTGCGCGGGCCCGCTGCGCATCGTGCGGCCAGAGGCCTACGTGTCCTCGCTGGGCGCGCTGCTCGCGGTCCAGGTCGGGCGCTGCGATCACCACACGTCCGAGAAGCGCGGCACGGTGTTTCTCGACGGTACCGAGGGCACGTTCTTCCCCGACGCGCTTCGCTCGGACCTCGACTCGGACGCCGCGCTCCTCGGCACCGCGGACTTCCACCGTGATGCCGCGCGGGCGATGGGAGGCTGCGCAGGCGGAGCGCCCACCACCGAGGAGCCGACGTTGAAGCTGGTGTCGGGCGCGGCAGACGTCGCGACCACGCTGTGCCGTGTCGGCGCGGTGCTGCCCGCCGGCGCCGCGCCCCACGACGTCTCGGCGCCCGCCGTGAGCGCCATCGCGCTGCACCTCTCACGCCTGCTGCTCGGCCGCGATCCCACCGCCGACGAGCAGAGCGCCTTCGCCGCCGATGCCGCCGACTGCGCGCGTGATGCGGCCTGCGACGCACGGACCGTCGCGCAGGCGCTGTGCGCCGCCATGGCTCGCTCGCTCGATTTCACCACCTACTGAGCACCGAGGCCCGCATGAACCTGACTCGCCGCAGCTTGCTGAAGGGGATGGCGGCCGCGGGTGCAGCGCTCGCGCTGCCGTCGCGCACGGCGCGGGCTCGCGTCCCGGTGGCGCCGGTCGCCGTGCTGGTCCTCGACTTCGCGGGTGCATGGAACATACATGCATCGTTCGCGGCGCGCACGCATCCGGCGGTGAATCCGCACGGCATCTACACCGGCCGCGATACGGGCATCATCAAGGCGTCGAACCTGCTCTTCCGCGATCGGGATGCGATCGTCTCGCGCACCTCCGCGGCGTGGGGCGAGCGGATCCCCGGCTTCGAGGAGGAGGCGCACGAGCTCTCGCTGATCGGCGCGATGCGCCACGCCACCAGCTACGATCTCGACGACCACATCCCCTCGGCGGTGTTCTGCGGCACCGGCTACCTCGATCGCCTCGATGCGCCCGGGCTCGGGACGGTCATCTCGCGCTACGCCCCTCGTGACCAGCTCGCGCCGCCGGCGGTCGCGATCGGCAAGGGCTACGTCACGACCGAGATGGTGCGCGCGCCCGGATCCTGGCTGCCGTTTGCGCCGGTCACGCTTGCGGACGCGGTGCTGCCGGCCGCGGGCGACGCGAACCTGCGCTGGGCCGCGAGCGAGGCTCGCATCGACGAGGCGGCGCGCGCCGCCCGCCGCTCGCTGGGCGCGCAGAAGGCCGAGACGCTGCTGCGCTACAAGGACGCGTTCCGCCGGCATCGCCGCTTCTTCGTCGATCCTGCGGTCCACACCGCGGACCCCACGTCCGCGGGCCAGCGCTTCACCGCGGGGCTGCTCGGCAGCGCGAGCCCGACGAACCAGCAGATGATCGAGGCGTTCGGCGGCCGGACCGACGGCGACGAGGCCGCGCTCGCCCTCGCGGTTCGCTGCCTCGAGGGCGGCTCGCGCTTCGTGAGCGTCAGCCTCGGCTTCTGGGCGCGCGTGAATTCGCACGACATGCACGACCACGAGGACGAGGCCTTCGCGCTCTACGTGCGTGACGCGCAGCTGCTCGCCGGGCTCTCGTTCCTCCTGAAGCGCGTCGGCCTCGCGAAGCGCGTGCTCGTCGTGGGGCTCAGCGAGATGGCGCGCTCGCCGTACGAGGGCACCGGCTACAACGCCGCCGGCGGCACGGATCACGGCAAGCTCGGCATCGTCTCGCCGCGCGGGATGCGCGGCTCGACGCGCCAGAGCGTGCTGCTCGGTCACGGCCCCATCACCGCCGGCCGTGAGGCCTATCCCGCGGATCCCGTGCACGGCGATCCGATCGGCGCGCCGTGCATCACCGCCGAGCTGCTCGCGTTCCTCGCCGAGTGCTCGGGCGTCGAGCGCGAGAACCATCCCTGGCATGCGTCGCCCGACGGCGTGCCGCTCGACGCCGACGCGCTCGCCCGGGTGCTCGCCACATGACGCGCGCGCTCCTCGCGCTCGTCGGCGCCGTCGCGATCGGCGCGGCGCTCGCCTGCTCGACGGGTGAGTCGGCGGCTCCGGAGCTGGCGGCGCCGCTCGCGCCCGTTCGCCCGCGCGCGCCAGCGGTGGCGGCGGATCCGCGGGCGCGTCCGCAGGATGTCGCGGAGCTGTTCGAGACGAAGATCTTGCCGACGTGCTCGGTGAACGGCGGCGTTTGTCACAACTCGAGCCAGAGCCCCGACCTGCGAAACCTGGCAGCGCTGCGGGACCTCGTCGATCGCCCGTGCGGGACGAACGCCGGGCCCGAGGCGCCGTTCCCCGACGCGTGCGAGCCGCCGGGGGACCGCCTCGTGGCGGCGGGGGTGGACGTCGAGATCCTGCGCGTCGACGCGGACGCGAGCAGCGCGCGGCTCGCGCTCTCCGAGGACGTCGCGGCGGGCGCGCTCGGTGCGCTCACGATCCGTCGCGGCGAGCTCGTCTTCGATGCTTCGGCGAACGGCGTCACCTTCACGCGCGAGGCCTCCGGCGTGCTGCGCGCGAGGCTGACCGCCGCGACGCCCGAGGCGAAGATCTTCTTCGCGCCGCAGCTCCCGCTTCGCGAAGATCGGATCTGGCCCGCGGACGTGAACGGCAACGGCGTCGCGGGCGCCCGCCTCGGGTGGCGCCAGATCGTGCCCGGGCGTCCGGAGCTGAGCTACCTGGTGGCGCGCCTCTGGGACGACGCCATCAATCCGGAGCTGATGCCGCGCCAGTGCCGCACGTGGAACGACGCCGCGACCCTCGCGCTCGCGTGCTGGATCGAGGGCCTCCGCCGCGACGACCGCGGGCAGGTGACGAACTTCGAAGAGCCCATCGCCTACGACCGCTGCACATTCCAGGTCCCTCGCAGCGGCCGCTGCGAAGGCGCCACGGCGAACTGACACCACCCACTCACGCCTCTCGATCGGGTCCCTGGCGACCCAACGGCTCACGTAAGCGCCGGAAATACGCGCGATCGCGGGCGGCGCGGGCATTGCGAATGTCTCCTCCCAGACGCCATCGGAGGTTTCGATCCATGTTCTTCAGTGACCTGCACGTTCAGATTCTTGCTCGCGGCATCCTCAACCCTGGCGAGTCGGTCGTCGGCCAGACGGTCACCGATTGCATGCCGTGGTGGGCCTTCGGGCTCATCCGCCGGCAGCACCTCGTGGTCGCGACCGACCAGCGCGTCGTGGTCTTCGATCACCGCTACGATCTCCTCAAGGTCAACCAGGTCCTCGTGGGTCAGCGTCCAGCACGTGAAGGTCAGCGGGCTCTTCAAGAAGAAGCTGAAGCTGAAGGGCACCACCGATCAGGGCAAGCAGATCGACATCAGCGCGAAGATCCCCGCCTCGTTCATGCCGTGGGCCACCACGATGAAGAACAACATGGAGGTCGCGAAGGGCCTTCTCGCTGCGCACCAGACGCGCGGCCAAGGCGGCGCGCCCGCGCTCGGTATGGGGCAGGCGCCGTACAACGCGCTCGCGCAGGGTACCGCCCCGGCGCAGCCCTACGGCAGCCCCGCCATCAACGCGCCCGGCTACAACTCGCAGCCGCCCGCGAGCAACTACGGCGCGCCTCCGGCCTCCGGCGCCTCGCCCTACGGCCCGCCCCGCCAGTACTGAGGCGCCGGCACCGAGCCCGCGCGACCGGTCACTGCCGCCCTACGACCGGTCGCCGGGAACGGCGCCAACGATGCGCGTCCTCGCGCGTCTGACCCGCGATGAAAAGGTTCCTCGGAGCGCTCCTCGCGGTCGTCGTCTCGGCGGGTTTCGTGTTGCCGACGCTGCACGTCGCGCTGCGGCCACCCCGCGCTGCGTACGTGCGCACGGAAGGCGCGACACCCACCCTGGCCCGCGAGCTCGCCGCCTCGCAGATCGCCGCGTGGGACGAGGGGCAGCGCGACGTGAACCGCGGCGTGAACCCCGAGTGGGATCTCGGCCATCACTTCTTCTTCGCGATGGGGGAAGTGGGCGCGCAGCCGCTCGAGGTCGCCGACCTCGGACGTGTAGGCGAGATCGATCGCTCAGCGGGGGCGCCTCCCGGCGCTCGAGCAGCCGCGGACAGGTTGCCCCGGTGCAGGCGCTTGGCCCGCGACTGCGTGCGACACATCGGCATCGTCCGGCTGGGGTCGGACTGGCCGTTCGAGCAAGGCTCCGCAGCCGCCCCGACCTACCCAATGCGACCTGCCTGCTCTATATTCACGTCCCTCATGGCCGTTCCCTTCATCGATCTGTCGCGTCTCGTGGCCCGCATCCGCGGCGATGTTCTCGCCGCCTGGACCGAGTGTCTCGACAAGACGGAGTTCGTCGGCGGACCGCGCGTCACCGCCGTGGAGAAGAAGCTCGCCGGGGTCCTGGGCGTGCCGAACGTCGTGGCGTGCGCCAACGGGACGGACGCGCTGCTCGTCGCGCTCCAGGCCATCGGCGTGAAGCGCGGAATGAAGGTCGCCCTTCCCAACCTCACCTTCTGGGCGACGTTCGAGGCCGTGGCCCAGCTCGGCGCCGTCCCCGTGCTCGTAGACATCGACCCCGACGACCTGCAGATCAGCCTCGACGAGCTGCGCTCCGCGCACGATGCGCACCGCTTCGATGCGCTCATGCTCGTCCACCTCTACGGCTGGACCTCGGCGCGTCTCGGCGACATCCGCGTCTTCTGCAAGGAGCGCAACATCGGCGTCGTGGAGGACGGCGCGCAGTGCTTCGGCGTCGAGACCTGCGGCGAGCCGGTCCTGGCGCGCGCCCAGGTGGCGACGCTCTCGTTCTATCCCGCGAAGGTGGTCGGCGGCGCGATGGATGGCGGCGCCATCACCGTGC
>JAYTHX010000401.1:0-27417 GCA_043732195.1 Polyangiaceae bacterium
CCATCGAGGCCAGCATCGCCAGCAGGAACGCGAGCGCGAGCGGCTCGAAGAACGCGCCGGACAGTCCGCCCATGAAGAACACCGGCACCACCGCGAGCACGATGATGAGCGTCGCGTGCCAGATCGCCGGGCGCACTTCGAGCGACGCATCGAGGATGATCCGCGCCGTCCCTCGCCGGCTTGCGGATTGGTCGCCCTGGCGCGCCTGGCGCAGCCGCCGCACCACGTTCTCGACGTCGATGATCGCGTCGTCGACCACCTCGCCGAGCGCGATGGCGAGGCCCGCGATGGCCATCGTGTTCAACGTGAGCCCCATCCAGTGCATCGCGAGCGCGGCCGCGACCAGCGAGAGCGGGATCGACACCACGCTGACGAGCGCGGTGCGCCAGTCGTAGAGGAACACCGTGAGCACCAGGATCACGAGCAGACAGCCGATCCCCAGCGCCTCGCCGAGGTTGGTGAGCGAGCGCTCCACGAACGTGGCGGGCCTGAAGATCGCCGGGTCGTAGTCGATGCCCGGCGTCGCGGCGGCGATGTCGCGGAGCGCCGCTTCGACGCGCCTCGTGACGTCGAGCGTGTTGCCCCAGGGCTGCTTCTCGACGATCAAGAGGAGGCCCGTCTGGCCGTTGATCACCGCGTCGCCGATGGGCGGCGGGAACGACTCGTCGACCGAAGCGACGTCGCCCAGGCGCACCGCGGTCCCGGCGCGCGTGCGCAGGACGAGGTCGGCGAGCGTGGCGCTCCCGTCCAGCCCGTGCTCGTGCACCACCGCCAGCCGCTGGTTCGCGGTGTCGACGAAGCCTCCCGCGCTGGGGCGGAGCGCGGCCTGGAGCGAAGCGGTCACGTCGTCGACGTTCAAACCGAGGCCGCGCAGCTTCTCGGGGTCGACCTGCACGCGCAGCTGGCGATCACGCTGACCCCAGATCGCGACGTTCGCCACGCCCGGCACCGCCAGGAGCTTCGGGCGGACCGTCCAGCGGATGGCATCGGACAGCTCCATCTGCGAGAGCGCCTTCGACGTGACGCCGACCTTGAGCACGCGGCTCGTCGCCGAGAGCGGCGAGAGCATCACCGGCGGCCGCGCGGCCTGCGGGAGCTGCGTGGCGACCCGCCCCAGCCGCTCCTGGAGCAGCTGACGCGCCTGGAAGATGTCGGTACCTTCCTCGAAGAAGATCACCACCGACGAGAGTCCGAGCACGCTCTTGGAGCGCAGCGTCTTGAGGCGCGGCGTGCCGTTCAGCGCATTCTCGACCGGCTGCGTGACGAGCTGCTCGACCTCCAGCGTGGACAGCCCGGGGGCCTCGGTCTGGATCTCGACGAGCGGCGGCGCGAACTCCGGAAACGCATCGACCTTCGTCTGCCGGAGCGCGACATAGCCGACGACCAGCAGCGCCAGCGCGCCGAGCATCACCGCCCAGCGGAGCCGCAGGCAGAACGCGATGAGCGCGGTCACTTCCCGCCCCCGAGCTCGAAGCCCCACAGCTCGGAGGCGCCCGCGCGCACCACCGGCATGCCGTTCTTCAGCCCGGCGGCGAGGAGCGCGTCGTCACCCTGCACGCGCGCCACATCGACGCGGCGGCGCGCGAACACGTGCTGGCCCTGAGCCTCGTACACCCAGGCGCCGCCCTGGGCATCACGGACGATCGCCGAGGCCGGCACGACGAGCGTGGGCCCCTCGTCCTGGTACGTGAGCTCCACCTCGACGCGCTCGCCTTGCCGGAACGCCGCGGTCGCCCCCAGCTCGTAGGTGAGATCGACGGTCGACGTCAGCGCGTCCGCGACGGGCGGCGCGGCGGCGCGCAGGACCTCGTGGGGCTCCTCGCTGCCGAAGGCGAAGACCGTCGCTGCGGCGTCGAGGCGGATGCGGCGCGCCTCGCCGACGAAGACCGGCACGCGCACCCACAGCGCGCTCGTGCCCACCACCTCGACGAGCATCGCCCCCGCCGCCACGCTCTGCCCCGCGCTCGCGCCGACCTGCCGGACCACGCCGTCGTGCGGCGCGCGGATGGTCACCGAGACGTCAGCGCCGAGCGGCGACGTGACCATGCTCGAGGCGCGCTGCTTGGCGGCGTCGAGATCGGCCTTCGCGACGTCGTGCTCGGCGCGCGCCTCCTCGACCGCGCGCTGGGTGCCGGCGCCGTCGGCGAGCACCTTCTCGGCGCGCGCCAGCTTCGCGCTCGCCGCGGTGAAGCGTGCCTCGGCGGCGATGGTGGAGCGATCGGCCTGACCACGGAGATCGCGATCGACCGGCGCGAGCGGGATGAGCGTCACCAGCGGATCGCCGCGCTTCACGGCCGTGCCGCTCTTCGTGAGCTTGCTCGTCGAGGCCACGGTCGCGGCCACCGGCGACGTGAGGGAGAGGGCGCCGCCCGACGGCACCACCACCTCGCCACCCAGGCGCCGCCGGTGCGGAACGGTCTTCTGCTCGGCGTTCGTGGTCGCGATGCCGAGCCGGGTCTCGGCCTCGGGCGTCAGCCGGACGCGCACGAGATCGTCCTCGGTCACCTTGCGATCGGCGGAGGCCGCAGGCGCAGGCTTGGACGTCACCGGGGTCGACCGGCAGGCCGTCGCGAGCAGCACCAGCGGCAGCGTGAGTGTGAGCCGCGCGAGCTTCGTCATGTCGTTCTCCGGCCGACGGCGCGGCCCAGCGCTGCGCTCGCGCGCAGCACGTCGGTCTCGAGGTCGAGCGCGCGCAGCTTGGCGTCCTGCGCGCGACGCGCGGAGTCGAGCACGAGCAGGTACGACTCGTTGCCGCTCGCTTGCGCGAGCAGCGCGGAGGTGACGTTGGCGTCGAGGAGCGGGAGGATCTGCTCGCGCCACGGCGCGAGCGAGGCGAGGGCCTGCGTGAGCTGCTCGCGCGCCACCTTGACCTCGGTGGCGACGTCGTCGCGCACCATCACGTAGCGGAACGCTGCCTGGCTCAGCTCCGCCTCCGCCCGCCGCCGTCCGCCGGGGTTCCAGTTGAAGATCGGGATCTCGAGCGTCGCGCCGGGCAGCACCAGGGAGGGCGCGCCGCCGCGCGTGCCGACCGGCTTCACGTCGAGCCGCGCGAACAGCTGGAGGATCTTCGTCTTCTCCCAGCCCAGGCGCGACCCTGCGGCCTCGATGGCCATCTCGGCGCCGCGCACGTCGGGCCGCGCGGCGAGGGCGTCCTTCACCAGCGCCTCGGCGGGCTGCGGGGCAGCCGTGTCCACCGGGGCCTGCGCGAGGCCCAGATGCTCGCCGAGCGGGCTCTGCGCGAGGCCGATCACGCGCCGCAGGCGCTCGCGCGCCAGGCGCTCCTCGCTCTCCGCGCGGCGCGTGGCATCGAGGGCGCCGAGCGCGTCCGCCTCGGCGGCGCGGACATCGATCTCGCTCGCGTCGCCGGCGCTGCGGCGCGCGGTGGTCAGCTTCGTGATCGTCGCCCAGGTCCGCTCGATCTCGCGACGAAGCCCGACGCGGCGCACCGCCACCATCGCCTCGGCGTGCGCAAGCCGCGCATCACGCACGAGATCGAGCGCCACCTCGACGAGCGAGCGCGCGGTCCGCTCGACGTCGGCCTTCGCCGCCGCCACGCGGTACGGACGCTGCACGAGCACCGCGATGGGATAGGTCGCGGTGAGCTCCGCCTGCCGCGGGCCGATGGGCAGGAGAAACGACAGCGTCGGGTTGGGGAGCGCGCCCGCCTCCGCGAGGTCGGCCCGCGAGAAGCCGAGCCGCGTCAGCTCCACCTGGAAGCGCGCGCTGTTCCAGAGGGCGATGGCCACCGCATCGTCTGCGGTCACGGCCTCCAGGTGCGCGACGCTCGGGGGCAGGCTGGGCGCGCTGACCTTCTCGGGCCCGAGGCCGTGGCCGGTCGTGTCGCGGACGGCGTGGTCCACCCAGGAGCGATCGTACGGCGAGCTCGCGCAGCCGGTCGCGCACAGCGAGAGCAGGACGAGCAGGAGCCGCGAACGCATGGGCTGAGCATCGTCGATGCACCTGAACGGCACCTTAACCGCAGGGGCTCGGGCGCTGCTCCGCGCTCGGCTATGCTCGGCGCGTGCATGTCCTCGTCGTGGACGACCACGCGGAGCTCCTCGACCTCGTCGCGACCTCGCTCGAGCGAGACGGTCATCGCGTCACGGCGGCGAAGAGCGTCGCCGATGCTACCGCGCAGCTGGCCGCGAGCACGTTCGACGTGTTGGTCCTCGACCTCGGGCTGCCCGACGGCACGGGACTCGACGTGTGCCGCCGCGTGCGCGAGAGCGGGAGCACGATGCCGATCCTGATCCTCACCGCGCGCCGCGCTGTGGTCCAGCGCGTGGAAGGCCTCGACGCCGGTGCCGACGACTTCCTCGCCAAGCCCTTCGCCGTCGCCGAGCTCCGCGCACGCGTGCGCGCGCTCGGACGGCGGGCGGCGATCCCGTCGGCTCGCGCGTGGTCGCGGCCCGGCATCGAGCTCGACTTCGCGCGGCGGCGCGCCAGCGTCGCGAGCCGCGAAGTGCCGCTCACCGCGAAGGAGTGGGGCATCCTCGAGGTCCTCGCCGGCGCGCAGGGCCGCGTGGTCGCGCGGGGCCGTATCATCGACGAGGTGTGGGGCGAGAGCGACGAGTCCGCGGCCGCGAGCCTCGATGTCCTGATGAACCGCATCCGCAAGAAGCTCGGCACCGACGCCGTGCGCACGGTCCGCGGCGAAGGCTACGCCCTTGCGTGAGCGTCGCACCGCCTCGCTGCGGGCCCGCATCGCGCTCGCAGCCACCGCCGCGGCGACGCTGGTCGGGCTCGTCGCCGCGGGCTCCGCGGCACTGCTCGTCGATCGCCTGGACGAGGCGGCGCAGGATCGCCGCCTCACCGACGCCGCGGTCCTGATCCAGCGCCAGATCGACAGCGAGGGCGGCGACCCGCGGAAGCACGTCACCGAGGAGGCAGCCGAGGTGGCGCCCATCGGGCTGCGCATGGCGCTCTTCGAGAACGGGAGCCTCACCGCAGGCGCCGCCCAGGTCAGCGTCGCCGCGGAGGAGGGCTGCGCTTCGCGCACCGACGCCGCAGGACAGTGGCGCACGTGCGTCGTCGGCGCGCCCGAGCGGCGCGTGGCGGTGACCGCGCTGCGCGACGGCGGATCGGCGCGCAGCCGCGTGCTGCTCCTCGCGATCGCGGCGGCGACGGTCCTCGCGGCGCTGGTCAGCGTGCTCCTCAGCCGCGCGCTCGCGCGCTGGTCGCTCCAGCCGCTCACCGAGCTCGGCGCGCGCATCGAGAGGATCAAGGACCACGCCGGCGACGCCGACCTCGGCCCGCCCAGCGGCCTCGAGGAGGTGGAGACGCTCCGGCACACCGTCCGCGGCCTGCTCGATCGGCTGGGCGAGGCCATCGAGCGGTCGCGCGGATTCGCGGCCTCGGCGGCGCACGAGCTGCGCACGCCGCTCGCCACCATGATCGCGGAGCTGGAGCTCGCCTCCGAGAGCTCGCCCGCGACCGCGGAGTCGCTCCTGCGCGTGCGCCGGACCGCGGGTCGGCTGACGGTGCTCATCGAACGGCTGCTGCTCATCGCGAGCGGCGGGGCGAGCGCGCTGGTGCTGGAGGACGTCGCGCTGGAGGATGTCGTCCGCGAGACCATCGCCGGCCGCGCCGAGCCCGAGCGCGCACGCGTGGAGGCGAGCTATCGCGCGAGCGGCATGGTCCGCGGCGACGATGCGCTCCTCCGCATCGTGATCGACAACCTGATCGACAACGCCCTCAAGTACGCCCCGGGAGCGCCGGTGCGGGTGGTGGTGACGGAGGAGGCAGGAGAGGTCGTCGTGACGGTGAGCGACGAAGGCCCGGGCATCGACCCCGATGGTGCCGAGCGCCTGTTCCTGCCCTTCGCGCGCGGCCGCGACGCCGCCGTCCCGGGCCATGGTCTCGGCCTCGCAATCGTCGCCGACGCCGCGCGCCTGCACGGCGGGGACGTGCGCTTCGTCGCGCGTCCCGTGGGCACCGAGGTCCGCATCACGCTACCGAGCTGGAGCGCCGCGGCCGGATGAGTCCGGTTCAGTCGCTGCGCAGCGCCTCGATGGGGTCGAGCCGCGCGGCGCGGCGGGCCGGCAGGTAGCCGAACACCACCCCCACCGCGGTCGACACCGCGAGCGCGAAGGCGAAGCTCTCGAGCGGGATCGGCAACGCCCAGCCCACCGCCTTGCCGATGAGCGACGACCCCGCGAGGCTCACCGCCATCCCCAGCACGCCGCCGAGCATGCTCAGGAGGATCGCCTCGAGCAGGAACTGCGTGACGATGGCGGCGGGGGTGGCGCCCACCGCGAGCCGCACCCCGATCTCGCGCGTTCGTTCCGAGACGGACGCGAGCATCATGTTCATGACCCCGATCCCGCCGACCAGCAGCGCCACGCACGCGATGGATAAGAGCAGGGTCGAGAACGTCTCGTTGGCCGCCATCTGCGCCTTCACCACCTCCTCGGGGTGCCGGATGTTGAAGTCGTCGTCGGTGCCGGGCCGGATCCGGTGGCGCTCGCGGAGGAGCGCGGTGATCGCGGCGACCGCCTCGGGGATGGCGGCGGCCGACCGCGCGGAGCACACGATGTCGTCGAGATACGCCTGACCGGGCGGGCGCAGCTTCCGCACCGCGGTGGTGTACGGAAGCATCACGACGTCGTCCTGATCCTGGCCGGTCGCCGACTGTCCCTTCGCCGCGAGGAGCCCCACCACCTCGTAGGGCTGACCGTTCATGCGTACCGGTTGTCCGATCGGGCTCTCGCTGCCGAAGAGTGCGGTGCTGACGGTCTGACCGAGGAGGAGCACGTTGCGCGCGGCGCCCACGTCCTCCTCGCCGAACACCGACCCGCTCTGCAGGTCGAAGCGCTTCACCACGAGGTAGTCGGGCGAGACGCCGCGCGAGCGGCTCGTCCAGTTGCTGCGTGCCGAGACGAGCTGCACGGTCCCGTCGACCTGCGGCGAGACGCGCTCGATCTGCGGCACCTCGCGGCGGATCGCCGCGACGTCGTCGAGCGTGAGCGTGGGCGTCGACTTCGATCCGGTGCGCACGCCGGAGACCGTCCGCGAGCCCGCTTCGACCCACACCAGGTTGTCGCCGAGGCCCTGGAGCAGCGCGGTCGCGCGCTCCTGACCGGCGCGGCCGAGCGCCACGACCCAGACCACCGCCGCGACGGCGATCGCGATGCCGATCGCCGAGAGCACCGTTCTTCCCTTGTTCCGCGCCAGCGAGCGCAGGGCCTGGACGACGAGCACGAGCGCCAAGCGTCAGCCTCCGGGAGGCGGGCTCGCGGAGCCGCCGTCGCCCAGCGTTCCGCGGACGCTCGGCCGGCAGGTGCCGGTCCCCTGGAAGCGGGGAATCGAGGGTATGAGCACCTCGTAGACATAGTCGCCGAAGGTCTCGATGACGATGGGGCGGCCCTGGCGGAGGATTCCCGCGTCGTCGACGTCGTAGGTGCCGGCCTCGAAGGCGCCGCCGTCGCGTACCGTCGCGATCGGGACGGCGCTCAGCTCATCGAGCGTGATCCGACCGTCGCCGTCGCGATCCGCGTTCGCGAACGGCTCGAAGCGCAGCGCGGCCGCAGCGTCGACATCGTCGCGCAGGAGCGCCTCGGCCTCGATCGCGATGTCGTAGACGAGCGCGCCCTCGGACGGGAGGTCGACCGGATCGCCGCGGTCCGCGGTGAGCACGCAGTTGTTGTAGCGAACCCGCGGGCGGAAGGAGAGCTGGAAGCTCTTTCGTACGTCGCCGCGCGTGGCGTGCCCGACGAGCGAGTACGCGATCCCGCCGCGCGCGACGTAGGCATCGGCGCCGGGCGTGCGGAGCATCGTCTTGTCGTCCTCGGTCACGCCGTCGCCGAGCAGCGCGTCGGTGGACGGCGGCATGACGCGGAAGCCGAACGAGCACGTCCCGATGGCGTACGTGATGCTCAGCTTCTGCTGGCTCTTCGTCGTCACGTCGAGCACGCGATCGTAGTCGGGCTCGGTGTAGGTGAGGCACGAGTCGCCGAGGCGCACGCCCCCGATGCCGACGAGCACGCGATCGAACGTCACCGCCCAGCCGTCCGCAGTGACGACGCCGCCGAGGACGCCCGCGCTCGGCGAGACCGTCACGGTGAGCGACCCGGGGACGGGCCGCGTGTCCGCGGGGACGCAGCCCTGGAACGCCGCGAACACCGACGCGCCGCCCGCGGCGACGCCGAGCACGAGAGCCGCGGTCATGAGCCTGCGAAGCGTCAAAATGCACCTTCCAATCCGATGCTCGGGATGGTGACGGGACCGATCTCCCGCCCCTGCAGGACCTCCTTGCGGAGCGTGGTGTTGAACACCTCGGCCACGAACGAGAGCCATGCGGTCTTCGTCAGATTCCAGCGCTTCTCGAGGCGCAAGTCGACCCGGTAGAACGTGGGATCGCGATCCGGCGAGAGCGAGCGCGGCGGGGGGATGAGCGCGTTGCCGCCGGGCGGCACCACGGGCGTGCCCGTGTAGAGCGTGAAGCGCGCGCCCACGCGCCACGAGCGGCCGAGGTCGTAGGCCGCGGCGACGTTGCCGACGTGCGTGCGATCGAATGCGCTCAGGAACTTCTCGCGGTCCACCTCGCGCGTGGAGCGCGACAGCGTGTAAGCGACGTACCCGCCGAACCGCTTGGTGAGCTTGCGCTTCACGTACACCTCCATGCCCACGGCCGAGCCCAGGCTGCGCGGCTCGTTGAAGGCCGAGTCGACCGGGTTGCCCTGCGAGACGCCGAGCGTGTCGCTCATGTTCTGGAAGACGTTGTCGAAGACGGTGAGCGTCGCGGTGGTGGCCTCGGGGAGATCGACCTCCACGCCGGCGCTCGTCTGGATGCTCTGCTGGAGGCCACCCTTCAGGTTGCCGACCGCCAGGCCGGGCACGGGCACCAGGAACGAGGGCGGCTGGTGCGCGAGGCCGAACGTGTGAATGACGTGCACGAGCTTGGCGACGCGCAGGCGCGACGCGATGCGTGGGTCGACCGCGATCTTGGACGTGGGGCCCGAGCTGAAGAGATCGAAGCGGACGCCGGGCACGAGCTCCCAGATGCCGAGGTCGAGCTGCACGTCGGCCCGCAGGCCTGCTGCGACGTCGTTGCGCGGGGGGAAGAGCGCGTTGAACTTCTTCGTCGTGGGGTCGTCCGGGTCGGAGTACGGCCGCGTGTCCGAGGAGTAGCCGTCGCGCGTGACGTCGCCGCCGGCGCGGAGGCGAACGTGCGCGTTCGCGACGTGCTCCAGCTCGAAGCGCGCGGAGCTCATGGTGTCCTTGGAGTTGCGCGGCTGGTTCGGGATGCGGGTCTGCTCGAAGCCGCCGGTCACGGCGACGCGCGCAGTCGTGTTCGGCCCGAAGCGATGGTCGTAGCGGAGGTCGAGCCGGTAGAACTCGGAGGCGAAGAGGACGTTGTCGATGCCGGCCTGCGTCTGCCCGACGAGGTCGTACGAGCCGAACGTGAGCAAGCTGACGCGGTCGTTCTCGCCGAGGTCGTACGTGGCGCGGGCCTCGTAGTCGCGGTAGTCGAGCTGCGTGTCCTTGGCGATGAGCGAGAGGATGGCCGCGGTGTAGGAGTAGCGACCGGCGACGAGCGCAGTGCCCTTGCCCCCGGCGAAGCCGCCCTCGACGAGCGCGCCGACGTCGAAGATGCGGATGTTTCCCTCGCCGTGGAGATCGCTGCGCGGCTTGGTCGTCTCGGCGGCGACGATGCCGCCGGCGAAGCGCCCGTACCGCGCCGGGTAGCCGCCGGGATAGAGATCCACGCTCTCCACCATGCCGGGATGGATCACCGAGGGGCCCGCGCCCACGTGGAAGAGATACGGCACGCGCACGCCGTCGAGGAAGTAGCCGACGTTGCCGGGCGGCGCGCCGCGCACGTAGAAGAACGGCAGGCCGGAGACGATCGGCGTCACGCCGGGCAGGGACTCGATCGCGCGGAACGGATCGCCGAACGCGCCCGGCAGCTGGCGAACCTCGGCGCGCCCCAGCGACGTCGCGCCCGGCGCCGGGCGAAGGCCGCGCACCGTGACCTCGTCGGCCGGCGGCGGCGCGGGCGGCGCGCCGGGCCTCCGCGCCGGCGGCGGGGCTGGCTCGGGCTCAGGCTCGGCGACGACCGGGGGATGGAAGAGGATCTCCATCTTGATGCGCGCCGCGACCGGCTTGCCGTCACGCGTGGCGGGGTCGAACGTCCAGCCCCTCGCCGCGCTCACGGCCGCGCTAGCGAACGGCTCGTCTCCCGAGGCCACCTTCACGTCGTCGACAGCGCCGTCGATCCCGACCGTGACGGTCACGACGACGACGCCGTCGCCCGAGGCGCCCTCCGGATAGTCGGCGGCCGGTGCCGCACGTTGCCGCGGCGGCATGACCGGGACGCCCGGCGCGTCGGCGCTCGTCGCGGGCTGCGCGTGCACGCGCCCGGCCTGCGCGACCAGCGCGAGCGCTGCCGCGAAGGCGCGAGCCAGCCTTCGGGCGCGTGATCGCGCGGTCCTCGTAGACGGTGGCATCGCGGGTGGGGAACTCTCGAGTCGCGAACCCGTATCCGCGACGTGAGCGAGGATCCTTCATCCGCAGAGTGCCACTCCTCCCGTCACCGTCGTCCATCGATCACCCCCGCGCGGGCACGCCCGCGCAGCGCACGGTGGTGAGCGGCCACACCGGCCCGCCGCCCTGCACCTCGCGCGCCGCATCCCAGCGCAGCGCGATGCGCGAGACGAGGATCCCGCTGACCGCAAGCGCGAGGCCGGCGCAGATGTCAATCAGGTAATGCCAGCGCAGGAACATCGTCGCCGCGATGATCTGCGTCGTGAAGAGCGAGAGCGGGAGCCACGTGACCTTGAAGGGCATGCGGTGGCGCTCCTGGAACGAGAAGATCGAGAGGTACGTCGGCAGCGCGGTGTGCAGGCTCGGGAACACGTCGGTGCGGGCGCCACCGTCGACGGAGTCGACCGCGCTCCGCACGAGCCGCCACCACGTCGGCCCCTCGAGCGTGTGGTGGAAGTCGTGGGCGAGGAACGCGTACGGCCCGTAGGCCGGCACGAACGTGTAGAGCGCATGACCGACGCAGTAGAGCCAGATGAAGCCGAAGGAGAAGCGCGCCAGGAACCGCCCGCTCGGCGCCCCGCCGAGCATCGGCAAGACGTGCACAGCGAGCAGGAAGAAGTAGCCGTAATAGAAGAACGAGAACCACTCGGTCGTCAACGGCGAGACGAAGCGGTCCCATGCCTGCGCGGGCTCGACGCCGAACACGCGCATGTCGATGGCGTAGAGCTGCGCGTCGAGCGGGCGGTGCCCGGCGGTGGGCAGGATGTACTGGAGCTCGAGAAAGGACGCGAGGATCGGGAACCCGATGCCCGCGCGGTAGAGAACGGCCGCAACGAGCGGCTGCGCCTCGAGAAGCGAGGAGCGGGTGAGCGCCAGCACGACGAGCCAGACCGCGAGGTCGAGCGCGACGCACCCGATGGCCGCCGGTCGCCGCGCGCCGTGACCGAGGAGCACCTGCACGAAGAGCACGCCGAGATACGCGAGGATCAGCCAGTCTTGCAACGCGAGCTTCACGAGGAGCGCGGGCATCGCGGGCACGGGCGGCTGCGCCCCGTCGCCGCACGCAGCTGTTGCGGGGTAGAAGTCGTCGCCGCGTGGAGGCCGGACGCCCAGCAAGAACAGCAGGAGAAACGCGACGCGAGCGCGGCGCGACTCGCCGGGCAGGGTGTCCCGGGTGTCCGGTGATCGCATGGCAGGAGTCCGCGTCTCGATCGAAAGAGCTTCACACGTGAAGGTCTTTTCGGCAGCTGACGGATACGATGCGGCGGTGCCTTCTGAGACTCGTCGCGCTCCTCTTCGAAGACCGTTTGCTCGCCACGCGGCCTCGGGGATCGTCGTGATCCTCGGCGCGCTGGCCGCAACGAAGAATGCTGCGGCCGACCCGCAGTCGCCGTGTCGCGTTCGCCTCGCGGGCAGCGCGACCACGGCCGCGTGGGCCACCGCGCGTGATCGCCTCGAGGACCGCGTCGCGGAGCTCACGCCTTCGACGACGGATTGCCGCCTCATCGTGGTCACGCCCGAGCCCCAGGGCGCGAGCGTCGCGTTCAACACCGCCGACCGACGCGTCGCGCGCCGACACATCGCGAGCACCGACGATCTCCTGCCGCTCGTGGAGGCGCTGCTCGTCTTCGGCCACGACCCGATGCTGATCGCCCCACCGGCGCCGGCGAAGACCGAAGCGGTCCTCGCGATGCCCGAGGAGCCCGGGGCCGACGAGCGCGCGCTCGAAGGATCCGCGCCCGAGCCCACGCGCGCGACGCCGGGCGAGCCGCCGCCCAAGGACGTGATCACGCGGACGAAGCCCGACGCACCGCGCGTGCTCGTCGGCGCGGGCGCCGGCGTGAAGGCCAGCTTTCCGAACGACAGCGTCGCCGGGGTCGGCCAGATCTTCGTCGGGATGACCTACGCGCGCTGGGAGCTCGCCGGCTTCGGTCGCTGGGAGCTCGAGCACGACGCGCACGACCAGGAGAGCGAGAGCGCGACCAAGGGCCGCCTCCGCTACAGCGCCATCGGGGGCGGCACGATGTTCGGTCGGCGGCAGCCCGTCGGTCCGCTCGTGCTCGTCGGCGGCGCGCGGGCCGCGGTCTACGGCGCCGAGCAGGAGCGCGCGGGCGGCCCGAAGGTGGACGGCAGGTCCACGCGCAAGAGAGAGAGCTTCTTCGACCCGCGCGTCGGGCTCTATGCGGGCTGCGTGGTCTCCGAGTCGTCGCGGCTCCGCATGCGTGTCCAGGTCGACGGCGACATGGGGCTGGTCGTTCATCGCGCCGAGCTCGCCGATCTCGGCGCCTTCCCGCGCTGGAACCTGGGCCTCTCGCTCGGCGCAGAGGCGGGCTTCCTGCCGTGAGCAACGCGCGCCGCCAGCCCATCGTCGCCGGGATCCATGCCCTCACGGACGACGAGCTCGTGAGCGCGATCCGCGTCGGCAACCTCACGGGGCTCGGCACGCTCTTCGATCGCCACGGCACGAGTGTGCGGCGCTTGCTGCTCCGGCTCGGGGTGGCCCCGCGCGATGTCGACGATCTCGTGCAGGACACGTTCCTCGACTGCATCGTCGCCGCGCCTACGTACCAATCGGGGCTCTCGGTGCGATCGTGGCTCTTCGGCATCGCGGTCATCGTCATGCGGCGGCACCGGCGCTCGGTCGGACGCATCCTCCAGCGCGCGCAGGAGTGGGCGGCGAAGCGCGTCGATCCGCGCGTGGCGACGCCCGCCGACGAGCTGGAATGGTCGCAGGACGCGCAGCGCGGCCAGCGCGCGCTCGAAAAGCTCTCCCCGAAGAAGCGCGCGGCGTTCGTGATGGTGGTCCTCGAGGAGCTCTCCGGCGACGAGGCGGCGACGGCGCTCGGCGTGCCCGTCGCCACCGTCTGGACGCGTGTCCACTACGCACGCCGCGAGATGATGCATTTCCTCGAGCTCGACCCGCAGTGAGCGCGCTCCTCTGCCCGCTCGTGTGGAAGGCCGCCGCGCTCCAGGACGGTCGCCTCGAGGGCCCGGACGCCATGTCGTTCGAGCTCCACGCCACGCGTTGTGCCGACTGCCGGGCGGAGTGGAAGGCCATCGCATCTTCGCACGATGCGGCGCGGGCCATGCCGTTCGTGGATCCCACGCCGCTCGCCCATGCGCGCCAGCGGGCGGCGCTGCTCGCGCGGGCCAACGAGTGTTTCCTCCGGCCGCCGCGCGGCTGGCGCCCGTGGAGCCTCACGCTGCTCGGTGCGGCGGCGGTCGCGGCAGCGGCGGCGTTCGTGGTCGGGCGCGCGCCGGCTCCGCTGCCGAGGCCCGCGCACGCGACGTCGACGACGCCGCTGAGCGCCCCGCGCTGCGAGGTGGTGGCGAGCGAGCGGGCGCTGTGGCGCGCACAGACGGACGGGACGACGGCCCGGGTCGACGTCGCGGACGGCGAGGCCACGCTCCTGGTGGGACCGATGCTGGGCGCGCAGCGCGCGTTGATCCACCTTCCCGACGGGGAGATCGAGCCCTCGCCAGCGCGCTTCGTCGTCGACGTCGCGCTCGGTCGTACGCGCAGCGTGAAGGTCCTCGAAGGCCAGGTCGTCCTGCGCCTCCGCGAGGCCGAGCCCACGCTCCTCGACGCCGGTGACGGGTGGCCGCGTACGACGGCAGCGGTGGCGACGCACGTCGAAGGCGGGACGCCGGCGCTCGAGAGACCGACCGCGATCAACGGCGCGCGCGCGGCGCCGCCAGGCCCGGCCACGCCGTCGTCGGCCGCCAGCGCGACGACCGGGGCGCGGCGTACCCATCACGCGAGCGCGATGTTCGACGAGGCCATCAGCAGCTTCGTGCACGCCTCCTACGGGCAGGCCGACCGCGAGCTACGGGACTTCATCGCCGACTTCCCCGAGGACTCGCGCTGCGAGGACGCGGCATTCCTCAGCACAGTATCGCGCTGGCGGATGGGCGACGTGCCGGGCGCGCGAGCACGTGCGGCGTCGTACCTGAAGACGTATCCGAACGGCCTGCGGCGAGCCGAGGCCCAGCAGATCATCGACGCTCGCTGAGCAAGCCGATTGCGCGCGGTGCGACATCGCATCCATTCGCGTCGAAGGATGAAGTTTTGCGCACCGTCCGGCGGTCGCGGACGCGAAACTCCTGCGAGGCAACCCTGTGACGAACGAACGAACCACCATGCGACGAGCTCTCTTTTCCCTTCTGGCGCTCACGGCTCCCGTGCTCTGCGCGACCTCGGCGTCGGCTCAGACGCCAGCCGCCGACCCTGCGCCCGCAACCGCACCCGCCGCCGGCAGGCCGGGGGAGACGAAGCCCGTCGAGACGAACGCCGATGCCGTCCAGAGCGCCATCGATGATCCGCAGCGAAAGCGCTCGGCCGAGCCGACGCCCTCGCAGCCGCCGGCGTCGAAGGCCAGCTTCGACTCGGATCCGGTCGCGGACGGCGCGATCATCGGTATCTCCCTCGGCGCGGCGGGCCTCCTCAGCCTGATCAACGGCACGGGCGAGGTGCGTCCCCAGCAGGTGCCGCAGAACTTCGACCGCGAGAGCCTGCTCCAGATCGACCGCGGCGCGCTCTCGCAGAGCGTGGACACCAAGGCCGGGACGCGCTCGAACATCGGGCTCTACTCCGCGGTCGCGTTCGCGGTCATCGATCCCATCCTCAGCGGCTTCCGTGAGGGCAGCGTCCAGGCTGGCCTCGTCGACGGCGTGATCTACGCCGAGACGATGTCGCTGACCTACGGGATCACGAACTTCGTCAAGGTCGCCGTCCGGCGTCCGCGTCCGAACGCCTACCTCGATGCCGAGGCGAACAAGAACAACCCGAACTACGCCAACACCAACACCGACAGCGCGCTCTCCTTTTTCTCGGGACACGCCTCGCTGACGGCGAGCGTCGGCGCCACCGCGACCTACCTCGCATTCGCGCGCTCCAAGACCCTGCTCCGTCCCCTGGTGACCCTCTTCGTGGCCACGGCCATCACCACCTTCACGGCGATCGAGCGCGTACGCGCCGGCGACCACTTTCCCACCGACGTCATCGCGGGCGCGATCGCCGGCGCGGGAGTGGGGATCATCGTGCCTCACCTCCATCGCAGCGAGGACATCAAGCAGCGGCGGATGTGGGTCGGCTTTGCGCCTCCCGAGCGGGGCGCGGAAGGCGGCTCCGTGACGCTCAGCGGCTTCTTCTGATCCCGGGCGCCTCCCGCTTCTTCTCGCTGCTCGGCGTCCTGCCGTAGGAGCGACGCATGGCGGCGCCGATCGACGGCCGGATCGCTCCCGCCCTGGAAGATCAATCGCGAGGCGCACGCCAGTTGGGTACGGGTCGCACGCGATGGGAGTATAGCGATGGGTCCGGTCAAATCTCTGATTCTTGGTAGCGTGCGGGAGTAGGAGTGAGTGGGTGATGGGTGTGCTCGACATCAGCTTGTTGATCGTGATGCTCGTTGCCGTCGCGGCGATCGGATACGCGCTCGGCCGTCGTGGCCGCGTGGAGGCGCCGCCGACACCGGTGCGCGAGAGCGCGCGACCCGCGGGCGTATCGATTCCAGTACCTCCGTCATCCACCACGCTTCCGGCCGTCGCGGCGGCTGAAGCGAAGCCCGCGCCGAAGCCGAAGCCGAAGTCCCTCGACGAGCTGCCCGTCATCAATCCCACCGAAGCTGAAGACGAGCTCGACGTCACGAAGGTCGGTCAAGCAGCCACCGCGCCGCCGCCCTCGGTGCAGCGAAAGATCTACCACCCGCTGGTGCTGCCGATCGTGTTCGACGACGACGCCGAGCAGCCCGAGGACGCCGCCGAGACGATGTTCCTCGTGCACGCGACGGCGCAGACCGACACGGGGCTGCGTCGCAAGCACAACGAGGACAGCGTGCTCGTCTTCGACAAAGCGAACCTCTTCGTCGTGGCCGACGGCATGGGCGGCTACAAGGGCGGACGCCTCGCCAGCCAGCTCGTCATCAACACGATGGAGGAGGCGGCGAAGTCCGGCGAGTACGAGGGACCGCCGCACGAGGAGGTGCCCGCCGAGGCGAGCGAGCTCGCGCGCGCCATCCAGATGGCCAACGCCGAGATCCAGGAGACGGTCGGTCGCAAGCCGGACCTCGAAGGCATGGGCACCACGGTGTGCGCCGCGCGCTTCTCCGCGAACAAGAGCCGGCTCTACATCGGGCACGTCGGTGACAGCCGCTGCTATCGCCTGCGTGACGGCGTCTTCACGATGATGACGAACGATCACACGATGGCCGAGCACGGGGTGAAGGGCCCCGAGTCCGCCCATCTGAGCCGCGCCGTGGGCATCTGGCCCACCGTGCCCATCGACCTCATCATGGCGAAGCCGCAGGTCGGTGACGCCTACCTGATCTGCTCGGACGGCCTCACCAAGATGCTGAACGACGACATCATCGCGAACGTCCTCCGCACCGAGGACCTCCCGAAGACGGCGGTCGATCGGCTGGTCCTCTTCGCGAACTCGCGTGGCGGTAAGGACAACATCACGGTCATCCTCGTGCGCGTCGTGCCGCCGAACTGGAAGCCCCGCTCCCCGTCCTCGGACGAGCTCGTGCCTCCGTAGGCGGCCTCGGCGCGAGGGGGGCCGCCAGGGGCCCGCGTCCCTTGACGAGGGCGGTTTGAACACCGATAGTTCGCACGCTAACCTTTCTGGCGTCCTCCCTCCCCTGGAGTCCTCATGTCTGATCTCCGCTTCGAGAACCGCGTGGCCATCGTCACCGGCGCGGGCAACGGTCTCGGTCGCTCGCACGCGCTCCTGCTGGCGGCGCGTGGCGCCAAGGTGATCGTCAACGACCTCGGCGGCACCGCGACCGGCGGCGGCAAGTCGAGCGCGGCGGCGGACAAGGTAGTCGAGGAGATCAAGGCGGCCGGCGGCGAGGCGGTCGCGAACTACGACTCCGTCGAGGACGGCGCGAAGATCGTCCAGCAGGCGCTCGATACGTGGAAGCGCATCGACATCGTCGTGAACAACGCCGGCATCCTGCGCGATACGTCGTTCCAGAAGATGAGCCAGGACGACTGGGATCTCATCTACCGGGTACACGTGCTCGGCGCGTTCCGCGTGACGAAGGCCGCGTGGGATCCCATGCGCGAGGCCGGCTTCGGCCGCATCATCTTCACGGCGAGCGCCGCCGGCATCTACGGCAACTTCGGCCAGGCGAACTACGCGATGGCGAAGCTCGGGCTCCACGGCTTCGCGCAGACCCTCGCGCTCGAGGGCAAGAAGAAGAACGTCTTCGCGAACACCATCGCGCCCATCGCCGGCTCACGCCTCACCGAGACCGTCCTGCCGAAGGACATCACCGACGCGCTGAAGCCCGAGTATGTCTCGCCGCTCGTCGCGTGGCTCGCGCACGAGAGCTGCGAGGAGAACGGCGGCCTGTTCGAGGTGGGCGGCGGCCTCTTCGCGAAGCTCCGCTGGGAGCGCACCGAAGGAAAGATCTTCAAGCTCGGCAAGCCGATGCAGCCCGAGCAGCTCCAGAAGGCGTGGGGGCAGATCACCGACTTCTCGAGATCGTCGCACCCCACCGACATCACCTCGTCGATGCAGCCCATCCTCGGCAACCTCCAGACGAAGGCGCTCGGCGGCAACGAGTTCATCGATGTCGATACCGCCCTCGGGTACGAGTTCCCGCCGCAGACCTCGACCTACGACGAGAAGGACCTCGCGCTCTACGCGCTGGGCGTCGGCGCCGGCCAGCACGCCGAGAGCTCGGACCTCCAGTACGTCTACGAGAACGCGAACGACTTCCGTGCGCTCCCCACGTTCGGCGTGGTCCCCGCGCTGCGCATGGTCTTCGAGATGGCGAAGAAGGGCGAGACCGCGCCCGGCCTCAACTACGGCTTCGACCGCATCCTGCACGGCGAGCAGTACACCGAGGTGAAGCGCCCGCTGCCGCCGCGCGCGAAGCTCACCCACAAGGCGAAGGTGAAGGACATCTTCGACAAGGGGAAGGGCGCGGTCGTCGTCACCGCCATCACCAGCTACGACGAGGCCGGCAACGAGCTCGTCTACAACGAGCTCACCACCTTCGTCCGCGGCGCGGGCGGCTGGGGCGGCGAGCGCGGACCGACGGTGGAGAAGAACGTCGTCCCGGATCGCAAGCCGGACGCGGTCGTCACCGAGAAGATCTCCGAGGGCCAGGCGCTCCTCTATCGCCTCTCGGGCGACATCAACCCGCTGCACGTCGATCCCGCGTTTGCCAAGGCGTTCGGCTTCACGAAGCCGATCCTCCACGGCCTCTGCACGTTCGGGTACGCGGCGCGCCACGTCATCAAGGAGATGGCGGGGAACGACCCGCGCTACTTCAAGAGCATCCAGGTCCGCTTCTCGGACAGCGTGTTCCCCGGCGAGACGCTCGTGACCGAGATGTGGAAGGAAGCGGAAGGCAAGATCATCTTCCGCTGCAAGGTGCAGGAGCGCGACAAGACCGTCATCTCCAACGCCGCCATCGAGCTGTACAAGGAGATCCCGGAAGCGATCGAGGCGAAGAAGCCCGCCGCCGCCGCTCCGGCAGGTGGCGATGCGAAGGCAGCGCCCACCGGCGAGCCCACGAGCAGCGAGGCGTTCGCGGTCATCCGCGATCACATCGAGCGCAACGGCGACCTCGCCAGCCAGATCCAGAAGACGTTCTGCTTCAAGCTCACGGGCCCCGAGAGCGCGTGGACCGTCGACCTGAAGACCGGCAAGGGCGCCGTCACCCAGGGCGAGACGAAAGCGGACTGCACGCTCGAGATCTCCGATCATGACTTCTGCGATCTCGTCGCCGGCAAGGCCGACGCGCAGAAGCTCTACTTCGGCGGCAAGCTGAAGATCGGCGGGGACGTGATGGCCTCGCAGAAGCTCATGTTCCTCAAGAAGATCGACCCGGCGCGCGCCATCGAGGTGGTCACCAAGCTGCGCGGTGACACGGGCGCGATCGCCGGCGGCGCCGCCGTCGGCACAGGCGGTCCCGCGGCGGCTGCCGCGAACGACGGCGAGCCCACGAGCAGCGAGGCGTTCGCGGTCATCCGCGATCACATCGAGCGCAATGGCGACCTCGCCAGTCAGATCCAGAAGACCTTCCTCTTCAAGCTCGCGAGCCCCGACAGCGCGTGGCTCGTCGACCTGAAGAACGGCAAGGGCGCGATCACCCCGGCCAAGTCCGACGACAAGGCCGACTGCATCCTCGACATCACCGATCAGGACTTCCGCGATCTCGTCGCCGGCAAGGCCGACGCGCAGAAGCTCTACTTCGGCGGCAAGCTGAAGATCGGCGGGGACATCATGGCCTCGCAGAAGCTGATGTTCCTCAAGAAGATCGATCCCGCGCGCGGTCTCGAGGTGGTGAAGAAGCTGCGCGGCGCGAGCGCTGCCGCGGCACCCGCGGCCGCCGCCTCCGCCTCACCGAGCGCGCCGAAGACCGCGAAGGCGCCGGCCATCATGAAGGCGCTCGGCGAGCGCATCGGCAAGACGCCCGGGCTCGCGACGGAGGTGGGCGCGATCGTCCAGCTCGTGGTCACCGGTCCAGACAGCGCGTTCGTCGTCGACCTCAAGAACGGCGCGGGCAGCGTGAAGGAAGGCAAGAGCGCGGCAGACGTCACGCTCAAGCTCGCCGACGACGACCTCGAGGCCCTCGCAAAGGGCGAGACCGTGCGCGACCTCTACCAGCGCGGACGCATCCGCATCGACGGCGACGCGCGCGTCGCTGCCAAGCTGAGCTTCTTCAAGGGGCTCGTCTGAGCTCGCATTCCCGGACCGCCCGACAGGACCAAGGAGCAGATCATCATGGGACGTAGAGTCAATGTCATCGGCGTGGGAATGACCAAGTTCGCCAAGCCCGGCGCGAGCGAGGAATACAACGTGATGGCGGTCAAGGCCGCGACCGCCGCTCTCCAGGACGCGAAGATTGAATACAAGGAGGTCGAGGCCGCGTACGTCGGGTACGTCTTCGGCGACTCCACCTGTGGCCAGCGCGCGGTCTATGAGCTCGGGCTGACCGGCATCCCGGTGTTCAACGTCAACAACAACTGCTCGACCGGTTCGTCCGCGCTCATGCTCGCGAAGCAGGCGGTCGAGGGCGGCATCGTCGAGTGCGCGCTCGCGCTCGGCTTCGAGAAGATGGAGAAGGGCGCGCTGGGCTCGAAGTTCAACGACCGCACGAACCCGCTCGAGTGGTTCGCCGGCCTCATGAGCAACGTGCAGGGCTTCAACCAGGCGCCTCCTGCCGCGCAGATGTTCGGCGGCGCCGGCCGCGAGTACCGCTTCAAGTACGGCACGAAGCGCGAGACGTTCGCGAAGGTGGCGGTGAAGGCGCGCAAGCACGCCGTCAACAACCCCTACGCGCTGTTCAACCAGGCGCTGTCGGTCGAGGAGATCCTCGCCTCCGACGAGGTCTTCGATCCGCTCACGCGCTTCCAGTGCTGTCCGCCCACGTGCGGCGCTGGCGCCGCCATCCTCTGCTCCGACGAGTTCGCGAAGAAGCACGGCATCTCGAAGCCCGTCTACATCGCGGCCCAGGCCATGACCACCGACTACGACTCGTCCTTCAAGGAGGAGTCGATGATGAAGATGGTCGGCTACGACATGGCGAAGGAGTGCGCGAAGAAGGTGTACGACCAGGCGGGTCTCGGCCCCAAGGACGTGCAGGTCATCGAGCTCCACGACTGCTTCACTGCGAACGAGATCCTCACGTACGAGGCGCTGGGCCTCTGCCCCGAAGGCGGCGCGGAGAAGTTCATCGAGGAGGGTGACAACACGTACGGCGGCAAGTGGGTCACGAACCCCTCCGGCGGCCTCCTCTCGAAGGGCCATCCCCTCGGCGCGACCGGCCTCGCGCAGTGCACCGAGCTCGTGTGGCAGCTTCGCGGAACCGCGGACAAGCGGCAGGTCCCGAACGCGAAGGTCGCGCTCCAGCACAACCTGGGCCTCGGCGGCGCGTGCGTGATGACGATGTACCGCGCCGACTGACCCACGCCCGCCCTCGCGAGATTTCACGGGACCGGTTTCCGATACGAGATGCACACGAGCGAGACCGCCGAGGAGGGGCCGCTTCCCGCGCCTTCGTCCGACGAGCATGCCACCACGAAACCCGCCACCGACAGCGCTGCCACGCAGACGATGGATGAAGACGAACGGGTCTCTCCCCTTGATCGAGAGCGTCAGCGCCCCGCTACGACTACGGCGTCGACGAGGATCGGTTTCCCGGAATTCGACGCGGCAGCGCGCCTTCGCGCAGGCCGAGCAGCACGTCGGTCGTCTTCTGCTGGAAGGGCCGATCGCCGAGTACGCGCTCGACCCACGCGCCGATCGCGGCCGACGCATACTCCGAGCTGGCCACGATGAACGGCAGCTCGGAGTCACCCTTCGACGGGCTCCCGTGCCACGAGTGATAGAGGCCCGCGAAGTAGTAGCGGCCGTCGGGCGCGTCGCGGTCGCCGTTGTGCGCGAGCAGCAACAGATCCCCCGCGCGCTCACCGTGGACGCCCGCCGCGAGGTCCCGGAGGCGCGCGCCCACCGCGACGTACGTCGGGTGCGGGTTCTCCTTCAGCCAGGCATCCACCGCCATGGTCTTTCCACCGCCGAGGTACACCTCGAACGGGAGATCGACCTCCGCGTAGGGCCGCGGCCGGCGCACGAGGATCATGTCGAGCGCGCCTTGCATCCGCGCCACGACGTCACCGTGCTGGTCGTTGTGATGGAACGCCTCGGCGACCGCGAGGACGTCCTCCTCGTAGCGCGGCGGCTTCTTCCAGTCGCAGACGTCCTTGTCGTCGGCGCACCCCGAGCGATCGGCGAGGTAGACGTAGGCCATCGCTCCGCCGTACGCGAGCACCGCGCTGAACGGGTCGTTCTCCGGCACCTTCTCCTTGAACGGACGCACGCGAAAGCCGGCGCGCGAGAGGAGGGCGCGCGAGTCTTCGTTGTCCTTCGAGAGCGCGTGCGTGTCGTCGTGCATCACGCCGGTGTGACCATGATCGGCGCCGACCACCACCCAGCGGCCCGCGAGCGCCTCACGCTCCTCGAGCGCCGCCGCGAGACGACCGTAGAGTGGGTCGACGATCTTCTCGAGATACGTGCGCCTCGCCTGGTCCGGCCCCTCCTCGGCCACGTGCGCATAGAGGTCGGTGCCGGAGAGGTAGACGGTGAGGACGTCCGGCATGACCTCCTTCTTCCGCAGGTCGGCGATCACGGTCTCGATCGCGCCTTCGTCGAGCTCCTTGTAGACGCGCATCGACTCCTTGTCGGCGAGGTGCTTTTCCACCGCCTTCTCCACGGCGCTCTCGAACGCGCTCGCGAGCACGGTCTTGCGCGCCAGGAGCAGCTTGTCGGCGCCGCGGTAGATCTCGTGCATGACCACCCAGACGAGGAGGTCCGGGTCCTTCTCGCGCATGCGCTCGTAGACGGTCGGCACGCTCGAAAGGTTGTCGAGGTAGCTCTCGGTGTAGATCGCGATGGTGGGCGCGACGGAGCTGAAGGAGACCGGCGCCGGGCAGGCGAACAGCCGGTCCTCGCGCACGAAGTACTCGTTGCCGGTGACGCCATGCTCGCTCGGCGGCTTCCCGCTCATGGTGGTGACCCACGCTGCCATCGTCGACGAAGGCAGGGTCGAGAGCATCCGCTCCGAGAAGTGCGCGTGCGGGAACGTGCCGTGGTCGCCGCCGAGGAGCTTCGCAAGGCCCGGCATCTTCCCTTCGCGGAGGAGGGCGTAGAGCGTGTCGCGGCCCACGCCGTCGAGCGCGAGGTAGAGGATCGGCGGTTTGTCCGGCGAGCTCGGCCGGGCGCCCGCCGGGCGGCCACGCAGCGCGCGATGGTCGCCGGTGGTCGCCAGCTCGATGATCCGAGGCACCGCGGCGCATGCGCAGAGCCCTGCGAGCGCCAGCGTCACGAGCACACCACGCGACGTTCCCATGGCCGGGCATCCTACGCGTGGTAGCGTCTGGTCGAACCTGGGAACGGCATGAGCACCAACGGATCCGAACAGCTGAGGGCGGCCACCGATCCGCTCGCCGAGGTCGGCGTGACCCAGGGCACGGTGGTCGGCGGCATGTACCGCATCGAGGGCGTGCTCGGCGTCGGCGGCATGGGCGTGGTCGCCCTCGCGCTCGACGAGCGGCTCGACCGTCAGGTCGCCATCAAGTTCGTGAAGCCGTCGCTCTTCACGATCCCCGAGGCTCGCTCGTTGTTCGTCGACGAGTCGCGCGCCATGGCGCGCCTCACCCACCGCAACGTGCTCTCGGTCTTTGCCTCCGGCGACCACGGTGACACGCCGTACTTCGTGATGGAGTACGTCGATGGTCGGACGGTCGAGCAGTGGCTCGGCGACCGGCCCGAGGGCAAGCTCCTCAGCATCGACGAGTCCATTCGCATCATCGAGCAGGCCTGCACCGGCGTCGACGCCATCCACACCAGCGGCACGGTCCACCGTGACCTGAAGCCTTCGAACCTGCTCATCGACAAGAGCTTCCGCGTCGCCGTCGGCGACTTCGGCGTCGCGCGCGCCTCGGAGCAGGGCTCGGGCTCGGCGATGCTGGTCGGGACCGCCGCCTACATGGCGCCCGAGGCGGCGTTCGGCGAGGACGGCGTGCGCGAGGAGGCGCGCGACATCTACGCGCTCGGCTGCATCGCGTACGAGCTCCTCACGGGGCGCGTGCCGTTCATCGGCGCGAGCGACATGAACGTCCTGTCGCAGCACGTCCTCCAGATCCCCGTGCCCCCGAGTGAGCGCCGCCCCGAGCTTCCGCCCGGCTACGACGACATCATCGGCAAGGCGCTCGCGAAGAACGTCAGCGAGCGCTGGGCGACCGCCGGCGCCTTCCGCGACGCGTTGCTCGCCGAGCACCGCGGGACGCGCGACCCCGCGCGCATCCTCGTCGCCGACGACGATCCGGACTGGCGCGCCATCCTCGTCGCCGCCCTCACGGCGCGCTTTCCCACGTCCGTGGTCGACGAGGTCTCGGACGGCGCCGCCGCGCTCGACGCCTTCACCACCGAGCCGTACGCCGTGGTCCTCGTCGACCTCGAGATGCCCGAGATGGACGGCACGAGGCTCACCGGCCTGCTCCGCGAGATCGGCACCGCCGATCGAACGGCGATCATCGTGCTCACCGCGGCCGGCGGCCCGAGCGAGTGGAAGCGCCTCTCCGCGATCGGCGCCGACGCGTTCCTGGTGAAGCCGGTCGACGCCGAGGATGTCGAGCTCGTCATCCGCCGCGCGCTCCGCACGCGGCGCGCTGGCAAGAGCTCGCTCTCGCTGACGCCACCGCGCCCGCTCTGATCTGTCTCAGCCGCGTGCAAAATGCCCCGGTGCCGCTGCGTCGGTTCTGATGAATTGCATGATTTCTGCGGTTTTCTCGATTGGCCCGGCGGTTGCTGACGAGGTGGTCACGCTCCCCGCCACTCCCCACCTCGAAAAGGAAGGCACACCGCCATGTCGATCGTCGCTTGGATCATTCTGGGACTCATCTCCGGTTTCATCGCCAGCAAGGTCGTGAACAAGACCGGCGAAGGCGTCGTTCTCGACGTGATCCTGGGTGTCGTGGGCGCGGTCGTCGGCGGCTTCCTCTTCAACACGCTTGGCACGGCCGGCGTGACCGGTTTCAACATCTGGAGCATGTTCGTCGCCTTCGTCGGCGCGGTCGTGGTCCTGGTGGTGAAGCACGCCCTCATGGGCCGCGGTCGCGCGCACGCCTGACCGACCTGACTGCCGAGCACCAGCGAGGCCCTCCGCGCGAGCGAAGGGCCTCGCTCTTTTTTGTTCGAAGAACGCCAAGTCCCCGCCAGTTCGAGGAAATCTGTGTGTCGTACGGGCTCCCGAGCAGGCCCAGCGTGCGGTGTATGATCACCTTCTTGAATCTCGACCGTACGGGCTTGTCCATGTGACTGGTCCTGCGTGATCCCGCGATTTTGGGAGGGTTGATGAGCTGGCACCGAACGCGTAGCGGAGTTTTTGCGGTTATCGTCTTCGGATTCGCTGCGGCGATCCCCGCTGCCGCCTCGGCTCAGGCGTAGAACGGCTGTCCCTTGCCCGCGGCCGCCGCCCTCGGTCCGTGGGGCGCCCCGGTCGGCGCGCCCGATCGCGACAAGGACGGCATCCCCGACAGCGCGGATGCCTGCCCCGACGTCGCCGGCATCAAGCAGGACGACATGCACAAGAACGGCTGCCCCGCGCCCCTCGGGCCGTGGGGTGCGCCGGTCGGCGCGTCCGATCGCGACAGGGATCAGATCCCCGACAGCATCGACGCGTGCCCCGATACCCCGGGCGTCCGCACCGACGAGGTCCGGACCAACGGCTGCCCCAACAACCCCTGGCGCGCGCCCGCCGGTGCCTCCGACGCCGACAACGACAAGGTGCGCATCACGTCCGCGCGCGTGACGGCCAGCTCGCCGAGGGCTCTGGCTTGGCGCTCGAGGAGTACCCGCCCGAGGTCCTGCGTCGCTTCCTGTTCGAGCAGAAGGAGGTCGCGAAGGGCTTCGGCGTCGGTCCCCTGGAGCTGCCCGTGCCGACCGCGACGCTGCTGCTCGCCGAGGTCCGGCGCTGATCGTCTACTTGAAGTCCTGGATCATCCAGATGCGCCCACCGGCCATCATCTCGAAGCCGCAGAAGGCACGCGTGTACTTTGCATTGATGATGTTCTCGTAGTGGCCACCGCCCGGGCCCTCCGCGAACATCTGGTCGAGGCAGCGCACCAGGCTCTCCTCGAGCGGGCCGGGGTAGTTCGGGCACGCGTTCTGCGCGCGCTCCTGGCAGCGACCGAACGTGCCGTGCGCGGTGTTGGAGCGCCCGTCGAGGCGTGACTGCTCGTCGGCGCACGGCTCGCCCGAGGGATCGCGCGCCACGGGGGCGCGCGAGAGGCGCGCGCGGTAGACGTTGATACGGTCGACGCAGATCTGGCGCGCGCGGCCAAACGGATCATCGGCGTTGGGGGCGGGAGGCGCGGAAGGCGCGGGTGGCGGGAACGAAGGCGTAGGCGCGGGTGGCGCGGGTGGCGGCGGTGCGTTGCCCCCAGCGCCGGGCCAGCACGTCATGCCAACGGGCGAGGGCACGCAGGCGGCGCCGCGCTTGCACTGGCTCGCGTCGGAGCAGCCGCCGCAACGTCCGCCGAGGCAGCGGCCATAGGCGCACTGCATGTCGTTGTCGGTCATGCAGAAGAAGCCGAACGCGGGCGGCAGCGTGGGCCCGGTGGGCTGCGGAGCCTGCGGCGGGACCCAGGGCGCGGGCTGGGGCGGGTAGCCGTACCCGGGCGGCGGCGGCTGCGGATACGGCGGCGGGTAGGGCGGCTGCTGCGGATACGGCTGCATCAGCGGCGGCGTGTCGTCCTGGTGCTTGCACGAGGCGACGACGATGCCGAGTACGGCGAGCGCAACGACGGCGCGACGAGCGAGCATTGACGCGTTGGACGAAGGTAGCTGGCGGGGGGTGCAGCGGGGGGGCGCGATTGCGTGGGGGGCTCCAGGGGCCTACACGGGGAGGAGAGGGAGATGGCGGCGAACAGGCAACAGGCGAAGTGCGAAGTGCGAAGACGGGGAGCAGGGAACCTCACGGACTCACCAGGGGGCATGGCCCCATCACCAGCTCCGGCCCCCCACACACCAACCCCAGCTCCCTCCCTCCCACGCCCTGGAAATACCCCACCCGAACCGTGTGCGGGCCGCGCTCCAGGGCGATCTCTCCGTCCGCTTCACGCGCCGCGTGCTCTCCGTCGTCCTCCACCACCCGCACGCCGTCGATCTCCACGAACACGCCGTCGTCCGCCTTCGTCACGAACCGGTAGATCCCGTCCGCCGGGATGCGGAGCCACGCGTCGTAGAGGACCGCAAAGCGCTCCGCGCGGAAGCCGGCGTCGAGCGTCAGGTGATCCAGCCGCCCACTGCGCAGCGGGGCCAGCCGCGCGAAGTCGGGCAGCTTGTGGAGGTCGCCCTCGAAGTACTTGTAGACCACACCCTCTCGCAGATCCTCCGGGCGGTTCGAGGGCTGGATC
>JAYTHX010000402.1:0-10580 GCA_043732195.1 Polyangiaceae bacterium
CACCGCGAGACGGGCCGAGGCGCGCCACGCTCGTGCTGCGGCGATGATCGCCGCGGGCACGGCGAGAAAAAAGAACGCCATGCCGAAGCCCCCCGACGCGAGCCGCTGGCCACTGCCGCTCCAGAGCGCGACGTCACAAGCGAGCGCCATGCCAAACGCCGCAGCGAGCTCCTTCGCGCGGAACGGAGCCGGCTTCGCGCGCCGCACCAGCGGCGGCGGCATCCATGCAGGACCCTGTCGGTAGGGGGGGCGTCCCCAATGGACTACCGCATGCTGTGGCGGCCCCGGCGGAGCCGCCTCGAAGGCCGAAGCGGGGGACGGCTCGACGCCGACCGGAGGAGGTGCGCTCTGCATCCCTGTGTGACGCGCGAGCGCGCCCGGACATTGCTTCGCGACCGACCGCTCGACGCCTCCTCGCGACCGTTCGCGGAACGAAGGCGCGTCGCCCGCGTTCGCAACATGATCGACAATCCCGATCCGTTGTGATCTAAAGGCGTTCGTGTCATCGATTCACGACGTTGGCTCCTCGGCCAGAGGCAGCCGATGGGACGACGATCGAGTCCCTGCAGCACCCTTCAGTGAGTCTCGACCGGTCCGCCAGCGGACTGGCCCCGCCGCCCACGCCCTGTCCACCGGCCCCGTGAAGTGCGTGCCCTGCATCCGCCTCTTCGCCGACGAGGTGGTCATCCACCACACGGAAGGCCTCGGATCGAAGTACGAGACCGAGCAGGTCCCGCTCCTCGAGCTCGCGTTCGAGTACGGCGGCCTCCGCTACATGGCGTCCGACGCGAACGGCGACGAGGACTCCAGCGACGACGTCGAGGAGGACCCTCTCCTCGCCATGCCCGCGCGCGATCGCGTCGCCGAGCGCGAGGCGCGCCGCCTCCTCGAGAGCTTCGGCGCCGTGCCGCTCGACTGCCTCGAGGACTGGGCGAGCTCGGTCCACGCCGACTACGTCATCCGCTGCGAAGGCAACGTGCACGATTTCTGCGCCTTCAGCGCCTACGTGGTGCCGCAGCTGCGCGCGCTCGGGTGGCAGGTCGAGATCGATCCGAAGTACCCGTTCCGCGTCGTCGATCGGGAGCCCGCCTGGTACGCGAATGTGGAGAGCGCCACCGGCGAGGGCGGCGAGCAGCGGCCCGACTGGTTCGGCCTCCAGCTCGGCATCGATCTCGACGGCCGGCGCGTGAACCTCCTGCCTGCGCTCCTCGAGCTCATCGAGCGGCACAACGGCAAGGGCCTCCAGGAGCTCGCCGCGAGCACGAAGAAGTGCCTCGCGCTCCCCGTCGGCGACGGCCTCTACCTGCCGGTCCCCGCCGAGCGCGCGCGCGCGCTGCTGCGCGTCCTCGCCGAGCTGTGGGAAGGCCAGAACGGCGTGAAGGGGAAGATCGAGTTCCCCCAGATCCGCGCCGGCGCGCTGCTCGCCCTCGAGGACGCATTCACGCAGGACGGCGCAACGCTCGCCGTCGGCGGCGACGGCCGCGCCCGCGCATGGGCCGAGAAGCTCGCGGCGCCGCGCCTCGAGGTCCAGAAGCCCGCCGGGCTCCAGGCGGATCTCCGGCCGTATCAGGTCGAAGGTCTCGCGTGGCTCCAGAACCTGCGCGCGCACGGCGTGGGCGGCGTCCTCGCCGACGACATGGGGCTCGGCAAGACGCTCCAGACCATCGCGCATCTCCTCGTGGAGAAGGAGCAGGGCCGCCTCGTGCGCCCCGCGCTCATCGTTGCGCCCACCTCGCTCGTCGCCAACTGGGATCGCGAGATCAAGAAGTTCGCGCCCAGCCTGAGCGTGCACGTCTTCCACGGCAGCGAGCGCCACGCGTCGTGGCACGAGTCGGCCGGCGCCGACATCATCATCACGACTTACCCGATCCTCGTCCGCGACGAGGAGCTCATCGTCGCCACGCCGTATCACATGGTGATCCTCGACGAGGCGCAGACCATCAAGAACATGCGCAGCCGCGCGCACGTCTCGGCGCGCGCCGTCGACGCCGAGCACCGGCTCTGCCTCTCCGGCACGCCCGTCGAGAACCATCTCGGCGAGCTCTGGGCGCTGCTCGACTTCGTGAACCCCGGTCTCCTCGGCGACGAGATGCACTTCGGCCGCTTCTACCGCGTGCCCATCGAGAAGATGCGCAACGAGGAGCGGCTCATCGCGCTCCGCGAGCTCGTCGCGCCGTACATCCTGCGCCGCCACAAGCGTGACGTGGCGAAGGAGCTGCCGCCCAAGACCGAGGTCATGCGGCCCATCGAGCTGAAGGGCCCGCAGCGCGAGCTCTACGAGAGCATCCGCGTCGCGGCGCACGCCGAGGTGCGGCGCCTCATCAAGAAGAAGGGCCTCGCGGCCTCCACGGTGCCGATCCTCGGCGCGCTCACCAAGCTCCGTCAGGTCTGCTGCGACCCGCGCCTCGTGCGCATGGGCTCCGCGGTCACGATCCGCGAGTCGTCGAAGTACGAGATGTTCTTCGAGCTCCTCGAGAAGCAGCTCGCGGGCGGCCATCGCGTCCTCGTGTTCTCGCAGTTCACGAGCATGCTCGCGCTCCTCGCGCAGGGGCTCAAGCAGCGCAAGGTCGTCTACGCGGAGCTCACGGGCGCCACCATCGACCGCGCCGCCGCGGTCGACAAGTTCGAGGGCGGCACCGCCTCGGTGTTCCTCATCAGCCTGAAGGCGGGCGGCACCGGCCTCACGTTGACCAGCGCCGACGTGGTCATCCACTATGACCCGTGGTGGAACCCTGCCGTGCAGGCGCAGGCCACCGATCGCGCGTATCGCATCGGCCAGAAGAAGCCGGTCATGAGCTACCACCTGTTCGCCGCGGGTAGCGTGGAGGAGCGGATCCTCGGCCTTCAGCGCAGCAAGCGCCACGTCGCCGACGCCATCCTCGGTACCGGCGCTGCTTCGAGCGTCCTCTCCGAGACCGACGTCGACGTCCTCTTCGCCCCCCTCGGCGCCTGAGCCGGACGCTCACGACGGCCTACGGTTTCGCTACTTTGTAGACCTGGCCGCTGAACGTCGCGGAGCTCGAGAGGCCTTCGTTCGACCAGTAGCTCGCGGTGGCGTCCTGCGTCAGGTGCTTGGGTACTTTCTGCGCGCTGGCGATGACGATCGGGCCGTCGCCCGGGCAGCCCTTGACCGGGCAGTAGCGAACCGACCCCGTGGCGGCGTTACCGACGCCGGTGACCGTCCAGTAGACGTTGATCCCGTCCGTCATGATCGCGCGAGGATCGTCGACGATACCCTTCGCGAGCGCGGTGCCGGGCGGACCGCCGTTCTGCGTCTTCGGCACCGTGTGGACCAGGCCGTTGACGTTCTCGTCGACGAACGGAACCGTCCAGTACAGGTTGCCGTTCACGCCGTTGAGCGCGATGCCGTAAGGGCGCGCCGGGCTCTGGGACACGATCTTGATGGCGCCTGGCGCGCCGGCCCGCGGCACCGACGCGATCTGCGTCTGGTGCTGGTTCCTGTCGTCGGTGAAGTAGATGAAGTCGTCGTCCACGGCGATCGCGAGCGGCGCGAAGCTGCTGTTGGTGAGGTACGTCGTGATCGTCCCGCCGCCCACCGGGGCGCTGCGGATCGCGCCGCCGCCGCTCTCGGGCCAGAACACCTGGCCGTCGCGCACGATCAGCTCGAGCAGCAGGACGCCGTTGCCGAGGACGTGATCGAACGCGTTCGCGGCGGTCGCGGCAACGAGATTCGGGGTCTTGCCGGCGCAGCTCTTCACCGAGCAGGAGCGGATCTCCGAGGCGCTCAGGCTGTTCACCCAGTAGACGTTCGTGCCGTCGATCCCCATGCCGGTGGGCCGGTACACGTTCGTCGCCGTGTAGAGGCAGGTCGGCGGGAGCGGCGGCGTCATGCACGTGCTCGGGGCGAGCTTGCCGAACTTCGCGATGCGATCGAGGTAGTTCTCGGCCACGTAGACGTTCAGGTCGTCGACGACGAGGCCCTCGGCGTCGGCGATCCCGTCGGCAAGGAGGATCGGCTTGCACACGCCCGCCGCGCATTCGCCGCCGAGGCAGTCGTGGTTGCAGCGGCCGCAGTTCTTCTTGTCCATCGTGACATCGACGCCGACGCACGTGGGCTCGGCGTCCGTCCCGCCGCCGGCGCCGGGGCCGCCCTCGCCGGTGGTGGGGCCGTCCTGCGCGCCGCCCTCGCCGGCAGGGACGCCGCCCTCGCCGGGCAGGAGCGTGAGCGAATCGAACCCGAGCACCGAGCTGCAGGCGGAGAGGATCACCGCGAAGCCCAGCGCCGCGGCGCCCAGCCTCGTGTTGCGCGTGAGGATCAAAACGCACCTCCCAGGGTCACGCCGGCGAGCCCGGGGCCGCGCAACGATACCTGCATGTTCCCCGTGCTTCCCGGCGACCCGCTGGCCGCGGCGATCCGCGGCGCCATGAGGTAGAGCACCGCGCCGCCCGCGAGCAGCACACCGCCCGCGATGAACGAGACGGTCGAGAGCGTGGCCTGCGAAGAGGCGTCGTCGGCCTTGTCGAGGCTCCCCTGCGGGCACTGGTGCTCGGCGTCGCAGCCGTCGACGGCGTCGTTGTACGTCGACTTGGCCTTCAGTCCGAACACGGTGCCCACGCCGATGCCGACGATGCCCACGCCGCCGGCGACGACGCCGAGCAGTCGCTGCGTGCTGCCGACCTCCTTCCCGCCCGCGCCGGGCGGCTCGACCGGGCGCTCACCTCCAGGCGGGACGACGGGCGGGACGGGCGGGGCGCTGCCGGCGTCGCCCAGGAGCACCGGCACCGAAACGGACGCGCGCGCTTTCGGACCGGTGATCGTGACCTGCGTCCGTGATGACGTGGATGCCCGGACCGCTCGATCCTGCGGGCGGCAACTGGAACGCGGGGTCGCCGATCACGAGCGTCGACGCGCTCGGCGAGTGCGAGGCGGGCTGGCCGTGATTGCCCGTCGAGCGCAGCTGCGGCCGCACGCGACCGAACGGCTCGAGCGCCGCCACGAGCTCACGCACGTTCGCGAAGCGCCGCTCCACGGTCTTCTCGAGGCAGCGCGCGACGAGCGCGACGAGCCCGTGCGGAACGTCGGCGCGCAGCGTCGAGATGAGCGGCGCCTGGGTCTCGAGCGCCAGCGCGCACAGCTGCGGCAGGCTCTCGGCGAGGAAGGGCATGCGGCCGGTGAGGAGCTCGAAGAGGATGACGCCGAGCGACCAGATGTCCGTGCGCCCGTCGACGTCGCGCGCGCTGCGGATCTGCTCGGGCGACATGTAGTTCGGCGACCCGAACACGTCACTGGTGCGCGTGAGCGAGTGGCTGTCGGAGTCCTGCATCGCCCACTTGGAGATGCCGAAGTCGAGGACCTTCACCACCGGCGTGCCGTCGAGGCGGTGGGAGAGGAAGAGATTCTTGGGCTTGAGATCGCGGTGCACGACGCCGAGCGCATGCGCCTCGGCGACCGCCTCGCACGCCTGCAGGACGTAGTCGACGGCGTCCTCGACGGGCAGCCAGCGATCGCGGCGGAGCAGCCCTTCGAAGTCGCTGCCGTCGAGCAGCTCCATCACGATGTACGGCTCGCCGGTGGGCAGGCGCCCGATGTCGTGCACCTCGGCGATGTGCTCGCTCTTCAGCTGGACGGCGGCGCGCGCCTCGCGCTCGAAGCGCTCCACGGCCTGCGGCATGTTCAGCGCTGCGGGCAGCATCATCTCGATGGCCACGACCTTGCCGAGGTTGATGTTCCGCGCGGCGACGACGAGGCCCATGCCCCCGGTGCCGAGCACGCGCTCGACGCGGTACTTGTCCGCGAGGATGTCCCCTGGAAGGACCGGCAGGACATCGCTGGCTTGAGGCGTGGCAGTCATCGGACGATCGGGGCGGTGGCTATCATCAGGTCCGTCGATATGCACTGGTCCGGACGGACCGCGAAACCGCCCGATCCCCACGAATTGCGGGGTTTGCTATGCTCACGGGATGCGCATCGCCCTCGTCTATCCGCCGCCCTGGAAGATCGCCGGGGAAGGGGAGAGCGTGCAGATCCACGGCAGTGACGGGCCGCCGCCCGAGTACCGGCCCGGCGATCTCGATGCGGACTTCTACCAGACGCCCTACGGGCTCTTCGCGCTCGGCGCGCAGGCGCTGCGCGCGGGTCATCAGGTGAAGGTCCTCAACCTTTCGTCGTACCCGTGGGCGAAGGTCGAGGAGATCGTCGCGAAGCTCGACGCCGAGCTCTGGGGGATGTCGTGCTGGACCGCGAACCGGCGCGGCGTGAAGCTCGTCTCCGAGGTCATCAAGCGGCGCCACCCGGGAGCGCACGTGGTGGTGGGCGGTCCGCACGCCACGCCGCTCGGCCCCGAGCTGCTGCGCAACTATCCACACGTCGACACGGTGTGTCTCGGCGAGAGCGACGTCACGTTCCTCGAGATCGTCGATCGTCTGACCAGAGGCGAGAGCACCAAGGGCCTCGCGGGAAGCGTCTACCGCGACGGCGACGACGTGCTCGAGGGCCCGCACCGCAAGAGCATCGCCGACCTCGACGATCTCGCCTCGCCTCACGAGTACTTCGACACGCACATCATGATGACGTCGCGCGGATGCGCGTGGTCGTGCACGTTCTGCGGCTCGGAGACCACGTGGGGCCGCGGCTTCCGCGCGAACTCGCTCGACTACGTGCTGGACGCGATGGAGAAGGTCACCGCGCGGCTCCCGGTGAAGATGATCCAGATCAAGGACGACACCTTCACCACGCAGAAGAAGCGCGTCCTCGAGCTGTGCCAGCGGATGCGTCAGCGCGAGATGGGCTTCTTCTGGAGCTGCGATACGCGCGTGGATCTGCTGTCCGACGAGCTGCTCAAGGAGATGCGCCTCGCCGGCTGCCAGCGGCTCTCGCTGGGCGTGGAGAGTGGCTCGCAGACCATCCTCGACCGCATCGAGAAGAAGATCACGCCGGGCGAGATCCTCGCCTCCACTGCGCTGGCGAAGAAGTACGGCATCAAGGTCCGCTACTTCATGATGCTCGGCAACCGCGGCGAGACGCGCGAGACCTTCGCCGAGACGCTCCGCTTCCTCGCGGAGGCGCAGCCGCACGAGTACGTCTTCTCGTGCCTCTCGATCTACCCCGGAACGAAGGACTTCTACGCCGCGGAGCAGGCCGGGTGGCTGAAGCGCGACGAGTTCTTCGAGGGCACGTTCCAGGAGCTGAAGACCCCGTTCGACGCCGACGAAGCGACGATGAAGGTCCTCAACGAGTGGTTCCGCGACAACCACGGGCTGCGCGTCGTGCACCGCGATACGTCGCGCGAGTACGAGGCGATCCTCGCGCTCCTGCCCGACTACCACGCCGCGCACCTCGACCTCGGCGCGGCGTACTACCACGAGGGCAGGCTCGATCTCGCGGAGCAGCACGTGCGGCGCGCGCTGGAGCTGAAGTACCCGTGCCCCGGGCTCGCGTACAACCACCTCGCGTGCATCGCCAAGGCGCGCGGCGATTACGACGCGATGATGGATCTCTTCACGCAGGCCGCGAAGGTCGACCCGCAGCACTGGGTGCTGATCCAGAACGTCAACGCCGCGCGGGCCTGGTTCAAGGCCTCGGGGCCGGCAAAGAAGCTGCCGCTCGAGCTGGTGGTGCGGCACGACTTCCAGCTGCTCGAGCGCACCATCCAGCCGACGCTGCCGGGGCCGCTACCCGACGATTACGCGGAGTGGAAGGCCGCGCCTGCGCCCGCCGCGCCGGCGGACGTGTTCGTGAAGACGCCCGATCTCGAAGGGAGCCAGAAGGGCCTCGGCGCGAAGAAGCATCTCCGCGTCGTGGAGTAGCTCACCAGCCGAGCTTGGCCTTGATCTCGGCGGTGAGAAGCGTCGCCATGGAGGCGTGATGGGCTTCGTTGCCGTGATACTGACAACCCGTTTCGTCGACTTCGACCATCGCCTCAGGGAACTGAAAATACGAGATCTTGGGGTCCGCCTTGGCAGCTATGATGCCTGCGAGCGAGTTCTTCATAGCGGTGCGGGTGAGGATATTGTCGTCCTTGATCTGCGACCACACCGTGAGGAAGATCCAAGCGCTCGGATACCTCGTGCGGATGTTGTCCACGAGGCCGCCGTAAGACGCCGAAAAGCCTGCGGGCTCCGCAGTGAGGCCATCGAAGTCGACGCCCCCGAGCGAGATGATCACCGCATCAGGCTTGAGCGCGAAACCATAAACACTGCCTGCGCTGTCGGGCAGAGAGCGGTTGTAGAGCGTGGGAAACAGGAGCTTGTCGCTCTCGGCGCCGTTCTTCGTGAGGCCCTTACCCGAATAGCCGATGAGGAAGGTCTCGGCGCTCAGGGCGGCGGCGGTGAGCGCTGACATGCTCTTACGAGAGTTGTTGAATTGTGGAGGGGCGAGACCGACGCCACATGTTGTGTTGCGATTACCTTCGATGCCGAAGCCATCGACCGTCGAGTCCGAGAGGAACTCGAGGCGGCGGCCAGCACGCGCGGGCGGTCCCAGAAGCACGCCGCCATTCGGAAACGTGAAGCCTTCGTAGCGGATGACTCCGATGTTGCCCTCGGTGCGCTTCTCGAGCTCGACGGTGTGCGCGCCAGCCGCCAGCCCTTGCGCAACCGTGTAGCTATGGCTCGCGCCGACGATCTCGATCTTCGGCTGTAGGACGCCGTCGACAACGACGTTCATCCACGTGTGCTCGCCGACGTTGAAGCCGTCGGTTTGCGAAAGCTTCACGACGGCGTCGGCCCCGTTGAAGCGCGCGATGATCTTGGAGCCTGGGAACGCGATGTTGTCGCCGGTCCCGTCGTTCTCGAAACGACCGATCAGCTGCACGCCCGGCGGATCACCGCCGTCGATCTTCCCGCCATCGTCGGGGATCGCGCCGTCCGTGTCGGTGTCGCCGTCCTTCTTCGCGGCGTCGCGCCCGCCGTCGACCGGATCGATCGACGTGTCGGCGGCGTTCGGCCCATCGGTCGTGGCGCCGCCTTCGGTCGGGTCCGGCGTGCCGCCGCCGCTCGGGTCCGAGCTACACGCAACGACCAGACAGGCCGCGAGGGTGGCGGCCGAGAGCGCCGTGAGCGCGAAGTAGCGCATCGTCCCAACCTACCTCAACTCATGGACGAGGCTTGTCACCCGTTCGCGTTTCGCCTCGCCTTCAGCGCGTCGCGGAAACGGATCCCATCGGCTTGCACTCGGGCTTCGTCGTCAGGAACACCTGGGTAGGCTTGATCGTCGCGTTGTCGCCGGCGTTTCCGTTCTTGAGCGTGACCGTCCCGTTGGCGCTCGAGCCGCCGTTGACGAACGTCGGGCCGTTCCCCGACCACGCCATGCTCGAGCGCTGGAGGCTCCACGTGAGGACGACATCCTCGTTGCCGGTGTTGTCCACGGTGAAGGTCTTCGTGCCATCCTGCGTGAACGCTAGCGTCGGCGTGAGCGTGACGATGGCCCCGTGCGTGTCGACGTGGAGCGCGGCATTCCGGCGCCCCGATGCCCCGGGGGCCTGGCTGACGAGCACGATCCCGAGCTGCTCGGTCACGTTCGGCAAGGGCGCGATGGTGGCGAGGCGCTTCGGGGTGACCTCGATGGTCGCAGTCGCCGGGGTCGACGGCGACGGCGCGGCAGCCACGTTCCCGCCCGACTTGTCGTTGGCGTCGAAGCTGGGGCACGCGCCCTTGTCGATGGTGTAGGTGGCCGGCATGTTCGCGTAGTTCTTGATCGTGACCACGCGCGTGTCGGGCGTCGTGCCGCAGGTCTGCTTGCCCCAGTCGATCGGGCTCACCGTGATGTCCGACGTCACGCGCTGACCGCTCGCCGTGAGGCTGGGGGGCATTCCGCAAACCGCCGTGACCGTCGGCTTGATCGTCGACGTCAGCGTCGCGCCGTCGGCGGCGGTCGCCACCTTGAGCGTGACGCTGAACTTTCCGCTGCCGCTGGCAGGCACCGAGAACGCCGTTGGCTTGGAGGGCCACACGACCTCGAAGTTCGGGTCGGTGCTGCTGAACGTCGGGACGGAGAGCGTATCGGTGCCGTTGTTCTTCACCTCCACGTCGACCGGCGTGCCCCCGTTCTCCTTCCGCACCTCGCCGAACGCGATGGTCGTCTGCGTGAGATCGAACGTCGGACCCGTGCCCTTGGTCGTGAGGTGGACCGGCTGGAGCGCCTCGCCGGCGGTGACGAAGAGGTCGGCGCTGTTGTCGCCCGCGAGCCGGGGGTCGGCGACGACGGCGACGGTCTTGCTCGCCTTCGGAGCGAGCGTGCCCTTCGCGTCGCCGCTGAGCCGGAACGCCGTGCCCTCGGGGAGCTGGACCTCGTAGCTCGCCGGCAGCGCGCCGCCGTTCGTGATGCTGATCAGCTTCTCGGGCGAGCTGGTGCCGCAGGGGAGGGAGCCGTAGTCGAGCGTCGTCGGCGTGATGGCGATGTTCACGTCCCCGCGGGGCTCGACGCCGGCCGGCGTGGTCGGCGTGTTGTCTGCGACGCCGGTACCTTCACCGAGCCCGGCGAGCTGCGCGCAGCCGCCGACGAGCGCGCTCATGCAGAGCGCGCGCGCGATCGAGCTGGCGTTGAGGCCTCGCACCACGCCCGAGTTTAGCACGGTGCGACGGCCGTGCTAGCGCTGGAGGATGTCCTCGACCTCGGCGAA
>JAYTHX010000403.1:0-10578 GCA_043732195.1 Polyangiaceae bacterium
AGGCACCAAGATGGTGATGCCGGGCGACAACATCCAGATGACGATCGAGCTCCTCACCCCGGTCGGTCTCGAGGAGCAGATGCGCTTCGCGATCCGCGAAGGCGGCCGCACGGTCGGCGCCGGCATCATCACGAAGGTCCTGGAGTAATCAAAATGGCATCCGCCACCACCATCCGTATCCGCCTCAGGGCGTTCGACCACCAGCTGCTCGACAAGTCGGCCAACGACATCGTCGAGACCGCGAAGCGCACCGGTGCACGGGTCGCGGGTCCGATCCCGCTCCCCACGCACATCTCGCGCTACACCGTTCTCCGCGGCCCGCACGTCGACAAGAAGTCGCGCGAGCAGTTCGAGATCCGTACGCACAAGCGCCTGCTCGACATCCTCGAGCCGACGCAGCAGACCCTGGACGCGCTGATGAAGCTCGACCTGTCTGCGGGTGTCGACGTCGAAATCAAGTCGCCGCGCTGATCGGAGCAACAATGGCAACCCTGGATGTTTTCAATCTGAAGCGCGAGAAGGTCGGCACCGTCGACCTGGCGGACGAAGTGTTCGCTTCCGAGGTGAAGGAACACCTCTTCTACGAAGTGGTCAGGGCGCAGCTTGCGTCCCGTCGCGCCGGCACGGCGGGCTCCAAGAACCGCTCTGCGGTCGCGGGTTCGACGAAGAAGCGCATCAAGCAGAAGGGCACCGGCGGCGCTCGCCACGGTACCATCCGCGCGCCCATCTACGTCGGCGGCGGTCAGGCGCACGGGCCTCGCCCGCGTGACTGGTCGTACCGGCCGCCGCGTCAGGTGCGCATCGGCGCGCTCCGCAGCGCCCTCTCGAAGTTCAACAAGGAAGGCCGCCTCGTCGTGGTCGACTCCTTCACGCTCTCCGAGATCAAGATCAAGGGCGTCCTCACGGCGCTCGCGTCGCTGAAGACGGACAAGAAGACGATGATCGTCGACGTCGCGTCGAACGAGAACCTTCGTCTCTCGATCCGCAACAGCCAGCATCACCAGTTCCTGCCCCCCGAGGGCGTGAACGTCTATGACCTGCTCCGCCACGACACGCTGGTCCTCTCCAAGGACGCAGCGAAGGCGCTCGAGCTGCGTTGCCTTTCCCGCGGGAGCGAGAAATGAACCCCACCGAGAGCATCATCCGTCGTCCGATCTTCCTGACGGAGAAGTCCAATACGCTGCGCAGCGAGAACCAGGTCGTGTTCGAGGTGTCCCGCACCGCGAACAAGATCCAGATCAAGACCGCCGTGCAGACCCTCTTCAACGTCAAGGTGAAGAGCGTCAACACCATGCTCTATCGCGGCAAGGATCGCCGCATGGGGCGCGGTTACGCCAAGATGCAGAACTGGAAGAAGGCCGTCGTGACGCTCGCCGAGGGCGAGAACATCGACTTCTTCGCCGAGAGCTCGGAGAGCTGAGATGGGCATCAAGAACTACAAGCCGACAAGCCCGGCACGTCGCTACTACACCGGCTACGACTTCAAGGAGCTCACCCCCGGGAAGCTCCCGGAGAAGAAGCTCCTCGAGCACCAGACCAAGAGCGGCGGCCGCAATGTGCACGGGCGCATCACGAGCCGCTTCCGTGGCGGTGGTCACAAGCAGCGCTTTCGCCTCATCGACTGGAAGCGCCCGAAGATCGGCGTGCCCGCGACCGTCGCGTCCATCGAGTACGATCCCAACCGCACCGCGCGCCTCGCGCTGCTGCACTACGCAGACGGCGAGAAGACCTACATCCTCGCGCCCGACGGCCTCGTCGTCGGCGACAAGGTCGTCTCGAGCCGCAACGCGGACATCAAGCCGGGCAACACGATGCCGCTCCGGCACATCCCGCTCGGCACGATGATCCACAACATCGAGATGCGGAAGGGCAAGGGCGCTCAGCTCGTTCGCTCGGCCGGCTCCGGTGCGTCGCTGATGGCCAAGGACGGCGCGTACGCGCAGGTCCGTATGCCCTCCGGCGAGGTCCGCATGATCCACCAGGATTGCCAGGCCACCATTGGTCAGGTCTCCAACATCGATCACGCGAACATCTCGATCGGCAAGGCCGGTCGTACGCGGTGGCTCGGGAAGCGTCCGCACCAGCGCGGCGTCACCATGAACCCCGTCGATCACCCGATGGGCGGCGGCGAAGGCCGTACGTCCGGCGGTCGTCACCCCTGCTCCCCCTGGGGCCAGCTCTCGAAGGGTCTCAAGACGCGCAACAACAAGCGCACGGACGCCATGATCGTGAAGCGTCGCGGACTGAAGGGTTAATCAGATGCCTCGTTCAATCAAAAAGGGCGCGTTCGTCGACGGCCATCTCATGGAAAAGATTGCGGCCGCCCAGGCGACCCAGTCGAAGAAGGTCATCAAGACCTGGTCGCGTCGCAGCACGGTCACCCCGGAGGCGATCGGACTCACGTTCGCCGTCCACAATGGGCGCAAGTTCGTGCCGGTGTTCGTCACGGAGAACATGGTCGGGCACAAGCTCGGCGAGTTCGCCCCGACGCGCACGTTCCACGGACACTCGGGCGACAAGAAGTCCAAGGTCAAGCAGGGCGGCGCTCCCGCCGCTCGGTAACTTCGGGCCTCAGCGCCGGATCGGGTACCGTAGGCTCGTGCGAACGCACGCGGTCGTCATCGTCTTTCTCGCTTCGCTGTCGCTGGCCGTTCATGCGGGCTGTGACAGCGGCGGGGATGCTCCGGACCCGAGGTCGCGCTTCGACAGCGAGGACCCCTACGCTCGTCGGATCGAGGGGCGGGTCCTTCGCGGTACGGAGATCGTCGCCGGCGCGAACGTCCGGCTCGAGCCTGTCGGGGATTTCGCTGCCTACGATCGGCTCGATGCCGCCGGTGTGACCGGCTGGCAGACGAGCTCCGACCTCGGCGGCAGGTATCACATCACCAACGGGCCGTTCTTCTACGACCTCTCGGTCCGCAAGGATCGCGAGGTCGTGGTCTTTCGAAGCCTCGCGAATCGCTACTTCGAGCCGCCGCTCGGCGCCGACGTCCCGCTGCGCGGATTCACGGCGCACATCGCGCCGTCGACCTCGCCGCCGGTCGCCGCGGGCAATGCCGTCGCGTACTTCGTGACCGGGCCCGAGGCGCGCACCGTCCGCGCCGACGGGAGCTCGCTCGTCGCCACGTTCCGCAACTTCGACAGCCGGTTCAGCCTGCATGCCGTGGAGTACGTCGCGAGTGAAGGCCTCGCCTCCGCGCGGCGCTGGGGCTTCGCCGACGTCCCCGTGACCGATGGCGGTGGCGCGTCCGCCGTCGTCATCACGAACGCGATCGGGCTCCTCACGGATGGTGGCCCGACCGCCGCGCACGACCTCACCATCGATGCCGTACCGCCGCCCGGATTCACGGTGACTTCGGTCGAGCTGGTGATGGACTTCGGACTGCGCACGAGCGCGCAGGTCGTCGCGCGCCCCACCAACGGCGTGCCGTTCCGCGTCGATGGCGTCGGTGCGGCGCGCTACTTCGTGCACGCCGTCGCGAAGCAGGGCGACGCGATCTCCGACTCCGGTCTCCGCTCGCTCGACCTCTCCCTCGCGAAGACGACGATGCTGCTGCCGCGCGCGGTCGAGTCGTCGTCCTTCGACGCCGCCACCGGCTTCACCGCCGTCGCCGACAACACCCTCTGCGAGATCACGCCGGCGCCCCGGACGGACAAGCCCGCGTGTCGCTCGGTGGTGGAGCACGTGCTCGTTCCGGCGTCGGCGACGGGCACGTCGCTGCGCCTGCTCACGACCGATCGCGTGACGGCGCTGCCGGACGTGACCTCCCTGGGCGTCCCGGCGGTGCGCGGCAAGTACACGTGGACGGTGCTCCAGTACCCGACGCTGGCGGGCCTGGACGGCATCTCGGGCGAGGACGCGCGCGCGCTCACGCCGGTCTCGACGACCGCGCCGCGCACCCTCGACGTGCCCTGATTCTCGGTCACTCGCTGCGCAGCGCGTCGATCGGCACGACGCGCGCGGCGCGCCACGCGGGTAGCAGGCCGAACACCAGGCCGGTGAGCAGCGCCAGGCCGAGGCCCACCAGCGACCACGTCGGGATCGCGAACGACCACGAGCCGAGCGCGCTGCGTGCCAGCACCGCCGTCGTCCACGAGAGGAGCACGCCCGTCGCGATGCCCACCAGCGCGCCCACCAGCGAGAGCGCCGTCGCCTCGAGGAGGAACTGGAGCAGGATGCTTCGCTGCGTCGCGCCGAGAGCGCGCCGCAGGCCGATCTCGCGGCGGCGCTCCGAGACCGTCACCAGCATCACGTTCGTGATGTTGATGCCGGAGGCGAGCACCGCCAGCACGCCGGTGCCCAGGAGGAGCACCTGGATCACGGTCATGATCAGCTTCTCCTTGCCGCCGCTCTCGTCCTTCTGGAGCTCGAAGTTCGTCACCCCGAAGTGGCGGCGCAGGAGCACGCGCTGCACGCTCGCCCGCATCGGCGCGCGCATCGCGGCGTGGAGGCCTGGCGGGCGGACGTAGATGCGCTCCACCGCATGCGTCGGAGCGTACAGCGCGTCGTACGTGGTGCTCGGGACCATGACCTTGCGACCCCACGGGTACGTGGACGTGGTGTTGCCGAGCATCGGCTTCTCCGCGAGCACGCCAACCACCGCGAAGAGCTCGCCGTCGATCTCGAGGCGCAGCGTGGGGCCCAGCGCCGAGGTGCGCAGGAGCACCTCGTGGACCTCGTGGCCGATCACGCAGACGCGCCGGCCGGCGAGCCGGTCGTCGTCGTCGAGCGGTCGGCCCTCCGCCACCTTCAAGCGATAGAGCTCCAGCGTGGCCGGCCCACCGCTCACCACCGCCACGCGCTTGCGGCGGCCCGCGTAGCGCGCCCACGCGTCGAACGAGCTCCCGGCCTCGACCTTCGCGCCGATCAGCGTGGCCTCACGACGGAGCGCCTCGGCGTCGGCGCGGGTGAGGGGGCGGGTGGTACGCGCGCGCTGCGCCGCGGGCGGATCCTCGCCGCGGACCTCGATCACGTCCTCGTCGCTCGCCTCCTGGCTGCTCTCCACGAGCGTGTGCTCGCCCCCGTGCAGCAGGCTCGCGAGGAGGACGATCGAGCTCGTGCCGATCACCACGCCCAGCACGGTGAGCGAGGCGCGCACGCGATGGGGTCGAGGCGCGCCGCCTGCTTTGCGGGCAGCCACCCGAACAGGATGCCGATGCCGATCGAGATCACGAGCGCGGCCGCGGTCGGGCCGGGCGCGAGCGACCGCTGCCAGGTGGTGAGGAAGCGCGCGATGAGCACCGAGGCGAGCGCCGCCACGCCGAGCCCGGAGACCACGCCGGTCCCGCCGCCGAGGATCGCGAGCAGCACCGCCTCGGTCAGGAACTGCATCCCGATCTCGCGCGGCCGCGCGCCGAGCGCCTTGCGGATGCCGATCTCCTTCACGCGCTCCGAGACCGCCACCAGCATCATGTTCATGACCCCGACGCCGCCGATCAGCAGCGCGATGCCTGCCAGCAGCGCGACGATGAGCTCCATGGTCGCGAAGACCGCGCCGAACTTCTTCATCACGCCCGAGAAGTCGTAGAGCGTGAAGTCGTCGAGCCCGGGATGGCGCGCCACCAGGCGCGCGTTCACGAGCCGCTTGACGGTCTCGTTCGACGCCGCGTCGTCGGTGCGCAGCAGCACCACTGCCGACGTGTGGACCGCAGGGTCCACGTTCGCCATCGTCTCGCTCGGCGCGATCACCAGATCCACCCCGTCGAAGCCGAAGCCGACCCCGAAGCGCTCGTTGTTCGCGAGCACGCCGATCACCCGGCAGCGCAGCGGCCCCGCGGTGAGGAACTGGCCGACCTTCACCAGCAGCGAGCTGAGGTCGGCGATGGTGAGGAGCGCCTTGCCGTCGAACGTCGACTGCACGCCGGGAACCACCGCCTCGCCGGGCTCGATGCCGCGCGCGATGACCGTCCCATCCATGGGCGAGACGATCTTCGTGTAGCCGAGATGGTCGCGCGCCACGGTGCGCGCGCCACCTCCGCCGCTTGCACCGAGACGCCCTTCGCGCGCAGCTCGTGCGCGGCGAGAACGAGATCGGTGCGCGAGACGATGCTCTGCTCGACGCCTCGCTTGGCGCGTCCGTGCTGGAGCCGCGCGAAGTCGAGGGCGGCGCTGGCCTGCGCCACGTCGGCATCGGCCTTGGCGAGCTCGCGCTGGTAGTCGATGGGGTCGAGGACGATCAGGACCTGCCCCTTGGTGACGGCGACCCCCTCCTTCACCAGCACCGTCGAGACCTGCCCGGCGATCTTCGATTTCAGATCGACCTTCTCGCGCGGCTGGATGCGCCCGGTCTCCAGCACCTCGACCTCCAGCGCGCGCCGCTGCACGGTGACGACGAGCGCGGGGTCGAGCGGCGCGGGCGTGGCGCGGCTGCGTCCGGCGATGAACACCACGCCCAGCACCACGGCCAGGCCGAAGACCGCCCAGATCCACCGCTTGCGCGAGGAAGCGATGCGCGGCTTCATGCGGCGACTCCCTTCGAGGTGAGGCGATCGTCCTTGATCTCGCCGTCGGCGAAGGTGATGACCCGCTCCGCGTACTCGGCGACCGCGGGATCGTGGGTGACGAGGACGACGGTGATCCCCTGGAGGTGGAGCGTTCCGAAGAGCTCCATCACCTGGCGCGACGTGGCGGAGTCGAGCGCGCCGGTGGGCTCGTCGGCGAGCAGCAGCACGGGCTCGTTCACGATGGCGCGCGCGATGGCGACGCGCTGCTGCTGTCCGCCCGATAGCTGGTTCGGGAAGTGGTCAGAGCGCGCCTCGAGGCCGCCGCGCGCGAGCGCGGCGCGGGCCCGCTCGCGTCGTTCGCGCGGCCGCACGCCGGCGTAGACCATGGGCAGCTCGACGTTCGCGACCGCGTTCGACCGCGGAAGGAGATGGAACGACTGGAAGACGAACCCGACGTTCTGGTTCCTGAGGACGGCGAGCGCCTCCTCGTCGAGCTCCTCCACGGCCTCGCCGTCGAGCCGGTAGCGTCCGGCGGTGGGCCGGTCGAGGGTGCCGATGATGTTGAGCGCCGTTGTCTTCCCGGATCCGCTGGCCCCCATGATGGCGACGCTCTGCCCGACCCGGAGGGCGAGGGAGACGTCGCGTAGCGCGTGAACTTCGGTCGCTTCTTGACCCATCGAATAGGTCTTCGAGACCCCTTCGAGGGCCACCACGGTCGTCTCGGGCATGCCTCCCGGTCGTGGCAGCCGGCCGCGAACTTTCGAAGGGCCGTCGATTTGTGAGCTTCCGCGGAGCGCGAGACGAGATTTCACACGGAGCCCCGGAGTGCTCGGAGGGCATTTCGCCTCCGCCCTTCGCTCCACCCTCGCGGTCACTCCTCCTTCGCCCGAGGGCGAAGCACCCCTGGAAGGAGATCTCGCTCCTCCCCGCTCACGCGTCGACGGCGACAGCCGGGGGGCGGCCCATCACGTACGTCTTCCAGCAATAGCTCGCGATGTCGTTCTCGTTCAGGCGCGGGTCGATCTCGTGCGCGACCTCGGCATGCGCCGCGCGCGCGTGGCTCCAGTGCAGGTTCGCGCGCTGGTGGTGCACCGTGTGGAAGCCGTTATCGAAGACCAGGAAGTTCATCCACCCCGACACGAAGTTGCGCGAGTGGTTCCACTTCGAGTTCTCGTCGCAGTCGACGTGCTGCACGTAGTTCGTGAACATCAAGCCCCACAGCGCGCCCGCCGCCGGGATCCCGAGCGCCGAGAAGTACACGAGCGCGCCGGTCTTCGGGCCGTGGAGGCGCACCGCGAGGGCGAGCGCCGCGAGGTGTCCGCCGAAGACGAGCACGTACTGTCCGAGCAGCCACAGCCAGGCGCGCGTGCTGCGTCGCCGAACGCGCGCGAGATAGCCCGCGATCGCCGGACCCTGCCACACCGCGGAGTAGAAGAAGTACGCGAACGCCGTCCAGGCCGTGTTGCGGCGCGTGTGGCGCCAGGTGGCGGTGGCGTCGCCCGCCTTGTTCACGTAGCGGTGATGGTTCTCGTTGTGCGTGGGGATCCACCCGAACGTCGGGTAGCCGTAGAAGAACGACAGCATCGACGCGTGGACCGCGTTCATGCGCCGGCCCTCGAACACGCGCGTGTGGTTGTGGTTGTGCGCGAGCACGCCCGCCGCGTACCCGAGGTACATCGAGACTGGCAGCATCCAGCCGGCGAGGGCAGGGAAGACGTACTGCGCGACGGCGGCGCCGGGCATGAGCCCGAAGACCCAGAAGATGGCCCGCCAGTCGGCGGCGATGCGAGGGCGCATGGGATGGTTCTCGGTGGTGGAATCGTCGGTTCGGTGTACAGATCCGGCGCCCTGATCATCGTTCGCGATGCCCCGTCCGTCCATTCGCGTTCCTTTCGGATTTCTCTCATGTCGAAGAAGCTCGCTGCCCCATCGAGAAAAGCGCCTCGCCAGGCACGTGCGCAGGCCACGGTGCATGCGATCCTCGAGGCCACCATTCGGATCCTCGAGCGCGAGGGCATCGAGGCCGCGACCACCACTCGCGTCGCCGAGGTGGCCGGCGTGAGCGTCGGCACGCTGTACCAGTACTTCGCGCATCGCGACGCCATCCTCGATGCCCTCCAGGATCGCGAGTTCGAGCGCGCGCTCGCGCTGATGGGCGAGGTGCTCTCGAGCGCGAACCTCGAGCAGCGGCCACGCGAGACCGTGACCGCTGTGGTGCAGGGGCTGGGCGCGCTCTACGCGTCGGCGCCGGCGCTGCATCGCGTCCTGGTGATCGAAGGGCTGCGCGTGGTCGAACCGGCGCGCGTCGAGGCGTTCGATCTGCGCGTGGTCGCGATCATCCGGCACTTCCTCGTGGCGACCGGCGCGAGCGTGCGCCGCGGGAACGTCGAGGCCGCGGCGTTCGTGATCTTCCAGGCGGTGCGTGCGGTCATGCTCGCGTGCCTCCTCGAGCGCCCGCCCGGGCTCGACGAGCAGGTGCTCCAGAGCGAGCTCGTCGACCTCGTGTTGCGCTACCTCGTCGACGACGGCGCGGCCGCGGATCCGCCCGCGGAACCCGCGCGATCGAGACAAAAGCGCGCCCCCTCGCGTCCATGACTTTCAGCGCGACGCGACTGCATCTATAAAGCAGGCGATGACGGCGGTGACGAAGTCGAGCGGCGCGCCCCGCGACCACGACCGCGATCACGATCGCCCGTCGGGATCGCTCCGCGCTTCGCAGCCCGCGGTCGTCATGTTGCACGGCTTCGCGCTCGATTCGCGCATGTGGAAGCGCCAGGTCGATGCCTTCTCGAACGACTACCGCGTGCTCACGCTCGATCTGCCCGGCTTCGGCCCGCAGGCGCGCGAGCTCGGCGAGGTCGACCCCGCGGCCGACGTGCTGCGGGCACTGGATGTCGCACGTATCGACCGCGCGCATCTCGTCGCGAACTCGTTCGGGGCTGCCGTGGCCGCGGACTTCGCGCTCCAGCATCCGGGCCGCGTGCGCTCCCTCACGCTGACGGGCCCGCTCCTCCTCGGCCGCCGCACGGGCATCGAGGCGTGGTCGCGCTGCGTGGCGCTCGCGAGCGAGGGCGACCGCGCCACCGCCGCCGAGATCTGGCTCGATGACCCGCTCTTCGAGGGGATCCGCCAGAACGAGGAGCTCTTCGAGGAGCTCCGCCAGATCGTCCTCGACTACGGTGGTGGCCACTGGACCGGACGCATCGGCTCCCGCTGGAGCGATCCCGACCCGCTCCCGCGCCTCCGCTCGCTCGACGTGCCGGCCCTCGTGATCTCCGGCGAGCTCGACATCCCTAGCTTCACGACCATGGCCGAGGCCTACGCTCGCACCCTCCCTCGCGCCCGCCGCGAGGTGATCATCGGCGCCGGGCACCTCTGCAACCTCGAGCGTCCCGAGGTTTTCAATGCACTTCTGGGCGAGTTTCTCGCGAACGCCTGAGGGATCTGGGGCTTTTCGCTCCATACCGCTTGCGAAGTGCGTGAATCTGCGTAAAGTACGCGCTCCTTGCTCCCCAAAAGGGTGCTTGGGCGTCGAAAAAGCACAGGCTTTCTCGATGGTTCCGGTCTCTGGACCGCCGTAACGGCCACTCTGCGAGTCGCATAACGCACGCGCAGGCGGTACGACGGGGTTCTGAAACAGCCGGCGCTGCGTCAATCACGTAGCTGTCCGGCGGAAAGTCCGCCAAGTCCATGGTCTCGAAGGCGATCGCCCGCTTCGCGCGCATCAGTCCGCGCAAAGCCCGAATGATTGTGAATCTCGTCCGCGGCCGTCAGGCCGGCGAGGCGCTGCAGCTCCTTCAGTTCACGATGAAGGCGGGCGCGCCCGTCATCTCGAAGCTGATCGAGAGCGCGGTCGCCAACGCGCGCACCACGAGCCCGGGTACCGACCTCGACTCGCTGTTCGTCGAGACGGCCTTCGTCGACAAGGCGCCGAACAAGCACATGCGCCGCTGGCGCCCTCGCGCCATGGGCCGCGCCACGCGGATCCAAAAGGGCATGAGCCACATCACCATCCACCTCGGCACGCGCGAGTAAGACGAACATGGGTCAGAAAGTTCATCCGTACGGCTTCCGCCTCGGCGTCATCAAGACGTGGAACTCGAAGTGGTTCGAGGACAAGAACTACGCAAAGTG
>JAYTHX010000404.1:0-27368 GCA_043732195.1 Polyangiaceae bacterium
TCGGCCATCTTCGGCCGGAGCGAGACCTGGTCGACCTTGCCGGCGGCGCCGTGGCACTGCACGCACTGGCCGCCGAGCGGCGGCAGGTGCTTCTCGTGCGCGAAGCGCAGGTGCTCGCGCGCCAGGCCGACCTCCTGCCGCGTGTGCGTGGAGCCGTGGCAACCCTCGCAGGCGTGCGTGTCGTGCGGCTTCGCGTGGCAACTCACGCACTTCGCCGTGGTCGGAAGGTGCAGCGGCCCGCTCTCGCTCGCGTGCTGCATCCCGGCGTGGCACTCGACGCAGGCGATCCCGGCGAGCGAGTGCTTGCGGTGCTCGAAGGGATGCTGGCATCGCGCGGCTTGATGCCGAGGATGCCCGCGCACGCCGCGAGCAGCGAGCAGAGCAGGAGCAGCGCGAGCCAGCGGGTCGTCGCTCGAGCCGATCGAAGGCGAAGGAGAGCCGGGTGAGCCCGGCGAGCGTCGCTTTCTGCTCGGGACCGCTCGAGGCCTCGACGCCCGCGGCGAGATCCCACGCCTTGCCCAGGCGATACGAGACGGCGCCGAGCGCCCACGGCCAGAGCGCGGGCCGGCCGCGCGGATGATCGGGCACCACCAGCTCGAGCTCGGTGGAGACGCGCCGCCCCTCGACGCCGACGGTGCCATTCCACTCGTCGTCGAGCGAGAGCGTCGCGCGGCCGAGGCCCTGCCCGCCCACGTCGGAGGCCTGGACCTGCGCGCTGCCGCTGGCGACGAGCTCGAGGCGCGGAAACGCTCGCCACCGCGTGGTACCTCCGATGTTCGTGGAGGCGAAGTCGCCAAGGACCGAGAAGAGCGACGTGTACGGCTATGTCCTCACGAAGATGGGCTGCATGCGCCACGTGTACCTGTATTTGACCGAGTACCGGAGCATGCCGCTCGAGCAGTCCAAACGCGATATCCGCATCATCCTCAAGCCGCTGCCCAACGCGAACTGCATGCACTGCCACACGACGACCGCGCCGGGCTGGCTGGCCATTCCCGATCACGCGTCGGCGCTGGAATCCGTTCGTAGCGGCACGCTCTCGTGCGCGAGCGTGGGCTGCCACGGCTTCGCGCACCCGATGACGAAGGTCGGCAAGGAGCTGTGAAGCTGCGCTTTCCGGCAAGCGAGAAGCTCCTGTGCGTCGCGTGCGTCCTCGCGCTGCCGCTCATGGTGTGGTCGCTCTTCGACCCCACCGTCTGGCCCGTCCTCGTCGCGCTCTCGGTCGGGCAGGCGCTTGGCACGCTCTCCTTCCTGCTGTTCCTGATCGCAGTCGCCCGCGATCTCCAGTTGGAGCAGCGGCTCGCACGCAAGGCCGCGACGCCCGAGCCCTGATCCGGCGCCGTCACGCAGCGCAAGGCGCGCACGGAAGCGCAGAAGCTGCGCTACTCGCCGGTGAGATCGTCCGCGTGCTTCGCCTTCACCTCGGCGATGCACGGCTTGTCCTTGAGCGCGGTGCACGCGCGGAAGACGAGCTGGGACTCCTCGGGCGCGCACTTGCCGGCGCGCACCTTCTTCTCGAGGAGCGAGCGCACCTTCTTGAAGTCCTTCGCCTCGGCGGCGACGCGCGCCTTCACGAGATCGGCGCTCACCGGCGGATCCTTCGCGGTGGGCGCGGTGCTGCCGGTGGTCACCGGCTCGGGCGGACGCCACGCCGGGGGCGCCGTGGCGCTCGTGATCGGCGACGGCGGAGGCGGGGGCGCCTCGGTCTCCACGGGCGGCGGGGCCTTGCCCGTGAGCTTCGCGCACGCGGGCGGAAGCAGGGCCAGCACCGAGGCCAGCACGACGACGCGTGACACCTAGTTCCTCATCCCTTCGCGTCGGGCGTGCGCCACGAGTCGTGGTAGCCCTTGAATTCCACGGCCGCGGCCTGCGTGGTCGGTGAGAGCGGGAGGTACGTGTCGACCATCACCGCCACCTCGTCGGCGCGCTTCGAGCCGATGCTGCCCTCGTAGGCGCCGGGATGCGGGCCGTGCGCGACGCCCGCGGGATGCAGCGAGATGGCACCCGGCCCCACGCCGCGCCGGCTCGTGAAGTTGCCCTTCACATAGAGGATGACCTCGTCGCAATCGACGCTCGAGTGCGGGTACGGGCACGGGATGGCGTCGGGATGCGTGTCGGTCACGCGCGGCACGAACGAGCACACCAGGAAGCCCGGGCCCGCGAACGTGGAGTGCACGGTGGGCGGGAGGTGCACGAGGCCGGTCTTGGGCTGGTACTTGTCGATGGCGAACGCCACCGGATAGACAAACCCTTCCCAGCCGACGACGTCCATCGGCGGGCGCTCCAGGAGGAGGCGCGTGAACTGGCCGGTCTTCTTGATGAAGAGCTCGCGCGGGCCGTCCTGGACCTTCGTGGGCGTCGCGATCGGCCCCTCCGGCCGCACGAAATCTCGATGCGTGTAGGGCGCATCCATCTTCAGCTGCCCGAACGGGTTGCGGAAGTCGGCAGGCACCATCACGCCGCCGTGCCCCTCGAAGCACATCATCCGCATCGGCGACTTCACGTGCCATCGATGGATCAGCGAGCGCGGGATCCAGACGTAGTCGCCGGCCTTCACCTCGAGCCAGCCGCACACCGACTCGAGGCGCGCGGCGCCCTCCTCGACGAACCACAGCTCGTCGCCGTCGCCATTCGCGAAGTACACGTCGTCGGAGACGGCGGGGCACGCGAAGTACACGGTGAGGTCCGGGTTCGTGAGCAGCGGCACCCGACACTCGAACGGCATGCCCGCCGGCGGCAGCTGGCGCGTGTCGTAGAGCCGCCGCTTGAGCGGCATGCGCCCCGCGGGGTCGGCGATCGGGACGGCGTGACCGCGCGTCGTCGTCGTGACCTCGACCGCCGCGGTGGTCGGGTAGCGATGGTAGAGATACGAGAACGCGCCGCTGAAGCCGCCGCGCGTGAGCATCTCCTCGTGGAGAAGATTACCCTCGGCATCACGCAGGACGGTGTGCGGCTTCGCGGGCATGAGCCCGCAGCTCATACGGTCGATCATGCCGGGCTCGCGCCAGCCTTCTGGAAGCGCTCGATGCTCTCGAACAGCGCGCGGAAGTTGCCGTAGCCGAAGCCTTCGTCACCGCAGCGCTGGATGACCTCGTAGAAGAAGGGGCCGGCGCGCATGTCGTCGTGGAGAGCCTTCGCCTCGCGGAGGAAGATCTGGAGCATGTACTTGTCCTCGGCGCCGTCGACGAGGATCTGGAGGCGCTCGAGCTCGGCGATCTCCTCTTTCACGTTCGTGATGCCGAGGTTCGCGAGGCGCTCGGGGAGCGCCTGGTAGTAGGCCTTCGGCGTGTCCATGAACTCGACGCCCCGACGCTTCAGCTCCTCGATGCTCCACACGATGTTGTCGACCGCCATCGCGACGTGCTGCACGCCCGCCGCGCCGTTGTCGTCGACGAACTTCATGATCTGCGAGTCGCGGAAGTTCGGGCGAAGCGGCTCGTTGGTCGCGAACTTCACGTGGCTCACGGGGTCGTGCATGACGATCGAGCGGAGGCCGGAGCCGGCCTTTGCCTGCGGCGCCTTGGTCGTGATGTCCTTCGTGTGGAAGCTGATGTCCCAGAACGGCTCGAAGCCGAGCACGTCGCGGTACCACGCGACAATCGGCTGCATGGTGAGGCCGTTCGCGGTGACGTGATCGATCCGCTTGATGCCGTACATGTTCTTCGGCGCGCCGGCGTTGCCGACGCCGGAGTCGATGAAGCCGGGCGCGAAGCGCGTGTAGTCCTTGCGCTCGACGAAGCGGAAGGCCACGTCGCCGAGGGGCGTCGCGATCTCGACGGAGCGGTAGCTGCCCTTGCCGTCCTTGTCCTCGTAGGGGTCGGCGAGGAAGGTACCTCCGCGCTGCTCGAGGAAGGCGATCGTCTCGTCGAGGCTCTTCACGGTGAAGCTGAGGCTCATCACGCCGGACGGGTGGCGCTGGAGGTAGCGGGCGGCCTTCGACGCCTGGGTGAGCGGGGTGGAGACGCAGACGCGCACGTCGCCCGCGCCGAAGACCACCGACTGCTGGCCGCTGCGGGCCGCGAGCTCGTCACCGGCGCGCGCGACCTCCTTGAAGTCGAACTTCTCCGTGTAGAACTGGCGGCTGCGCTCCAGGTTCTCGACGACGAAGTGGAAGCTGTCGTAGCCCAGAATCCCGAGGTGTTCGGTCGACATGACCCGCGAAATAGCACGGGTACCTGGCGGGCCAAAGGGCAGTGGTGAAGCGTGACGCAGCCCGTCAGGGAAGCTCACGAAAGCATCCCGGGCGGCGCGCTGGTGCGGCGATCGCGGGCGATCCGGCTCGCGGGGCCGAGCAGCAGCGTGATGCGCGCGAGCACGTCGAGCATGGGAACGCGCACCTGCGGATCGTCGACGCGCTCCACGACGCTGCGCAGCACGTCGAACCAGTAGAAGGAGGTGAACCCGCGCTCGGCAGCGAAGCGCTCGAGCTCGGCCGCCGGGCCCATCACGTCCGGCAGGTTTCCTTTCACCGCGTCGAACAGCATCGCGAGCACCTCGACGAGCACGTAGGCATCGGCGTGCTGCTCGGATTCGGTCTCGCGAGCGCGCGCGCCGGCCTCCGCGAGCGCATCCTCCGCGGCCTCGCGATCGCCGGACGCAAGCGCCTCGAGGCTCTTCGCGATCCACGCGAACGCGGCGGGACGACCGCGCGCGGTGCCGATGCGGGCGTCCCCCAGGGCGGCGGCGGCCTCGCGCGCCGGATCGTGATCGCCGAGGGCCAGATGCGCCACCACCTCGAGGCTCGCCGAGAGCACCTCGGCCTCGAGCGCGCGCTCGGCATGCGCGGCCTCACGCGCGGCCTGGAGGCGCGGCACCGCCTCCTGCCAGCGGCCCTGCACGATGAGCGCGGCGGCGCGATGGTGCTCGGCCTCGTGCTCGAGGCTCGGCGCGTCACCATGTGCGAGCAGCGTGGTGGCGCGCTCCAGCACCGCGAGGCCTTGCTCGACGCGCAGCGGCGCATCGACCAGCAGGCGGCCCCACGCCGCGGACGCGCAGGCCTCGAGGAGCGGCGCGCCCGACTCGTTCGCGGCGCGCACCGCGCGTTCGAGATCGTCGCGCGCGCGGCCCTCGTCGACGCGCACGCCGATGGCCGCAGCGAGGAGCGGGCGGACCACGCGGTCGAGCGCGGTGCGCAGGCGACCGTCACCGGTCTCGAGCGGCGCCACCAGGTCGAGGCCCGCGCCCGACGTGAGCTCGCCGCTCCGCACCCGCGCCGCCGCGATGGCGATGCGCAGCGTGGTGCGCGCCGAGTCGACGCGGCGCGCCGTGTCCGGCGAGGTGCGGATGTCGAGCCGATCGAGCCGATCGAGCGCGCGCGTGCACCGCGCGACGTCCCGCGCGGCGTCCTCCCGGGCCGAGAGCGCGGCCGCGAAGGAGGCGAGCAGCGCGCCGAGCTCGGCGGGCACGGTGTCGAGCCACCGATCCTCGCGATCGGAGTCGATGCGCGCGCGCGTCACCCGGCGCGCGCGCGGCGCGAGCACCGTCGCACCGACGGCGCGGGCGATGTCGCTCGACACCGCGAGGGGCTCGAGAATGAGCGCCGCGGCATCGAGCTCGAGCCGCAGCGCGAGGGCCACGGCGCGGGCCACGCGTCCCGTCGCGTTGCCGCGCTCGCGGCGCGCGAGCGCGTCGAGCATCGGCAGGTCGAGATGGCGGAGCGTCTCGCGCAGACCTTCGACGCCGTCGTCGGGCAGCGCGTTGAGGCGGCCGCCACTGGGCGGCGGGCGGGTCGATAGCACGCGCGAGGCCACCGGCACCGAAGGCGAAGGCGCAGGCGAAGGCGCCACGCGTTGCGCGGGGCCGCGCGATTGCGGTCCCGAGTCGCTCACCGTCGAGACCGGCGCGGTGTCGAGATCGATGACCGCGCCCAGCGCCTCGGCGCCGTCGCGATAGCGCTTCGCGGGATCGCGCGCGAGCATGCGCGCGAGCACCGACGACAGCGGCGGCGCCACGCGGCCCTCGAGCACGGGATCGGTGGTGACGCGCGCGCGGAGCTGCGCGGCCCGCTCCTCGGCGGGAAAGAGGTCGCCCTCGCCGAGCAGCTCGAAGAGCACGAGGCCCGCGGAGTACACGTCGGAGCGCGCATCGGCCTGCGCGACGGCTCCGGAGAGCACCTCGGGCGCCATCCAGCGCGCCGAGCCGATCACCACGCCGCTCGGCGGCGCGCTGTCGCCGAGCTCGCGTGCCACGTCCGCGCGCGAGGTGGTGCGGGCGAGCCCGAAGTCGATGAGCTTCGCGCCGTCGAGCGCGAGCTCGGTGCGCGGCACGAGGATGTTCGACGGCTTCACGTCGGCATGCACGACGCCCGCGGCGTGCGCGACGGAGAGCCCCTCGAGCAGCCCGCGCGCGACGCGCAGCACCTCGTGCGGCAGGAGCGCGCGGCCGAGCCCCTCGACCGAGAGCGGCACGCCGTCGATCAGCTCGGTGACCAGCCAGACGCCCTGCGCATCGGCCCCGAGCTCGATGACGCGCGCGAGGTGCCGCGAGCTGAGACGCGTGAGCACGCTGGCCTCGGCGTGGAGGCGGCGCTGGTCGCCCGCGAGGCGCGCGGCGTCGAGACCGGGAGGTACGAGCTTCACCGCGACGTCGGTGTCGGCTTGCCGATCGCGCGCGCGGAACACCGTCGCGAAGCCACCGGAGCCTATCGCCGGACCGAGCTCGTAGCGGCCCCCGAGGAGGGCGCGTTCTGCCACGGGGCGAGCGTAGCATCCGGCGGGCGCCCGCGATCACGAACTCGATCACCGCGGGCGCGAGCGAGGCTCACGGACGTGGGCTCACCGACCGACGAGCAGGAGGGCCGACGCGTCGCCCGACGGGTGACGGCAACACCCCATTTTCGGACATCGCGGCGGAGGCAACCGGCAGGATACGGTGGTCGTGGTCGGGGAGGACTGGTCACGCGCTTGCTTGCGGCCTACGTCCGCGAGTCCATGAACCGTCGAGCTCTCGTCTGGCACCGGCAAGATCTGCGCGTCTCCGATCACGCGCCGCTCGCGAACGCAGCGCAGGGTGGCGCCGAGGTGATCGCGCTCTACGTCTTCGACGATCGGCAGTTCGGCTCCACCCCGGCCGGCTTCCCGAAGACGGGGGCGTTTCGCGCGCGCTTCCTGATCGAGAGCGTGGAGGCGCTTCGCAGGAGCTACCGCGCGCTGGGCACCGAGCTCGTCGTCCGCCGCGGTCGCCCCGAGGAGGTGATCCCGGCGCTCGTGGAGGAGCTCGGGATCGGGGGCGTCTACTTCCACGGGTATCCAGCGCACGAGGAGCTGGCCGTCGAGCGCGCGGTGGTCGCCGGTCTCTCGGTGCCGTGCCGCAGCTCCTGGGGCCACACCCTGCACGCCCCCGAGGATCTGCCCTTCGAACCGAAGGCGCTACCGGAGATCTTCACGCAGTTCCGGAAGCGCGTCGAGGCCGCGAGCACGGTGCGCGAGCCCCTTCCGGCGCCGCAGGCCCTCCGCCCGGTTGCGCAGGCCGTCGCGGCCGGTGAGGTTCCCTCGCTCGAGGACCTGGGCCTCGTCGCTCCCCCGGTCGATGGCCGGGCCGTCCTCGCGTTCGAGGGTGGCGAAGCGAGCGCGGCGGCGCGACTCCAACGCTTCGTGTGGGAGCAGGATCTGCTGAAGACATACAAGGAGACGCGCAACGGGATGATCGGTCCCGATTACTCCTCGAAGCTCTCCCCGTGGCTCGCGCTGGGGTGCCTCTCGCCGCGCCTCGTGTTCCGGGAGATCAAGCGCTACGAGCTCGAACGGGTCGCGAACGAGTCGACGTACTGGCTGACCTTCGAGCTCCTGTGGCGCGACTACTTCGCATTCATCGCAGCCAAGCACGGGACGCATCTCTTCCGCGCCGGCGGGCTCCGGGGAATCAAGATTCCGTGGAGTCACGATCGCGAGCGATTCGAGGTGTGGTGCCGCGGGGAGACGGGCTTCCCGCTCGTGGACGCGAACATGCGGGAGCTCCGGGCGACCGGCTTCATGTCCAATCGCGGCCGCCAGAACGTCGGGAGCTTCCTGACGAAGAACCTGGGCATCGACTGGCGCTGGGGGGCCGAATGGTTCGAGTCCTTGCTCGTCGACTACGACGTCGCCAGCAACTGGGGAAACTGGAATTACACCGCGGGCGTGGGGAACGACGCTCGCGGTTTCAGGTACTTCAATATCCAGAAACAATCGCGCGACTACGATCCGCGAGGCGAGTACGTGAAGCTCTGGCTGCCCGAGCTCGCCGCTCTGCCCTCGGACCGCGTCCACGAGCCGAGCGCGTTGACCTCTGCAGACCAGACGAGGTTCGGCGTGCGCATCGGCGTCGACTACCCGAGACCCGTGGTCGACCTCTTCGCGTCCGCGAGGGCCAACCAGGAGCGCTACGATGCCGCAACGTAGCGCGCCGCCGGCGCGGCGAGCATCGGCTGCCCGATGATCCTCGGCGCGACCGGCGCGCTCCTCGTGCGCGACCGGGCCCTCACGTCGGACCTGCGGGATCCCTTCGTGATCGCGAGCAGCGTCTTCTTCCTGGCGCTGGTCGCGGCGCTGGCCGCGCTCTTGGTCGCGGGATCGCCTCGTGGGTCGCGCTCCTCGCGGGTCGTGAGAGCGCGGCGCCGCTGGTCTCGCGGCTCGCCGGTCGGGGCGTCGCGTGGCGGGCGCGGCGCTGGCGACGGTAGTGGTGGTCGGCTGGGCGATCGCCAAGGGCGAGGTCATCGTGCCGCCGTCGTTCACGCTCGCGTCGTCGAAGGCGCACCCCGCGACGCTCCAGGTGCTGCTGGTCGCCTGCGCCGTGGGCGCGGTCGTCCTCGTCCCGTCGCTTTGGCTGCTCTTCAAGATCTTCGCGCCGATCCGGCGCGCGGGACCTCGAAGGCCATGACCACCGAGGCATCACCCACGCGCCGCACGCCGATTTGCACGTGCCGGCGGGCATTCACCTCGCCGCGCATCGCTACGGCGGCATCTGGTCGACGCGCCCCGCCGCCGCTCCTTCGCCGCCGTGGCCCGGGCGATCGTCGGCGCGCTCGGTGACCGCGAGGCGCGCGCCGACCGCGAGCGACGTGAGCTCGACGGGCACCCGCAGCTCGAGCCGCCGGCCGGGCAGCCCGCTCTCGGGGCCGCGCATCTGGAGATCGATGGTCGGAGCGTCGCCGTGCGCGCGCACGACGTGGATGGTGGCGAGGCCGTCCGCCTCGACGAGCTCCTCGTGCCGGAGCACCTCGCGCGAGACGAGCTCGAGCGAGCCCTTCTCGATCTCGCGGAAGCGCAGCTCCTCGAGCACGCCCTCGATGGCCTTGCCCAGCATGCGATGGGGATGCGCGTGGATCGGCGTCATCGAGCCCGCATCGCGCACGATGGCGACGAGCGCCCAGCCCGACTTCCCCTCCCAGTACGTGACCCAGCGACAGCCCTCACCATGCGGCAGGGAGCTCGTCCGCGCGGGGATCAGCTCGCCGATGGTGGGGCTGAGCTGATCGAGCAGGCGCCGCAGGAACGCGTCGGAGAACGGGCCCTCGCCCTCCATCACGTCGAGCAGCGACGTCGCCTCGCCGAGGCTGACGAGCTCGCCGGTGTCGAAGCGGCGACGCAGGAGGCGCGCGCCGACCGCGTCACGCGTGGCGGCGCGGTAGGCGGCGTACGTGAGCGCAAGCCCGACCAGCGCGATGGCGACGGCGATGCTCACCGCGCCGTGCGCGGCCGCGGCGATGATGGCGAGCGTGAAGCCCGCGGTCCACAGCGACGTCCCGCCGCCCACCACCACGGCGCGCGCGCTCGAGCCGAGCACGGTGCGCAGCGAGAGGTGCAGGCCGATGCCCGCCGAGACCATGGCCATGAGCACGTCGACGGCGAGCTTGTCGACGTAGAGCGCGCCTTGCCAGGCCGCGTTCGCGCCGAGCAGGCGATCGCCGACGGCGCGCGCCAGAGCGAGCCCCACGTACCCGAGCAGGAAGCCGGGCAGGGCCTCCACGATCTTCGCGCCGAGGCCCTCCTTGGCCGCGCCTCGGTCCTTCGGTCCCTCGCGGCGCGCCAGCGCGAGCGCGACGAGCACCGGCGCGAGGAGCAGGATGCGCGCCGACTTCGCGGCCGCGGCCATGACGCCGCCGATGCCGCCCTCGCCCCCCATCTGCGTGCCCACCGCGATGGCGCTCGAGAGATCGTTCACGGCGAGCCCGCTCCACAGCCCTGCGTGCGCGGGATCGACGCCCGCCACCATGGCGGTGGCGCGGAACGTGAGCATCGCGACGACGCTGAAGAGGAACATCACCGCGATGGCGACGCCCTGCTCCTCGCGGTGGGCGCGGACCACGGGCGCGATGGCGTTCACCGCGGAGGCGCCGCAGATCATCGTCCCACCCGCGATCAGATCGACGAGCGGGCGCCGCACGCCGAGGAGGACGCCCAGGACGTGAGCGACGAAGAATGCGCTGGGCAGCGACGCCGCGGCGACCCCGAAGATGATGACCAGCTCGCTGCGGCCGAAGAACGCGGTCTGCACCTTCATCCCCATGAGAATGATGGCGACGCGGAGCACCCACTTGCCGATGAAGCGGAGGCCGGTGGCGTAGCGATCGGGCTCGCGCTCCTTGCCGACCACCCCGAGCCCCACGAGGCGCGCGAGCGGCGAGTTCACGACCACCGCGCCCACCAGCAGCGCGATCATCACGTCCGAGACGAACGGCGAAGGCGGCAGCGTCCGCGCGAGCCCCACCGCGACGACGCCGATCACCGACGCGAGCAGGAGGCCCGGAACATCGGGCCGCGAGGGGATCCACTGCGCGCGCATGCGGATCAGCGGGCGACGCTGGCGAGGTCGAGCTCGGGCCAGTCGGCCTCGGCGCGATTGACCACCACGCAGTCCTCGGGCGAGCCGTCCTCGTGCACCATCACGATGAAGTCGGTCACGGAGTCGAGGGTGAGCATCGGGTGGTGCCAGACGCCCGGCCCGTAGCTGATGCCCTGCGCGCCCTCGGCGACGAACGCCGCGAGCGTCGAGAGATCGGGGTGATCGCCGCCCAGCGCCACGAGCGCGATGTAGCGCGACGCGTTCATGGGGATGAAGAGCTGCGTGGAGTGCGGGTGCTTCTCGAGGAGCGCGAGCTTCCGCCTCTCGAAGGGCACGGGCCGCGACCGGAACACCTTCGTCTCGAGCGCGCAGGACCGCGGATCGCGGCGGTTCTCGAGCGCCACCACGTCGTCGTAGCGCAGCGCGGTGCCGAGATTGGCGACCGCGCCGGCCTCACCGCGCGGCGAGGCCATGAGGACCTTGCCGTAGGGGGCGTAGGAGGCGGGGATGAGAGGGGTGGGGACGATGAGGCGCGGCACGGATCGAGAGACTATCAGGTCGACTTGGGTCGTGGCGTCGTCGCCACCTGACCTGTCGCGTGGCGCCCGCAGGCCGGATCGACCGGATCTCTCGTGCTACGCTGCCCGCGTGGGATCCGTCGTACGCAGTGTCCTGCTCGGCGGCGCGCCGCGCGCCGGTCGACGCCTCGCCCGTCCTCGATGCCATGGGCAACGTGTACACTGCATCCTTCGCGAACCGACGCGTGTCGTACGACGCGATCGGGACGTTCCGCTGGGATCTCGAGACGGGCGGGAGCGTGAATGGCTCGCCCGCCATTGGACCGAACGGCGATCACCTGCGACAACTCCGACCGGATCCACGCCTCCGTGAACGAGCCCTCCGTGAACGAGACAGTGACGATGCAAACGACGTGCGCCCTCGCCTGCTTGGCCTTCTTGGTCCTCTCCGCCTGCTCGAGCGACGGCGGCGGAGCGACCGAGCCCGCGCCGCCCCCGCTTGCGATCGCGTGCGGGCCGGACGACCGCTCCGACGACACCGGCGCGTGCGTGCACCTCGGCTGGACGAAGTGTCCCGCCGGCTTCGCGCTCGACGCGGCGGGCTTCGGCTGCACCGAGGTCCTTCCCGCGACGACCTGCGCTGCCCGCAGTATGCCGGTGCTCGGGCAGAGCGCGTGCGCCCCCGTCGCGGCGGCGGCGTGCGCGGCCGGCTTCGAGGCACGGCCCGACGGCTGGGGCTGCCGCGCCGTCGCGGCGAGCGCGTGCACGGGCGCGACCATGGAGGTCCTCGGCCGGGCGACGTGCGCGCCCGTGGGCAATTGCGGCGGAGCGTTCCCGCCCGCGGGCGCGACATACGTCGTCGATGCGGCGTTCACCCCCGGGCAGATCGACGCCACGCACGTGAAGACCATCGGCGCCGCCCTCGCCGCCGCGCCCGCGGGTGCGGTGATCGCCGTCAACACCGGCAGCTATGCCGAGGTGCTCGCGCTGCCGCGCTCGGTGAGGGTGGTGGGTCGCTGCGCCGGTCAGGTGACGGTGACCGCGCCTCCGCCCGCGAACGTCGAGGGCGTGCAGCCCGGCGCCGGCACCGACAGCACCATCGAAGGCCTGACACTCACGGGTCATCTCGCGGCCGCCGTTGTCGACGGCGGCGCGAAGCTGACGCTCCGCAACGTGGTGATCGACGGCAACGTGGGCGGCGGCATCCTCGCCGCAGGCGCCGGCACGCGCGTGACCCTCGATCACTCCGTGGTCCGCGCCTCCGTCGACGGCACGCTCGCCAAGGGGTACGGCGTGGAGGCGAGCGCGGGCGCCGAGGTCCTCATCACCGCGAGCGCCGTCACGGCGAACACCGGCTTCGGCATCCAGATCGTGGGCAAGGGCTCGCACGGGCGCATCGAGAAGAGCGTGATCGCGCGCACCGCGTCCGACGCGAAGCAGGACTTCGGGGTCGGCCTCATGGTGCGCACCGGCGCCACGGCGGAGGTGCTCGCGAGCAGCCTCTCCGAGAACCGCGAGACGTCGGTGGTGAGCTACGGGCCGGGCACGGGCGTCACGCTGACCGACACCACCATCGACGCCACGAAGAACAGCGGCGTCGGCTACGGCCGCGGCGTGCTCGTCGACGGCGGGACCGTCACGCTCGAGCGCGTCACCGTCGCGGCGAGCACCGACATCGGCGTGCTCGCCGAGGTGAAGGGCACCGCGACCCTCACCGACTCCGTCGTCGTCGGCACGGTACCGGGGGACGACGGAAAGAATGGCTTCGGCGTCTCGGCCATCTCCGGGGGCACGATCACGTTGAAGGGCAGCGCGCTCGTCGGCAACCAGCAGAGCGGCGCGGCGGCCATCGGCGCGAACGCGAAGGTGGTCCTGGAGAGCAGCCTCGTCGCCGCGACTGGCCCCGGCAGCGACGGCGAGCGCGGCTTCGGCGTCGACCTCGAGTCGGGCGGCATCGCCGAGGTGCGCGGCTCTGCGCTCGTCGGCAACACCAGCGCGGGCGTGGGCGCGATCGACGCGGGCTCGAAGCTGACGATGACGAACAGCGTGGTGCTGGGCACCCGCGCCGACGCGAAGAAGAAGGCCGGCCGCGGGCTCGCCATCGAGACCGGCGCGGTGGCGAACGTGAGCGCCTCGGCGTTCGTCGGCAACCGCGACATCGGCATCTCGATCCGCGGTACGGGCGCGGAGGCCACCATCGATCAGGCGGTGGTGCGCGGCACGCTACCGCTCGCGTCCACGGGCACGCACGGGCGCGGCATCGAGGTGGGCAGCGGCGCGCAGGCCACCCTCACGCAGGTCTCGGCGCTCGAGAATCACGGCGTGGCGGTCCTCGCCATCAACAAGGGCAGCATCGACTTGCAGAATGCATGGATCGCCGACACCGCCGCCGATGGCACGCCGGGCGGCCCCGGACGCGCCGTCACCGCGCAGGACGGGGGGATCATGACCATCCTCGGCCTCGTGGCGCAGCGCAGTCGGCAAGCCGGGATCCTGGTGGCGGCGGGCGGCGCCTCGCTCACCGTGCGCGGCTCGCGCGTCGAGGACGTCGCCGCGGGCGACAACGAAAAGCTCGGGCACGGGCTCACGGCGCTCGAGGGCAGCTCGCTCGTCGTCGACGACGTCACGGTGCGGCGCTGCGCGGCGGTGGGCCTCGTGTTCGACGCCGCGAGCGGCACGGTGCGCGCGAGCCGCGTCACCGACAATGCGGTGGGCATCTTCGCGCAGGGCGGCAGCGAGCTGCTCCAGGTCGCGGTGGTGCCGGAGGCGCCGATCGACGGCCAGGTCTCGGTCTCGGTGGACACGGTCTTCACCGACAACGCGACGCGCGTGGGCTCGGGCGTGGTCCCGGTGCCCTCCCCGCTCTAGGTCGGGCGCTTGCGGAGCTTCGCGCGGCGCGCGGCAGGAGCGGCACCGGCGGTATCGTCCTCTACTGCGAGTAGCTCGCCGCCACGAAAGCGACGACGCTCCCGGTGACGACGAGCGCGAGCGCCGCCAGCCAACCGGCGAACGCGCCGCCCTGGCGTGACGAGTCGGAGCGACCGCGGTAGCGGCGCGTGTAGCCGGTCGCGATCGCGCCGACGACGGCCGCGACCACGATCCCGGCGACGAGCCCGACCAGCCCGGGCGCGAAGCAGCCCGCAGCCTCCGCAGGCGAGAGATCGCCTTCGGGGCAGCTGTGGCGCGCCGAGACGCCGAAGTACAAGGGGATCGCCAGGGCGAGCGCGAGGCAGGCGAGGGCCCGCACCGTCTTCGCGCTCTCCTCCAGCGGGTGGGCCTCGTGCTCGCCGGCCTTCGCGCTCACCGCGGGCAGCGCCCGGGCCAGGCGCGCGAACGCGTCGACCGCGCGCGCCGCTTCGGGCCCTGGCGGCGTCGCCGAGGTGAAGCTGACGCGCACCGCGACGAGGTTGCGCTCCGCGCTGTCGATGGTGATGGTGGTGAACTCGATGGCGAACAGATCGAGGATCGCGCACCGCGCCGGGGCGTCGAGCACGCGCACCAGCACGTCGTTCGGGGTCTGCGTGTCGATGTAGACGGCGTCGTCGAACGCGGCGTCACCGGTCTGGTGCTCCACGTCGAGCGCTTCGGCCTTCGCGGAGCGGTGCAGCGCGGTCTCGAGCACGAGCTCGACGAGCATCGGCCGAACGACGGCCAGCGGGGCCGGCCCGCGATAGCCGCCCGCGTCGGTGCGCGCCACCTCGTCGTACGGGACGCGGAGGATGACGCTCGACGAGGACCCGCCCGACCAGGCGACATCGATCCGCACGCCCTCGTGCACGATCTCGAAGCGGTCGGTCTGCGGCGTCACCCCGGCGCGCCGCCGCAGGTCCTCGATCAACGTGGAGTCCGAGCCCGCCATCGCGCCCGAACGTAGCGCACTTCCGTCTCCGACCGACGCTACGGCTTCTTCCTCCGCAGTCGCTTCGCGGCGACCAGCGCGAGCGCCGCGAAGCCGCCCGCGGTGAGCAGCGCATCGCGACCCTGCCGCTGCGTCATCGCGCGGCGCACGGTGCACGACAACGACTCGCTGTTCTGACCGCTGCGCGCGAACGCCTCGTCGCGCGGCGCGGTGCCCACGCTCTCGCAGCCCTGGTAGACGGGGCAGAGCGGCTGCTGCGCCTCGCGCGTCACCGTGCGGACGGCCGAGAGCTCGCTCTGATCGGGCGAGGCCTGGAGCACGAGATCGCGATCGAGCGAGGCATGCGAGAGCGAGGCGCGCACGCGCGTGACGCGAACGGCGCCGGGGATGCCCGCGAGGAGCACGCCCAGATCTTCGTCCTGGAGCTGCTGCTTCGAGCGACCGCCGCCGCCGTCCTGGCCCGCGTCCTCCGCCTCGTAGTCGTTCTGGGCGCCCGAGCAGCCGCGGTAGCCGCCGCCCTGTCCGTCGTAGGGAGGGCAGAAGCCCGTGCGCAGGTACTTATCCATCTGCACGTGCGTAGCGCCCACCGAGCTCTCGTGCTCCCAGCCGCGGCCCGCGAGCGCGGACTCCTTGGCGAGGCGCAGCGTCGCGAGGTTCGACGAGTAGGTGGTCCAGTCCCAGATCAGCTCGTCGGCCTTGATGGTGAAGAACGGGAAATTCTGCGGCTCGTAGCGCCCCTCGGCCACCACCCAGAGGACGACGCCGACGTTCGCGCCGGTCCCTGCCGCCACCATGCGCAGCGGCAGGACCGCAGAGGGTCCGCTGGTCGTGACGCGCACGGGGCGCATCGCCTGCACGCCCTGCCCGGGCACGAGCTTCAGCGCGAGGAAGTCGAAGTGCTCGCCGACGTACTGCGCGATCACCGACTGGATGTCGGCGGGCACCGCGTAGCCGTGCTCCGTGAGCCAGTCGTTCAGGGCGTTCGGGTCGCTCGCGTGGAGCTGCACGGTCTCGTACGGCCCGACGGTCTGTTGGTTCGTCACGCTCACGCCGGCATCGGCGGCCGCTCCGCTCGCGGAGGGGCTCGCCTCGTCCGAGAAGCTGTTGTCGGAGCAACCGCTCGGGTACGGCGGGCAGTTCTGCGGCGGCGGGACGACGGTGAGCTGCGTCATCGCGTCGAGCGTCGAGAAGACGCCGTCCGAGCTGACGCCGATCTTCGCGGTGCCGGAGATGGGGAGGACCCACGCGAAGGACTCGGGGCTGCCGCTGTACCGGAGCTCGTCGTACAACGTGGTCTGGCCCTGCGCGATCGAGACGATCATGCGGTGGTCGGTCACCACCGAGGGCGGCCGCGGCGACGGTGGTGGCGGCGGCGGCGCCGTGAAGCATCCGCCGCACGCCTCGGCCGGTCGCTCCGCTACCGCCACGAGCGCTCCCACCGCGATCATTCCCCCGAGTAACCAGCTCGCGCGCATGTCAGCCTGCCTTCCGGCGACCTCTGCAGCAGTACGTGTGCCAGACGCCGGACCGGCGATCCGACGTCAAAAGCAGCAGCGGAGCGGCACACCACGGCACATAAGCAGACGGCGCCGTCATGCGGCGACGGCGAGCCTTGGGTCTCCTGGCGCGTTATGCTAATCGCCCGTGCGATGAGCCGTAAGCCGACCAAGTACGTCTTCGTGACCGGCGGTGTCGTGTCGTCGATCGGCAAGGGGCTCAGCAGCGCGTCCCTGGGGGCGCTCCTCGAGGCGCGCGGTCTGCGCGTCACGATCATGAAGCTCGACCCGTACATCAATGTGGATCCGGGTACGATGAGCCCGTACCAGCACGGCGAGGTCTTCGTGACCGACGACGGCGCCGAGACCGACCTCGACCTCGGCCATTACGAGCGCTTCACGAACGCGCGGATGACGCGCTCGAACAACTTCACGACCGGCCGCATCTACGAGGCCGTCATCTCCAAGGAGCGCCGCGGCGAGTACCTCGGCGCCACGGTCCAGGTGATTCCGCACATCACCGACGAGATCAAGGCGCGCGTCCGCGACGCGACGGAAGGGGTCGACGTCGCGATCATCGAGATCGGCGGGACCGTCGGCGACATCGAGTCCCTCCCCTTCCTCGAGGCCATCCGCCAGCTGAAGATCGAGTCCGGCCCGAACAACGCGCTCAGCATCCACGTCACGCTCGTCCCGTACATCGAGACCGCGGGCGAGCTGAAGACCAAGCCGACCCAGCACTCCGTGAAGGAGATGCGCGAGATCGGCATCCAGCCCGACATCCTGCTCTGCCGCACGAAGCAGATGCTCACGAAGTCGACGAAGGAGAAGATCGCGATGTTCTCCAACGTGCCGGTCGAGGCCGTCATCAGCGCGATCGACGTGAGCTGCATCTACGAGCTCCCGCTGCACCTCCATTCGGAGGGTCTCGACGACCTCGTCGCCGAGAAGCTCAACATCTGGAGCCGCGCGCCGGACCTCTCGGCGTGGCAGCGCATCGTGGATCGCTTCACGAAGCCGTCGAAGGGCGCCGTGAGGATCGGCGTCGTCGGCAAGTACGTGCACCTCAAGGACGCGTACAAGTCGCTGAACGAGGCGCTCGTCCACGGCGGCATCGCGAACGACGTGCGCGTCGAGCTCGAGTACATCGACTCCGAGGAGGTCGAGCGCGAGGGCACCGAGAAGCTCCTCGCCAACGTCGACGCGCTGCTCGTGCCCGGCGGCTTCGGCGATCGCGGCACCGAGGGAAAGATCTCCGCCATCGGCTACGCGCGCGTCAACAAGATCCCCTTCTTCGGCATCTGCCTCGGCATGCAGCTCGCGGTCGTCGAGTTCGCGCGCAGCATCGCGGGCCTCGAGGGCGCGAACTCCGCGGAGTTCGATCGCGACACCCCGCACGCGGTGATCGACCTCATGCCCGAGCAGCGCTCGGTGCGCAGCAAGGGCGCCACGATGCGCCTGGGCGGCTTCCCGTGCTCGCTCGTCCCCGGCACCGTCGCGGCCGAGGCCTACGGCGCGACCGAGATCAGCGAGCGTCACCGCCATCGCTACGAGTTCGCGAACGACTACCGCGAGCCGCTCGAGAAGGCGGGCCTGGTGCTCAGCGGCACGTCGCCGGACCGCAAGCTCGTCGAGATGATCGAGCTGAAGGAGCTCCCCTACTTCGTCGGCTGCCAGTTCCATCCCGAGTTCAAGAGCAAGCCCCTCACCCCGCACCCGCTCTTCTCGCGCTTCGTGCGCGCCGCGTGCGAGCGCCAGGCGATGCGCGCCCGCGAGGGTCGCAAGTCGACCGAAGCGCAGCCGCACGCGAACTAGTCGGAGCTCCTCGCCAGAACGTGCCGAGCACGCTGCTCGTCCGCGACGAGACGGAGCGCGCCGGTGAGCGAAGCGGCAGGAGCTCGGGGTGCACGCAGATGAGGCCGGCGGCCGTGAAGCTCGCCATCGTGTGTCCGCTCAGAAGCTGCGGTACGGGCCGCCGCCGCAGCCCTCGGGCGGACAGTCGCTGACGCGTTATTCCGCGCCGCGATGCGCATCACTCGCGATGCACGATGAGCGAGACGCGCGCCGCGACGAACTGATCGAGCGCTGGCGAGAGCGGCGCATAGAGGTTCGTCACCGCGGCCACCCCGATGTCCACGTTCCGCAGCAGAAGACGCGCGCCGGGGCCGATCGTCATCGCCGTGCGCTTGTCGTCGGAGACGCGCTCGTCGAACTGGTAGAGCTGCGTCGCCTCGATCGAGAGCTCGAAGTCGTTCCGGATGCGCACGCCGATGTGCCCGAGGAAGCGCCCGACCGTGGCGGCCTTGCCCGACGAGTCGAGCGCCACGTCGATCCCTTGCCGCGCCTGGAAGACGAACGGTCCGCGCAGGAGGCGCATGTCCATCGCCGGACGAAAGCCGATCGTTTGCGCCTTGAACTGCACGAGGTCGGTCGGCTCGAGGGCCGCGACGGCGAGCGCGGCCTCGCTCGCCGCGGTGTCGCGCTTGAACTGCGCGGTGGGCAGCGTCAGCCCCATGACCGCGCCGAACGCCAGCCACGAGGGGAGCGGGAACACCACGCGCGCGTGGAGATCGACGTTGCCGAGGAGCGTCTTGGTGCCGCCCGTTCCGTCCTGCGAGGGGCCGCCGGCGAACGGCGCCTCGACGCCGATGTAGAAGCGACGAGGAAAGACGACGGCCCCTTCCGCGGAGAGGCGGAGGAGACCGAGCGCGGACGTCGGACGATCCGCCCGCTCCGACGTGCCCACCCCAACCAGCCACCCCACCGCGAGATCCCAGTCGGGATGCGAGAGCTCGGGCAGCACGAAGGGCGGCGGGAGGTGCGGCGCAGAGAGCTCGTCGATCGACGCCGGAAACCGCGGCAGCTCGGCGGAGCGGTCCTCCTTGGGGGGACCGGCTGGCGCAGCGGAGGTACCGGACGGCTCTCCGGCGAACGCCGCGGGCGAGAGAGCGCAGACGGCGGCCACGACGCAGAGGGGCCGCACCAGAAACACTCGCGCGCGTGGCGCACGCGGCTCTGCTGCTCTCTCCGGCACAGCACGTCTCCTACCAGCGCCACCACGCGGCGCGAACCGGCAATACGACGTAGGCTACCGGCGATGCGCCGCGGACGAAGCAGCAGGACCGCGACGTGGGTCGCCGTGTGGCGAGGGCTCGGCGCGTTCGACCTGCCGGCGGTCGCGACCGATCCGCACGCGCACGCGCTCGTGCCTCCGCTCTACCGCGGCCTGCTCGATGCTGCGGCCCGCATGCCGCGCGCGACCCGCGCCGCCGTCCGCGCGTCCGTAGTGCTGAGCGGAGGCATGGCGCGTCACCTCCCCTTCCGCACCCGCGCCATCGACGACCTCATCACCGAGGAGCTCGCCCGCGGGACCGCGCAGCTCGTTCTCCTCGGCGCCGGGCTCGACGCCCGCGCCCATCGCCTGCCCGGGCTCGAGCACACGAGGATCTTCGAGGTCGACCACCCGGCGACCCAGGCTGTGAAGCGCGCCGCAGCGGCGTCGCTCTCGACGAGCGCGAGCGGCGTGGTCTACGTGGCAGTCGACTTCGCGACGGACGATCTCGTCGGGGCGCTGTCCGCGGCTGGCTTCGAGCGGGCGCGGCCGTGCGTCATCGTCTGGGAGGGCGTGACGATGTACCTTTCGCGCGCGGCCATCGACGCCACGCTCACCGCGCTGGCCGCGCTCGCGAGCTCGGGTTCGGTGCTCGTCGCGACCTACCTCACCTCTCCCGGTCCCGTGTTCGCCATGCTCGGCGCGCTCGCCTCGCCCTTCTTCGTCGGCATCGGCGAGCCGCTGGAGACGCGTCTGGCGCCTGCGGCGGCGGCGGCCCTCGTCGCTGGCCACGGCTTCGAACCCGAGACGGACGAAGGTGACACCGATTGGTCCGTGCGCTGGGTCGGTCAGCGCACGCGCCTGGTGCTGCCCGAGCGGCTCCTCGCCGCGCGGCGACGCGCGACGTGACTCGCGCCGTGGCGGTCGAGATCACCACCGGGCGCTTCACGGCCTGGACGCGAGCAGCCAGAGCAGTACCAGCGAGACGGCGAGGGTCGGGACGAGCACCAGCGTGCCCAGCTTGATGAACTTGCCGATCCCGATCTCGACGCCACGTCGCCGCAAGAGGTCCATCCACAGGAGGCCCGCCAGCGAACCGATGGGCAGGAGCCGCGGGCCGATGTCTCCGCCGATCAGCGCGGCGAACAGCGGACGGCTCCCGCCCCCGGTGCCGAGCGCCATCATGTTCAGGATCGACATCGGATGGTTGTCGACGATCGCCGAGCCGAGCGCCGACACCACGCCCACCGTCGCGAGCTGCCGCCCGCCTTGCTGGGCCTCGTAGAGACCCGCGAGCCGGTCGACGAGCCCGACGTTCCGCAGCGCTGCCACCACCAAGAAGACGCCCCAGAGGAACGCGAGGATGTCGATCGACACGTGGCCGGCGAGCGTGCGCAGGGGCGCCACGCGGTAGCGACGCGCGAGGACGAGGCACCCGAGCGCGCCCAGCACCGCGATCGACCAGATGGGCCCGCCCAGCGCCGCCATCACCGGGTACGAGCAGAAGACGACGAGCATCAGCACCAGCGCGGGACGCTCCGCCCGATGCGCCGCGGGGACCGCGGTCGTGGCGGCAGGCGCCGCGACGACGGTGAGCACGTGGCGATAATGGATGCGCAGCACGACGTATGTGAGGACCGCACCGACGATCGAGATCGGCAGCATCACCGCGGCGTACGCGTTGAACCCGACGCCCGCGAACTCCGCGACGATCATGTTCATCGGGTTCGAGATCACGAACGGCGCCACGCCCGGCGCCAGGAACACCGCGAACACCAACGCCTCGAGCACCCTCGGATGACCGGGATAGAGGCGGCGCGCGAGAACGATGACGACCGGCGTGAGGAGAAGGATCGCCGCGTCGTTGTTGAGGAGCGACGGCGTGACCACGCTCGCCAGGAAGATCACGTCGAACGCACGACGCGCGCTCGTGCTCCGCGCATGGGCCTCTAGCCGCAGCGCGAGGCGCTCGAAGGTACCGACCTCCTTCACGACGCCCGTCATCACCATGATGGAGGTGAGCGCGAGGAGCGGACGCCACTGGATGCGCGCCGACGTCACGAGATCATCGAGGCGGAGCAGCTGCGTGAGGAGCAAGGCGAGGACGCCGATCACCGCGGCAATCCCCGGCGTGATGCGCAGCCTGCTGCGCCAGACGCGCGGACGCGACACGGCGAGGGCCACCGTCATGGCGAGGGTCGAATACGCGAGTGCCTGCTCCATCGCTCACGTGCAGACTACCGATGCGCGACTCGCGCGCCCGCTTCTTCTCGTGTTGCGGGCGTGACACATCGCTGGATCGTGAGTGGCGGTCCGCACGATCCAGGCGCCGATGTGGGCCTTTTTCCGCATGACGTCGCGCTCCGCGTTTCGCGGCCGCCCCGCGAGGCACGCGAAGTGCTCAAGGGTGAGCCATGCGGCTGACCAGTGTCCTGCTCTTCCCTGCCTCGCTGCTCGTCGCGGCGATGGCGGCGTGCTCCTCGTCCCCGGCGGCGACGACCGATCTCGGGAGCGGAGGGGACGGTACGGACACGACGCCGACCGGCGTGCCGAACCGGACCAACAACTCGTGCCTCGGCAAGGTGGGCCTCGCGTTCGACAACGCCGCGTGCTCCTCGTGCATGAACGGCAACGGCTGCTGCGAGGCGACCATCGCCTGCTTCAAGGACAACGCCGCGTGCACGGCGCTCCAGCGCTGCATGCTCGCGTGCACCGGCGGCGGTGACGGCGGCGGCGGCGGGACCAGCACCACCACCGACGCCGGCCCGGCCACTGACAGCGGCACGGTCACCACTGTGGCCAAGACGATCTTCACCACCGAGGTCTATCCCGGGGTGAGCCCGACCTGCGCCAGCTGCCACGGCGCCGGCGGCCCGGGCCCGGCGTTCTTCGGCACGACCGCCGAGACCAGCTACACGCAGTTCAGGGCGAAGGGCTTCCATCTCGCGAACAGCGCGTTCGTCAACAAGGGGGCGCACGAGGGGCCGGCGCTCACTGCGGCGCAGAAAGCAGCGATCACGAAGTGGGTCACCGCGGAGGCCGCGGGCGGTGGCGGTGGCGGCGGCGGTGGCGGCGGCGGTGGCGGTGGTGGTGGCGGTGGCGGTGGCGGCGGTGGTGGCGGCGGCGGCGGCGGTGGGGACGGCGGCGGCACCGCCAACAACAAGGCCGAGTGCCAGGCGGCCTGCAAGACGCAGCACGCGGGCGCGGTCTCGAAGTGGACCGAGTACAATACGTGCGTCACGAAGACGTGCGCCACCTCCTGCCTGTAGGACCGAGAGGCTGGAGAAAGGCGGAGAGCCGCCGAGGCGGTCTCGTCGGGTTAGTCGCGCTTCGCGCCGTCCCAGTCCCAGCGCGCGCCGAGAAGGATCTGCCTGTAGTTCCCGGGAAAGATGCCCTCCGGGCGCCGCGCCACGACGTACGCCGCGTCGAAGAGGTTCTTCGCCGTGAGGCGGAACGTCAGGCCTGTGCGCTTGTGGTGGTAGTGCACCGTCGCATCGACGATGTGCCGTGAGTCGAGCTGGCCGATGCCGCCCGCCGCGTCCTGCGCGACGGTGTTCGACGCGTCGGTGAACTGACGACCGAGGAACGCGTACGCGATCTGCCCGCCCAGGCCGACCTTGTGCTCCACGTCGAGGTTCGTGTTGAACGAGTGCTCGGGGGCATACGGCAGGAGGTTGCCGGCGAGCGTGCCGTAACGAAACGTCGAGCGCGAGAACGAGTAGCGCGCGCCGAGCTCCACGATCGTCTCGAGCTGGAGCGCCTTGTCGAGGGCGAGGAGCGCGCCGCTCTCCACGCCGTACAGGTTCGTGGCGCCGGCGTCGGTCAGGTTCGCCTCGGCGTTCGCCGCCGTGTTGATGATCACCTGGTTGCTGAAATTGGATACGTAGCCCGTCGCCTCGACCCGGACCCACTTGACCGGCATCGTCCGCACGCCGAGCTCGTAGTTGATGCTCTCGTCCGCGCCGACCGCCGAGGTCTTGCCGTGCGCGCTGATCGACGAGGTCACGCGCGGCGGCGCGAAGCCGAGGTGCATCCCGCCGAAGACGTTGAGCGGCTTCTGGCCAACCACCATGCCGATGCCGGGGATGAAGCCCTGCAGCGATTTGTCGCCCTGCTCGAACACGTCGGCGGTGCCTGCGTTCGTCGCCTCGCGGAGCACGGTCCGGGTGAACGAGAGCCGTTCGAAGCGCACGCCAGGGGTGACGAGCAGATCGTCGCGGAAGGCGATGCGATCCTGCACGTAGGCCGCGAACGCGGTGCCGGAGTGTTTCTCCTCGAAGTCGAGGGTCCCCGCGTAGGTCTCGGCGTAGTTGCCGCTGCGCTGCTGGTAGTGCGCGGTCTCGTGCAGCAGGCGGCCACCGAAGTCGATGGTGTGCTTCACGGAGCCCGTGTCGAACCGGTGCTCGGCGCGCGGCTCGAACCCGAGCACGCCGTAGTCGCGGTCGAGGATCGCGTTGGAGTCCAGGAAGTAGATCGCCTCGCCGCGCACCGAGGAGTCGCCGACGATCGAGGTGTACGGCACGCGCGGGCTCGGGCTACGTGTGTAGTCCTGGCGGCGCCAGATCCGGTCCGTCTCGTACGCGTAGAGGAGCGTCTTGACCTTGGTGGTCGCGCTGAGCCGCTGCTCCTGCGTCAACGACACGTCGTAGCGATTCAGGATCAGGTGACTGTTCGGCGACAGCGAGGCGCGGAAGCGATCCTCGCGGTACATCGCGCTCGTGAGGCCGACGTCGTCGGAGGCGGCGTCGTCGCGGTGGTAGCCGAGCTTGAGCACCGCTTCGCCGTCGCGGCCGGTGGGAAACGCGATCTTCGCGAGCACGTCGGTGGCGGAGAACGGGAGATCGCGGAAGCCGTCGCCGCGGCGCTGGATGACCTGCACGACGTAGCGCGCGTCGCCGATGCGGTCGCCGTAACGCGCCAGCGCGCGCAGGTAGCCGTAGGTTCCGGCGTCGACGTCGATGCTCCCCTGCTGATGCTCCGGAGGCGTGAGCGTGAGGAAGTTGATGGTGCCGGCGAGCGTCTGCGGGCCGAACAGGATGTTGCCGCTGCCCTTCACCACCTCGATCCCGCGATAGCGCTCGATCACCGGCGCGAAGTACATGTCCGGCTCGCTGTACGGATTGACGGACATCGGGATGCCGTCCTCGAGGATCAGGACGCGCCGGCTGCGACCGCCATCGAGCCCGCGCACGCTGATGTCGATCCGGTTGCCGCCGCCGTAGTCCTGGCGGACGGTGATGCCCGGAACACGCCGCAGCATCTCCGCGGTGTCGGTGGGCGCGGCGCGCTGGAGATCCTTGCCGGTGATGACGGTACCGGAGCCCGGCACCTTCTGGAGCGCGTCGGCCTTGTTGCCGATGACGTGCACCTCGGTGGGCTCCACGCTCTTCGGAGGAGCCGGCGTGGAGGGCGCCACCGGGTCGACGGGCAGCGCCGGCGGCGGCTCCGGCGGCGGCGGCGGCGCCTCCTGCGCGCGCGCGCTCCCGCCGAACGCGAGCGCGGCGGAGGTCAGCGCGAGAGCGAACGGGAGCCTCTTCCTCATGGCGCCTTGCAGACCCCCTGCGCGTTGCAGCCAGGCGAGGGCGGCGGACAGTCGACGCTCGCCGTCTGCGCCGTGCAGCGGTTCGAGCAGAACGAGCCCTTGGAGGGGAACAGCTGGCAGAGCCCGCTCGCGCACTCCTCGCCGGTCGCGCAGGGCGCAAGAAACTCCTTCTTCGTGCCGCCGTCGACGACCGACGCTTCCGGCGCGGCATCGACCGCAGGCGTGCCCGGCGGCGCGCTGGCATCGAGACCGGGCGTCGTGCCGTCGCAGACGCACGCGCCGTAGCCGTCGCCGCCGGCGTTGCAGACCTGATAGCCGTGCAGGTTGCCGGCGCACGTGCAGCCGACGGCGTCGCCCGCGTAGCAGGTCGGCCGATCGCTGGCGCAGGCGAGCAGCGCGCCGAGCGCCGCGATCGTCGCAAGGTGTCGCGACATGCCGGCGGAGCCTACCAAAACACGCAATTCAATCGCGCTTGCAGTAGCCCTGCCTGTTGCACGAGCCCGTGAACGGCGGAACGCAGGTGACCGTGGCGTCGGCGGGCGTGCACTTGACGGCGCAGTAGCTCTGGCTGCCGCCGACGAAGCAGATGCCGCTCGCGCATTCGTCGGGCAGCGTGCAGGCGGCGGCGTTCGGCTTCTTCGCGCCGGCCTCGGCCGCGCCGCCCTCGCTCGCCACCGCTGCCTCGTCGCCGGCATCCGCGGCGAGCGTGGGGGTCGTGCCCGAGGAGCTGCCGCTCGGCTTGCCGTCGTCGCTGCTGCACCCGGCGATCACGCACGCGGCGCCGACCGTCACCAGCCCCAGGACACGATGTGTAGAATGCATGTTCGTACCCCGTGATCGTAGAGGGAAGCGAGCGGGCGAGAGACGCGTGGTTGTTACACGCGAGTGACTTCGTGCAGGGCCGATGTAGGCGAGCGCGCGAACGATCCTGCGGTCGATCCCCGCGAGCAGGAACCGTTCCGCTGCGCGCCCGTCGCCGCGCGCGGGAAAATCAGCAGGGCGCGCGGCGCCGCGGTGGATCGCGCGATCAACGACGGACCAGGCCACGCGCGAGCGCAGCGTGCAGCGCCTGGTGCGTCGCGGCGTGGCCGGGCCGCAGCGCATGCACGCGGCCGCGCGGCGGACCGCCGTACACGTACAGGTCGCCGAGCAGGTCGAGCAGCTTGTGGCGCGCGGGCTCGTCGGTCTGGAACGGCGCGCCGGCCGAGAGGATGCGGTCCTCCCCGATCACCACCACGCTCTCCGGCGTCACGTGCGAGGCGAGCCCGCGCGCGAGGAGCTCCTGCACTTCGTGCTCGAAGCCGAACGTGCGCGCCGGCGCGATGCGCGCGCAGAAGTCCTCGGGATCGCCGTCCCAGCGCGCGATGCGGGCGAGGCGCGCGCGGGGCGCCCCGTCGAAGTCGACCTCGACCGCGACCGCGACGCCGTCGTGGGGCTCGAAGTCGTAGCGGCTCGCGCCCACGTCGACGCTCCCGCGCGCGACCACGCAGAGCGGCGACGGGCCCGGAGCGACACCGAGCGCGCGCACCGCGTCCGCGAAGACGCGCGCGCCGCCGTCGGCCAGCGGCGCCTCCTCGCCCTCGATCGCGATGGCGACGCCCTCGTGCACACCGAGCCCCGCGAGCGCCGCCAGCACGTGCTCGAGGGTGGCGACGCGGATCACGCCGCCGCGGCTCGCGAGGGTCGTCGAGCGCGTGGTCGCGACGACCTCGAGCGCCGTGATCGCGACCTCCGCGCCGTTCGCGCGCAGGACCACGGGCCCGCCGCAGCGCGCGAAGCTCACCGCGCCGCGTGCGCCGGAATGCAGCCCCTGCCCGCGGATGACCATCGCCGTCACGGTAGCCCTCCTCCGGCCGGGGGAAAACCGTGTTGTCCCGGAGGCTTGCGGAGCCGCTGTAACATCCGTGTAAAGAGTTGCCTCCGGCGTCGAACCGGCGGACAGTTCCGCGTAATTCGCCGCTATTCCAGGCGTATCCAGCGCGTTTCAGGTTTCCTCCAGGAGGTCCGCTCGTGTCGCGAATCGCTCGTCTCGTTCCGCCGTTCGTTCTCGTGCTCGGTCTCTCCACGCTGATCGCGTGCGACGACAAGAAGGCCACGCCGCCGCCGCCACCTGCGACCTCCGCGAGCGCCGCGCCCGTCG
>JAYTHX010000405.1:0-10543 GCA_043732195.1 Polyangiaceae bacterium
CCGGCGGTGCGCAGCGCCCACGCGAGCGCGTCGAGATCGAGGCCGAAGCCCACCGCGGCCATCGGCGCGCCGAAGCGCGCGAGCAGCTCGTCGTAGCGACCACCGGCGCCGATCGGCTCGCCCGGCCCCTCGGCATAGATCGAGAAGATGGTGCCCGTGTAGTACGCGAAGCCGCGCACCTCGCCGGCGTCCGCGGTGAGGTACGGGGCGAGGCCCTGCTTCGAGGCGGCATCGAACAGCGCGAGCAGCCGCCGAGCCGCGGCGTTCGCGCGCGTGCCGCCAAGGACCTGCACCGCCTCCTCGAGCGCCTCGCGACCGCCGTGCAGCTGCGGCAGCGCGAGCAACGCAGCGGCGTTGGCGAGGCCGCGGACGTGCTCGGCGAGGCTCGCCTCGTCCTTGCGCGAGAGCGCCTCCGTGATGTCGGCGGCCCGCTCCGGCGGCACGCCCTCGAGCAGCTCGCGCACGATGCCCGCGTCGGCGAGGTCGATGGTGAAGCGCACGAGGCCCGCCGCGCGCAGGGCGTCGCTCGCGAGCTCGAGCAGCTCGAGGTCCGCGGTCTCGGCGGAGACGCCGCACAGCTCGACGCCCACCTGCGGGATCTGACGATGTTTCTTCGCGCGCCCGGTTCGCCGGCGAACGACGGTGCCTTCATACGCGATGCGATACGGCGGTGCGTGGTCCCGCATGCGCGTGGCGACGATCCGCGCGATCTGCGGGGTCATGTCGGGTCGCAGCACCGCCACCTCGCCCGACTCCGGCTCGATGAAGCGCAGCACGTCGCTCGCGGCGCTCGTGCCGAGGCCGCGCTCCACGACGTGCGCCAGCTCGAACGCGGGAGGCGTCACGAGGCGATACCCGAACAGCGCAAAGCGGCCGAGCACCGCGGCCGACAGCGCGCGCCGCCCGGCGGCCTCCTCGGGGAGGAGATCGCGCATGCCCGCGGGCAGCGGATGTTCGAGCGACCGTAGCAGGATGCGGTCCACGACGAGACGAGTCGCACGCGGGCGCGCGCCCGTCAAACGCTCAGAACGTGCCGGAGAGGCCGGCCTCGGCAGGGCCGAAAAACGGCGTGACGACGAGGCGCGGCGCCGCGATCCTCCGCTCCGGAAGCGACGTCGCGCTTGCCGACGTGCCCGAGGCCGGCGCCGTGAGCACCAGCACGAACCCCGTCACCACGAGCGCGCCCGCACCGACGAGCGAGACCGTGGAGATGGCGGCGGTCGTCGACGAGTTGCTGCGCTCGTCGGTGGAGCACGCCTTGTGACCGCAGGGGCCGAACCAGGTGATGGCGCCGGTGACGATCCCGAGCGCGGCGGCGCCGCTGCCGACGCCAATGGCGATCCAGCCGATGGTCTTCTGCAGGCTGGGCGACCCGTCCGGCGCGGGCGGCGGCGGCACGGCGTCGCGCTTCGGCGCGTCGGGCGGGCCGCTCACGACGGTCGGCGGCGGCACGTCGTCGGCGGTGAGGGTCTCGAGCTCCGGCACCGGGACGCGCTGCGCTCGCTCGCCGCGCGCGACGTTGACGAGGACGGTCGCGGCCTTCTTCCCCTTCGCGCGGAACGTGAACTTCCGCGCGCCGGCCTCGGCCGCGAAGATCGCGCCGCGCTCCGCCTCCCACACCTTGCGGTCCTCGACGAGCACGTCGGTGAGCGGCACCTTGCGCGGGTTGTCGATGATCACCTTCGGCAGCCCCTTCTCGAGCTCGATGAGACGCGCGTGGGCGAAGTCGCGGCGGTCGGCGCGATCGAGCTCGGTAGCCTTCGACTCCGCCTCGCGGAATTCGAGCCACGCGTACCAGATCGCGCCTTGCTCCTTGTGACAGAACGCGAGGTTCAGGAGCGTGCCGAGCGCGCCGTCCTTCTTGTAGGCCTGCTCGAACTTCGGGCACGCCTCGCCGTAGCGGCGCTCCTCGAGCAGCTTCTGGCCCTCGCGGAAGAGGCGCTCGGCGTCGGCCTCGCGCGTCTGCGCGTGCGCGGCCGTTGCTCCTGCGCCCACCAGCACGACTGCGAGGGCCATGACGGCCGGTGCTCGCAGGAGATCCCTCATTCCGTCACCGAGCGTTCACTTTCCGTCGCGGTTGCGCGGGAGCCCGACGGGCAACGGAGCCGCCGTCCCCGGCGTGGGCTGCGGCTTCGCGCGTGGCTGGCCGCCGGTGGCGGGCCCGGCCGGACGTGAGGAGACGGGTGGCTTGCGCGTCACGAGCGCTGCGCTCGCGGGCAAGGTCGTGGGCGATGCGCTGACGACCGTGCCCTGCGGCAGCGCCACGCCGTTCTGTACGCCCGCGGCGGGCGGTCCTTCGTTCTCGCTGCCCGCCATGTGGACCGCGGCGGTCACGACGGCCGTGGCCGCGCCGCCCGCCATCGCCGGTACGGGGGCGCCGCTGCTCTCGGGCGGGAGGTCGCCGGGGATGGCAACGCCCTGGGCGCTCGGCTCGAGCGCGGGCTGCTGCGACCGCGAGCGCTGGAACGCGGTGCCGGCGATCACCATGAACGCCGCGACGAAGATGACGCCGGTGAGGGCGAGCAGGTTCTTCGTGCGCGAGCCGAGCACGTTGAAGCCGCGGTGCACGGTGCTCGCGGTGCCGGTGAGCTCGGGCTGCAGCAGGTCGAGGCGGCGCCCCGGGGACGACGGGATGACGCTGCGGTCGATCGACTGCGAGTTGCCCTTGAGGCGCGGGCCGCTGCTCGCCGCCTCCTGGATGCGCGTCATCGTGGCCTGCACCCGATCCGCGGACTGCATCCAGGTGCCGGAGCCGAACGCGACGAGCGCACGCGCGAGCTCGCTCACGTCGGCGAAGCGGTTGTCGCGATTCTTCGCGAGGCAGCGCATGACGATGCGCTCGAGCCCCTCGGGGACGCCGTGCACGACCTGGCGGATCGGCTGCGGCTCCTTTTCGAGGATCTGCGCGAACGTCTCGTTCATCTCGTCGCCCCCGAAAGGCATCGAGTTCGTGAGCAGCTCGTACATCACGATCCCGAGCGACCAGATGTCCGTGCGCGAGTCGACGGTCTTGGGGCTGCGGACCTGCTCCGGGGACATGTACGGGGGTGATCCGAGGACGGCCTTTCCGCCCGTGAGCTGCATCGCCTTCTTGCGTTCGCCCTGTCCGTCGAGCACGGGGTCGGTGGACTTCGAGATGCCGAAGTCGAGGATCTTGATGATCTGCGTGCCGTCGGGCTTGTTCGCGAGGAAGAGGTTCGAGGGCTTGAGATCGCGATGCACGATGCCGCGCGAGTGGGCGTGCGCGAGGCCTTCCAGCGCCTGGAGGACGTAGTCGACGACGAGCCAGCGCGGGAGCGCGCCGCGGGCGTCGGCGATCTGGCAGAGGTCGGCGCCCTCGAGCAGCTCCATGACGATGAACGGCAGACCATCGGCGCCGGTGTCGACGTCGACGACGCGCGCGACGTGCTCCGACTGGAGCTTCGCGCAGGCGCGGGCCTCGAGCAGGAGGCGTGACTGCGCCTCGCGGTCCGCGATGTCCTGGTAGAGGAGCTTCACCGCGACATGCTGGTCGAGCAGCTCGTGGTGCGCGGCCACGACCACGCCCATGCCGCCTTCGCCGAGAATCCGCTCCACCCGGTACTTGCCGGCGAGCAGATCTCCGACCTTCAGCAGCGCCGCCCCGCCATCGGGCTCGCGCGCTTTCGAGCGGTGAGTTCGGGCGAGCGTGGCCGCCATGCGTCACGAAGCGTAGCCTCCCGCCGCGCCGCCCACCAAGCAGGAACGCCTCAAGATCGTAGTGATGTCCAAGCCTTTCATGGACGTCCGATGTCGGGTGGTGAAAGAGCGCCGCGTCCGTCGGCAGAGCTCGCCGGGAACGCTCACGTTATCAACCTGCTGCGGTGATCCACCCGCACCCGGTAAGATGGAAGGTGGGCGCGCAACGAAAGGAGGCGCCGCGGCGTCTGAGCTGAGAGAACGACGGTCCGCTCGCGCCGCACCCCTTGACGGCTTGATGGCTTGACGGCTTTACCGCCTGTCGGCCTGCTGTGTCCTGCGACGGGCACCTGTCGGAAGCGCTTACAGCGCGGCAGGTTGCCCTTGTCAGGAATCGCAGCGGATTTGCCGGATGCGGCGTCGACCGAGCGCCGGCACGACTGTCGCAAGGTCGGTGTCGCGAGCCGACTCGAGCCCCTGGCGGGCGCGTCGCCGACTCCCACGTCCTCAGGAGCGGAATCATCATGGCCTTCGCCATCGCCACCGAAATTCTCGACAGCGCCGTCAGCGGCGACACCGTGGCGCTCGACCACGTCCTCCGCATGATCCGCCCGCATGTCGAGCGTCAGCTCCTGCGGTATCCGGTCAGCGACGAGGACCGCCGCGATCTCCTCCAGACGACGCTCATGCAGATCGTCCGCCGCCTCGGCTCCTTCCGCGCCGAGTCCAGCTTCTCGACGTGGCTCTTCCGCGTGACCGCGAACGAAGCTCTGATGTTGATGCGCTCGCGTCGCCGTCACCGTGCGCGCGTGGTCGAGGGCCTCGACTGGGAGGAGCTCGCCACGCTCCCCAGCATGAACGACAACGAGGTCACGCAGGTCGACGTCGGCGTCGAGCACCGCGAGCGCGACGCGCGCGTCCGGGACGCACTCAAGGAGCTCCCCGCGGACTACCGCGACGTGGTGGTTGCGCACTACCACCTCGACCTCGGCCTCCAGGAGATCGCCGACAAGCTCGCGATCACCGAGAGCGCGGTCCGCTCTCGCCTGCACCGCGCCCGCACGCGCCTTCGTTCGCTGCTCGAGAACGACGAGGTCGTCGAGTACACTCGCGCGGCATGAAAGCACCGCGAGCGCTCCTGTTCGATCTCGACGGGACGCTCGTGGACTCGCGCGGCGACATCGCTGCGGCCTGCAACGCGGCGCTGGTCGCTCACGGGCGCGCAGCTCTCACGCTCGAAGCCGTGTCGCCGATGATCGGGGACGGCGCCCGCCTTCTCATCACGCGCGCCCTGGCCGCGTCGGCGGCGCGAGAGGGCACGCCGTCAGCCCTCGACCACGTGGTGGCATCGTTCCACGCCTACTACCTCGCGCATCCATGCGTACTCACCACGCTGCTGCCTGGCGCGCGCGAGGTGCTAGGCGAGGCGACGCGCGACCGCCTGCCCTGCGCGCTGATCACGAACAAGCCGCGCGAGGTGACGTTGGCGCTGCTCGAGGCCCTGGGTCTCTCGACCACGTTCGCCGCCGTCTGGGCGGGCGGCGACGGTCCGCTCAAGCCCGCCCCCGACGGCCTGCGATGGGCGCTCGCGCGCCTCGGCGTCGCGGGGGACGCGGCGTGGATGATCGGTGACGGCCCGCAGGACGTCGGCGCCGGCAAGGCTGCGGGCTGCGTCACGGTCGGCATCCCGGGCATCGCCGAGGCGGAGCGTCTGAGCGCGAGCGGGCCGGACCTGACATGTGCGTCGCTCCACGAGCTCCGCGCCGAGCTCGCGCGCGTCACTCCGGCTTGACGACGACTTCCTTGAGCCGAGCGCGCATGGCCTGCATACGTTCGAGCACGGGGGTCAGCTTGTCCTTGTCGGACGCGAGGTCGCGCGCCTCCTTGGGATCCTTCTCGAGATCGAAGAGCTGGTAGGTCGCGCCGCCGGAGTTGATCAGCTTCATGCCCGGTGTGGGGCCGGTGATGATCGCGCGGCGGATGCCGTTGTACGGCCCGGCGGGCATGTCGACGAACACGTCGCGCTCTTGGTGCTCCTCGCCCTCCGGCAGGTACACGTCGGTGAGGAGGCTCTGGCCGCTCAGCTCGCCTTCCTCGGGCACCGGTCCGCCTAGGATCTCGTTGAGCGTCGGCGCGAGATCGATGTGCGAGCGCTTCACCGAGACGCGGCGCGGCTTCACGCCCGGGAGATAGACGACCAGCGGGACGCGAATGAGCGACTCCCAGATCTCCATCCCGTGCCAGTTCATGCCGTGGTCGTTGAAGGCCTCGCCGTGGTCGGCGGTGAGCACGATGGCCGTATCCTCGCCCCACGGCTGCGACTGGATGTAGTCGATGACCTTGCCGATGTGCTTGTCGGTGTACCAGACCTCGCCGTCGTAGAGGTTCTTCGCGGGGTAGGGGCTCTCGAACGTCGGTGAGCCCTCGTGGGGGACGTACTGCGCGTGCGGATCGAAGAAGTGGAACCACGCGAAGAAGCGGCGCGGATCGCCCGGGGCGCCGCCGTCCATCGTGCCGACGGCGGTGGGCGTGGGGAGCCCGCCTTCGGCTTCGCCGCCGTCGGGCGCGCCGCCGTCGAGATCGGCGGACGGCGGAGCGCTGCCCGGCGACGTGTTGAGCGGGTTGGCGAGCATCTTGAGCGCGAGGTCGCTCATGCGCGCGCTCGTCACGCTGTTGTCGTTGTCGCCCATGCCCGGCGGGATCGCGGACGTGTCCCACTGATCCATGCCCTGGTTCAGGCCGGTCGGGAACTTGAAGTACCAGTGGCAGTGACCGGCGAAGGTCCGCACGTTCGCGCCGTCGTGCACGCGCTCCGCGACGAACACGTTCTTCGGCGCGTAGGTGTTGAAGTGATTGAAGTCGCGGTAGGTCTCGCTCGGATACTTCCCGATCATGAACGGGCCGACGCTCTTGCCGGTGTACGAGGCCATCGAGTACGCGCGCTCGAAGATGGTCGCCTTCTCCGCGAGCTTGTCGAGGTTCGGCGAGACCTCCTTGTTGTAGCCGAGGAAGCCGAGATCGGTGCGCAGCGTGTCGACGGTGAAGAGCACCACGTTGTACGAGCGGCGCTTCTTCGCCTTGGCGGCCACCGGCTGCACCGGCTCGACCGGCATGGGCGTGTCGGCGCCGGAGCAGTCCTCGTCGATGCCGTTGCCCGGGAGGTCGATGGCGCCGGGGTTGATGGTGGGGTCGTTGTCGTTGCAGTCGCCGCCGCCGTAGCTCGCGGCAAAGCCGTCGTGGTCGTGGTCGGCGGTCTTGCGGAGCAGGGCGAGCGAGATCTTGCCGAGCGGCGCGTACTTCTCGAGGCCACGTGCGACGGTCAGCTCGGTGTCGAGCGCGCTCGAGGCCCGCGCGCAGAGGCCGCCCACCGTGAGCAGGAAGACCACGCCGCCCGCGGCAGCGGCGAGCGGTCCGGGACGCGGTTTTCCAGCCTCGTCGAAGAGGCCGCCGCGCCCCAGCATGACCGGCACGAGGTAGGCGCCGAGCGCGAGGACCGCAAGGTTCGCGACCGGTCGCAGGTCGAGCTCCTCGCGCTTGAGCACGCCGAAGATGGCGAGCACGCCGCCTTCGCCGCCCGTGTCGCCGCTGACGATCCCGATCCCGAAGAGGAGGAAGACCAGCACCAGCGCAGCGCCGCCAGTGATCGCCGGGTCGAGCAGCTGCGGGACCGAGTCGCTACCCATCGCCAGCACGCGCCGCATGACCGGCACGAGCGAGGTGACGATGGCGAGCAGCCCGAGCAGGAGCGCCACCGACGCCACGCCCACCGTGAGCCCGGCCTCCGAGGGCTTGCCGATGGCGAGGGCCGAGCGTGCGGCATGGGCCGAGCCGAGCGTCCACGCGAAGCCGGCGAACACGAAGAGCGGAGCGACCGCCGAGCGACGGAGGCGCGCGAGCGCCGAGCCGCCGCGCAGCTTCGCGAGGTGCTCGGTGGGCGTCTTCGGGTTGCCGGGCTCGAGGATGAACGCGGCGACGAAGATGCCGGTCGCGACCGCCACGACGACGGGAAAGAGGACGCCGAGATCACCGAAGAGCAGCCCGCCGAAGGGGGGCCCTTCCGGCGCGCCGCCCTCGACGACCTTCACCGAGACGGCGCGGGCCTCGAGGATCGCGACGATGAACGCGGCTGCGGCGGCGCCACCGAGGGCGAGCACGTAGCGGAGCAGCGCGCGAAGCACTGGGAAGTTCTACTCGATCTGGCGCGCGAGCGGGAGCACGCACTAGGCTCCGCGGGTCTTCCCGGTACCCGGCGCGGGCTTGCCCGCGAGCGGATGGGACGCGTCGTACACCTTCAGGAGGTGCGCGATCGAGACGTGGGTGTACCGCTGCGTCGTGGAGAGCGAGGCGTGCCCGAGCATCTCCTGGATCGCTCGCAGGTCGGCGCCGCCGTCGAGGAGGTGCGTGGCGCAGGTGTGCCGCAGCGCGTGCGGATGCAGGTCGGCGCGGCCCGCGCCCACGATCCCGTACCGGCGTACGAGGAGCTGGACCGCACGGGTGTTGAGCCGACGACCGCGCGTCGAGACGAACAGCGCGCGCGGATCGAGGAAACGCGTGCGGTTGTGGGCGAGCGCTTCGCGAACCGCGAGCCAGGCGGCGAGCGCCTCCATGGCCTTGCCGCCGAGCGGCACGATGCGCTCCTTGCGGCCCTTGCCGATCACGCGAACGGTGCGCTCGTCGTGCGATAGCGACTCGTGATCGAGCCCGCACAGCTCGGCGACGCGGAGTCCGCCGCCATACAGCACCTCGAGCACCGCGCGGTCGCGGAGCACCAGCGCCTCCCGCCGCACGCGCTCGGCGCTCGACGACGCCGGGCGATTCGCGACGCTGTCGAGATCGGGCGACTCGACGAACGAGGCGGCGTCGTCCTGCGAGAGGAACGTCGGCAGCTCGCGGCTCACCTTCGGGCTCGCCAGCTGCTCGGCCGGGTTCACGCGCGAGTGCCCTTGCCGCTTCATCCAGCGACCGAACGAGCGGACGCTCGCGATCTTGCGCGCGACCGAGCTCGGCTTGCACGTGCGCGCGAGCTGTCCGAGCCAGGCGCGCAGGACGAAGAGGTCGAGCGCCGCCGAGGCCTGCTGATCGGGCCGGCGCTGCCGCTTCGGCCCGGTCGGCACGCGCGCGGGCGTCGCGCTCGCGCGAGCGTCGACGAACGCGAGCAACGCATCGAGGTCGCGGCCATACGCCGAGACCGTGTTCGGCGAGGCGCGCCGCTCCTCGGCGAGGTGGACGAGGAACGACTGCTTGAGCTCGCGGAGCTGCACGGACCTCGAAGGTAGCAAATCGCCGCGCGAAAGACCCAAAACGAGGTGCTACGTTGCGGGCTTGTTCCGGAGGCTCTGGCAGGCGCTCAAGCGGCTGTGGGCAGCCGCCAGGTCCGAGCGCGCCTCCCCCCGCGAGATCGGCTGGGCGGTCGCCATCGGTGCGTTCATCGGCTGCACGCCGGCCGTCGGGCTCCGGCCGTGGATCGCGGTGGGCGTCGCGACGCTCCTCAAGAAGAACCGGCTCTTCTGCTATCTCGGCTCGCACACCTCGAACATCCTGTTCATGCCGTTCATCACGGTCGCCGAGGTGCATCTCTCGCACCGGCTGAGGACCGGCGAGTGGGCGACCATCGACCGCAAGCACATCACCGAGCAGGCGCCCACGCTCCTGCTCGACTGGTGCCTCGGCACGATCCCGGTGGGCCTCGCGATCGCGCTGGCCCTCGGCTTCATGGCCTACGGGCTCGCGCTGCGCCGTGATGCGCGGCGCGCGCGACTCGCGGCCCTGGCTCCGCCTACGCCTGCGCCGACGCCGACCGAAGCTCCGCCACCGTCTTCGGGATCGCCCGCGTGAGGTTGTCGGGCGCGCCGCTCGTCACGAGGATGTCGTCCTCGATGCGTACGCCGATGCCGCGCCACTCGGCCGGCACCTTGTCGTAGTCGCGGCCGATGTAGATGCCAGGCTCGACCGTGAGGACCATCCCCGGCTCGAGCGGACGCGCCTTGCCGCCGAGGTAGTAGTTGCCGACGTCGTGCACGTCCATGCCGAGCCAGTGACTGGTCTTGTGCATGAAGAACGGCTTGTAGGCCTCGTCCTTGATCAGCTGGTCGACCTCCCCCTGCAGCAGACCGAGCTTCACGAGGCCCTTCGTGATCACCTCGAGGCACGTTGCGTGGATCTGCTCGAGCGTCGAGCCGACGACGGTCTTCGCGATGCCCGCCTCCTGCGCGTCGAGCACGATCTCGTAGATCGCCTGCTGCTCTCTGGAGAAGCCCGCGCCGACGGGGAACGTGCGCGTGACGTCGGCGGCGTAGTAGTCGAACTCCGCGCCGGCATCGATCAGGAGGAGCTCGCCCTTCTCCATCTTCTTGTTGTTCTGGCGGTAGTGCAGGATCGTCGCGTTCGCGCCCGAGCCCACGATGCTGCCGTAGGCCGCGCGCTCCGAGCCGTGCGCGCGGAAGGTCTCGAGGATCATCGCTTCGACCTGGAACTCGTGCATCCCGGCCTTGGTCGCGCCCATCGCGCGGACGTGCGCCTCGGCGGTGATGTCGGCCGCCTTGCGCATCAGATCGAGGTCCTCGCTCGACTTGAAGAGGCGCATCTCGTGGAGCACGGTGCCGGGATCGATGATCTCGATCGGCCAGGTGAAGCCGAGCTTCGCGCGCGCGCGCGCCCGGTCGACGGCGGCGAGGATCGTGTCGTCCATCGCGCGGTTCACGCCGAGCCGGTAGTAGAGGCGCTTCTTGTTCTGGAACAGCTTGGGCAGCTCGGCCTCGAGCTTGTCGATGGTGAACGCCTCGTCGGCGCCGAAGTGTTCCTTCACTCCGTCGACGCCGAAGCGCGGGCCGTCCCAGATCTCGCGGTCGACGTCGCGCGGGCGCACGAACATCGTCGAGGAATAGGC
>JAYTHX010000406.1:0-27291 GCA_043732195.1 Polyangiaceae bacterium
CCAACGACGCCCGCGCCGACGATCACCATGCTCCCGGGAAACGAGGGGAACGACTCGATCTGATCGCTCGTCACCACGTACTCGCCGTCGACCGGGATCCCGTCGGGAACGCGCGGACGCGACCCGGTGGCGATGACGAAGTTCGTCGCCTCGATGCTCTCGACGCCGCCGTCATGACGCTCCACCTCGACGGTGGTCGGCGACGTGAAGCGCGCGCTCCCGCGGACGAGCGTGACGATGCCGCCGTTCGCGCTCGGAATGGCCAGGTGGGCGAGCTGGCGATCGAGCAGCGACCGGCGTTCGCTCACCGCGGTGCGCACCGACTCGATCACGCTCGGGTACGAGACCTCGAGACCTCCCACCGAGTGGTAGCCGCGATCGGCGCGGGCGGCGCACGCGTAGTCGTTCGAGAGGTGCCACATCGTCTTCGACGACAGCGCCCCCGCGTGGATTCCCGCACCGCCGACCTGGCCGCGCTCGACGATCACGACGCGCTTGCCGAGGTCATGCGCGCGCATCGCTGCCGCATAGCCGCCCGGTCCGGCTCCGAGCACGCACAAATCCCAGGTCATCGCGGCCTCCGCTGGCCGAGGATACGGCGCGGCCTGCTGCTAGGATAGCGCTGGTTGGAAGCTCCTCTCGACGACGACGCGTTCGACGGCAGCCCGACCTGGAAGGTCGTTCGCCACCTGAAGGACGGCACACCGCTCATGATCCGTCCCATCACGCCCGACGATCGCGAAGATCTGCGGCGCGCGTTCCTCGAGATGTCGCCGACCACGCGCTACCTCCGCTTTCTCGGCATCGTCTCCGCGCTCACCGACGAGATGCTCACATACCTCACCGAGGTCGATCAGAAGAACCACGTCGCGCTCGTCGCGACCATGATCTCGCCCGACCTCAAGACCGAGCGCGGCGTCGGCATCGGGCGGCTCATCCGCCTGCCCGAGGATCTGCACATCGCGGAGGCCGCGATCACCGTCACCGACGCGCTCCAGCGGCACGGCGTCGGGTCGGCGCTCGCCGTCGAGCTGGGCCACACCGCGCGGGCCCTCGGCATCCACGTGATCCGCGCCGAGGTGTTCGAGGGCAACGACGCGATGCGCGCGATCCTCGAGACCGCGGGCGCAAAGCGCGTCGAGTCCCGCACGGGCTCGGGCACGCTGTCCTACGACATCGCGCTCGCGCCGATGCGCGAGACGCCGTCCACCGTCATCGACCTGCTCCGCGGAGCCGCGACGACGATGGCGATGTCGCTGCGGAAGCTCGTGCCTCCGCAGCAGTGAGGGCGCGAACGCCGGCGGCGGCTACGGGAGGGGCGCGCGCCGGCGGCGGAGGAACGCGAGGCCGACCGCGGCAAGCGCGAGGCCGAGGAAGCCGCCCGAGGACGAGCCGGTCCCGGGCGCCGTCGAGCAGCCACCCTGCGTCATTGTCTGTCCCGCGGGCGCGGCGGCTGCGGGCGCCGCCTGGCAGACCTGGGTGACCCCCGCCGCGGTGCAGACCTGACCGTCGGCGCAGCCGGCGATCGTGCAGTCGTCGGCGCAGGTCAGCGCCTTCGGCTTCGCGGGATCGAGGGCCACGCACGTCTGCGAGCGGCACTCGGTGGCGACCAGGCACGTCGAGCCGCCGCGCGCGAGCGGCGCTTCCGGCTGGCTCTCGAGCCACGGGTCGGCGTTCGCCAGCTCGAAGCCCTTCATGATGAAGTCCTTGAAGGGCGCGACCTTCGTGTAGAGGTTCTGGCTCTGGCCGCCGACGCAGCCCGACGACGGGTCGTTCTGGCTGGGGCGCGTGCCGTTGCCGCCGCGCGAGACGACGCCGATGATCGCGCCGGTGTCGGCGATCGCGGGACCGCCGCTGTCGCCCGAGCAGATCGACTCGCCGACCTGGAACTCGTTCGGCGGAACGGGCGAGGTCCCCGTGTCGTCGGGGCCGACCTCGAGCACCTTGATGCCCGTGCGCTGCTGGCGCGTCTCGGGGTTCGGCGTGGCGTCGGTGACGCCCCAGCCGATCGCGGTGAGGACCTCGTTCTTCACGATCGGCGCGTCGAGCCGGAGCGGCGCGAGCTTCGCGTTCGCGACCGGCTCCTTCAGGACCACGAGCGCGATGTCGTGGTTGCAGAGGTTCTTGCCGCCGTCGTCGAGGACCTTGATGCCGACGCCCGCGGGCGTGACGTCGCCGGTCGAGAAGTCGGGGCGCTTCGGCCCGGTGAACACGTACATCGTGTTCGCGGGGTGATTGGCGCGCACCGCGCCCTCGGCGAGCGGCGTCCCGTCGACGTCACACGCGGCGGACGCGTCGGTATCGGCAACGCAGTGGCGCGCCGTGAGGACGAGCCGCGGCGCGATGAGCGTGCCCGTGCAGGCCGCGACGTCGCCGACCGACGGGTCGTAGTGGATGAGGAGCACGACCGCGTCCTGCGACTTGTCCGAGTTCTTGCCGTTGATCACCGGCGAGCTCGCCTGGCTCACGTGCTCGGTCGGCAGCGGCGCGCCGCGCTCGCCCGAGGAGCAGGCGATGAGGGCGCTGGCCACGAGCGCGGCGGGGAGGATCGAGGACGAGAACCGGGACGTGCGGCGGTGCTTCATGCGGTGATTGCCCTGGAGGGGACCGAACCTTCTCAACAAAGGTTGTTGGGCGGCAAGCACGAACCGCGCAGCGGCCCGACTGTGACGCCCCGTCAATGTAGCAGGAGGTGCGCGTCTGTCGATCGCCTGGAAATTTACGCTCTCAGAAGCCGGTGCGGCGGATGCCCTTGTAGTTCGATGTGAAGGAGCGTGCATTGTACACGCAGCCGTAGGAGCAGCCGCGGCACTCGATGACGGTCGGCCTGCCCCAGGCGTCACCCTTCTCGTAGATGACCGTGTGGCCGTGCCCGCTGCTGTTGTAGACGAGCGCGTCGCCCTTCTTCATCGCGGCGCGCGACACCGAACTGCCAGGCGTTCCGCGACTTCTCCGTCGGCGACGACGGCGCGATCGTCTTTGCGGTCCGCTGCGAGGACGGCGTCACCTACCGGTCCGCGACCTGCCCCTGATTCTCACGAATCCGATCCGCGACGGCCGAGAACCCACGTTGCGAGGCGCGTGATTTTGCGTGCAAGGTGCACGCGTTTGCTCGAGGTCCCCGCCAGGTGCTCGGTCGGATGCGCGAAGGCATCGAGCCACGCCTCGGCGGGCCCGCGGGCGAGGACGCCGCCGAGGTCGAAGAGCGTGAGATCCTGGCAGCCCGCGGCGCGCGCCAGCGCCGCGTCCTCGGCGAGCTCCGAGGGATCACGGTAGACCGGCTCGTCGACCAGCGCGCCCGTGCCGACGCAACCGATCGACATGCCGGCGTCCCCTCCCCAGCGCCGCAGCGCCCGCGCCGTCGCCGCCGTCAGGAGCAGCTTCGCATCACGACGGCGGATCGCGCCGCGCGACCACCCCTCGAGGATCGACGTGTACATCATCACGCTCACGCGCCCGGTCGCGAGCGCGTCCACCGGCGTCCCGAGCAGCGCCTGCCAGCCGCGCGCGTCCGGCGGATCGAGCGCGACGAGCGGCCACACCGCCGACGCCGTCGCGACGCCGCGCGCGTGCAGCTCCCGGACCGCCGCAGCGAGCTCCGCCGACGCCGCGTCCAGCACGGGCGCGGGCGGAGATTGCGGACGCGCGGACGCGAGATCGAACCAGCGCGCGCTGCTCCCGCCGCCGGCCGCCATGGCCCGCGCATGCGCGAACGGCGGCTCGAGGTCGAGCAGCACCTCGCGGGGCAGCACGCCCGCGACGTCCAGCGCATCGACGGTGCTCCGCAGGAACCGCGCGAACGACGCGGCGTTGTGCGCGCTCGCCCACCGCCCCTCGTCGTCCGCGAGCATCGGCCAGACCGAGCACCCGATGCCGGCATCGCGCAGCGCGCGCACGACGCCCGGTAGCTCGGCGCTCTGCCACGGGCGCACCGCCAGCACCAGCTCGAGGGCGTGCCGCTGCAGCAGCGCGATGGTGCGCGCGCGTACGACCACCTCGAACGGAACGGTCTCGCCGTAGATGCGCAGCATCGATGCTCTCGGAGCTTACCCGTACGTCAATGCGAGATACACTGCCCCTCGATGAAGATCCTCTACGGCGTCGTCGGCGAAGGAATGGGCCACGCGATGCGTTCGCGCGTCATCCTCGAGCACCTCGTCGCGCACGATCACGACGTCGAGATCATGGCGTCGGGGCGCGCCGTCGACTTCCTCGCGAAGCGCTTCGAGGGCGTGAACAAGATCCACGGGCTCCACATGATCTACGAGGAGAACCGCGTCCGGCCCGCGAAGACGCTGTGGTCGAACGTCGTCACCGGCGCGGTCGGCGTGCCCAAGAACATCGCCGCGTACTTCGAGCTCATCACCACGTTCCGGCCGCAGGTGGTGATCAGCGACTTCGAGTCGTGGACCTACCTCTACGCGAAGACCCACCGCCTCCCCATCCTCTCCATCGACAACATGCAGGTGATCAACCGGACGAAGCTGCCGGAGGTGATCACCGAGGGCCACACCGCGGAGTTCCAGCTCACGAAGGCCTTCATCAAGAGCAAGCTGCCGTGGTGCGACGAGTACTTCATCACGTCCTTCTTCCAGCCGCCGCTGCGCAAGGACCGCACGCGCCTCTTCCCGCCCATCCTGCGCCCGGAGATCCTCGAGGCGAAGCGGCAGAGCGGCGAGCACCTGCTCGTCTACACGACCGGCGAGGGCAACGAGGGCTTCGCGGGAGCGCTCGCGAAGACCGGCCTCGAGTGCCGCATCTACGGCATGCGCCGCGGGATCACCGAGGAGCAGGTCGACGGCAACCTGCGTTTCCAGCCGTTCAGCGAGGACAAGTTCATCGACGACCTCGCGTCGTGCAAGGCGGTCATCGCGGGCGGGGGCTTCACGCTGATGGGCGAGGCCGTGTACCTGCGCAAGCCGATGCTCGCCGTGCCGCTGGCGCGCCAGTTCGAGCAGGTGCTGAACGCGCGCTACCTCGAGCTCCAGGGCTACGGCAAGCAGGCCGAGAACCTGAACGACGCGCAGACGGTGCTCGACTTCGTAGCCGCCGTCCCGGCCTGCGAGGAGAAGCTTGCGTCCTACACGCAAAACGGGAACACCGAGATCATGACCGCGCTCGACGGCTGGCTCGACAAGGCGGCGGCAGGGGTCGCCTGAATGCCGTTCGTCCCGGGCATCGAGCCGGCGCGCGCCTCGACCAAGGATCCGGTCTACTTCGTCGTTCACCGGCGCGGCGTGGTGGTCACGCGTGAGGGCGGAGGCATGCGCATGCTCCACGCCGCCGAGGCGCGCGCGCTGCGGGCGCCCTCCCCCGCCGCCGAGCACTTCCTCGGCCGCCTCGACGACGCGGACGTCCTCACCGTCGCGTCGCAGGACGAGGTCCCCGCGCCGTTCGAGGTGGTCGGCCTGCGCGGCCTCTTCGGCGAGGTCGACGAGCTCCTCTTCGGCATCGCCGGCCGCGCGGTGCAGATCGTCGACTGGGCCGCTACGCACCGCTTCTGCGGTCGCTGCGCCACGCCCACCGCGCGCGCGCCCGGCGAGCGCTCGATGCGCTGCCCGGCGTGCGGGCTCACCGCGTATCCGCGCATCGCGCCCGCGATCATCGTGCTCATCCGCAAGGGCGACGAGGCGCTGCTCGCGCGCGGCGCGCGCTTCCCCCTGCCCTTCTATTCGACGCTCGCAGGCTTCGTGGAGCCCGGCGAGTCGCTCGAGGAGACCCTGGTGCGCGAGGTGAAGGAGGAGGTCGGGATCGACGTGACCGACATCCGGTATTTCGGCAGCCAGAGCTGGCCGTTCCCCAACTCGCTGATGCTCGGCTTCTTCGCGCGCTGGGCGGGCGGCGAGATCGTGATCGACGAGACGGAGATCGTCGACGCGAAGTGGTTCAAGGCCGACGAGCTGCCGATGATCCCCCCCTCGATGAGCATCTCGCGCCAGCTCATCGACACGTGGCTCGCCGAGCTGCGCGTACCTTCGCCGTGAGACGGCGCCGCCTCGCGCTCGTCGCCGCCGTGGCCCTGCTGCCGCTCGCGACCACCTTGCGCACCGCGCGGGCCGACGATCCGGTGCCCGTCCGCGTCGACTACCAGGCGCATGCCGGCTGCCCGAGCACGGAGGCCTTCACGCAGGAGGTGCTGGGCCGCGTCTCTCGCGCGCGGGCGGCGACCCCGGGAGAGCAGGCGCGCACGCTGGTGGTGCGCGTTCGTGCGGCAGGCGCCGGCCTCGAGGCGTCGCTCGCGATCCGCGAGCTCGACGGCACGGTCGCGGAGCGGACGGTGCGCGGCGACCGCTGTCCCGATCTCGTGACCGCGCTCGCGGTGATCGCGTCCGTCGCGCTCGATCCGGTGACGCGCGAGCCCGCGCCCGACGCCGCGCCCGACGCCGCGCCCCCACCCCCGCCTCCCGCACCGCCGGTCGACGAGGCCCGTGCGCCCGAGCCCGCGCGCGCGCGCTCGACCGTCTCGGCAGGCGCCGGCGTGGGCCTCGCGGGCGGTGCGGCGCCGGTGGTGCTGCCCGGTGTGCTCGCGTTCGTCGAGGTGTCGAGCGAGCGCGACGGGCTCCTCGATCCCTCGGCCCGCCTGCGCTTCGGACGCACCGCGGTGGGCGGCCGTGCCGAAGGTGGCCCCGGGGCGCGCTTCGGGCTCACCACGGGAAGTGCCGATCTCTGTCCGATCGCGCTCGAGGGCTGGCGCCTCCGGGCGTCCCCCTGTGTGCGCGTGGAGGTCGGAGTGCTGAACGCCCGGGGCTCGGGCGTCGAGCCGACGCACACCGAAGCGCGACCGTGGTTCGTGCTCGGCCCCGTCGCCCGCGTCCGGCTCGACCTGACCGGACCGCTCTTCGCCGAGCTCGAAGGCGCGGTGCTGGCCGTCGTGGTCCGCGACCGCTTCCTGGTAGATTCGACGCTGCAGGTCTACCGGCCGCCGCCCGTGGCCGGGGCCGCCGGATTCGCCCTCGGGCTCGCCTTTTGATGATCAACCCGCCTGCCGCCGGACATTCCTCGGAGCGTGAAATGACGGGAGCAATCGCAAGCGTGGACGCTTCGTGCGGCACTTCCGCGGCCTCGAGGCCGCGCGAAGGCACGCTCGCGCCTGCGGAGGCCGCGCGGTTCCGGCAGATGGTGGATTCCCACTTCGATTTCATCTGGCGCTCGCTTCGCGGGCTCGGCGTCCCGTCGGGGACCATCGATGACGCTGCGCAGCAGGTCTTCCTGACCGCGTCGCAGAAGCTGTCCTCGATCACCGCGGGGAGCGAGCGGTCCTTTCTCTTCGCCACCGCGCGCGGGGTGGCCGCCAACGCGCGGCGCGCACAGCAACGCAACCGCGAGCTCCCCGGCGACGAGCTCCTCGCCACCCATGCGGACCACGGCCCGGATCCCGAGGAGATTGCATCGACCCGCGAGGTGCGGCGCATCCTCGATCGCATCCTCGACGGATTGAGCGAGGAGCTGCGCGAGGTGTTCGTCCTCTTCGAGCTCGAGGGCCAGACGAGCAGCGAGATCAGCGAGTTGCTAGGCATACCGATGGGCACGGTCGCGTCGCGGCTGCGGCGAGCGCGCGAAGATTTCCAGAGTGCAGCGCGGCGTCATCACGTCGCGCCGGGGGACCAGCCATGAGTGAGCCTCGTCGTCTCTTGTCGGATCCGGACGGTGCAACACCGTTCGAGCGCGGTCTGCTCGAGTCCTACTCGGCGGAGCAGCCGTCCGCCGCCGCGCGCACGCGGGCGCTCGGCATCGCGAGCGTCGCGGCAGGTACCGTGGCGACGATCGGCGTCGCCGCCGGGGCCGGCGCGGCCGCGCCCAAGGCCGCGGGGCTCGCGGGCCTTGCGGTGTTCAAGTGGGTGGTCATCGGTGTCGCTGTGGCGGGCGCGGCGACCACCGTGGTGGTGGTCCGCCCGGATCCCGAGCCGGTGGTGGTGGTCACGACGAGCACGAAGGCGTCGCCCGTCGCGCCCGCGAAGGCGACGGCCGCCGTCGCGCCCACGCCGCAGGTCACTGCCGCCGCCGAGGCGATGGTCGAGCCCCCCGCGATCTCGCCGGCGGATCTCAGGGCCGCGCCGAGCGCGCCTGCGCCCGTCGCGCCGCGCGCCACGCCCGTTGCCGCGGCCCCTGCCGCGCCCGCCAGCGGCTCGCTCCCCGCGGAGATCGCCGCGCTCGACCGCGCGCGCAAGGCCCTCGAGGGCGGCGACCCCGCGCAGGCGCTCACCCTGGTGGACGCGTACCAGTCGCAGTATCCGAACGGCACCTTCTCCGAGGAGGCCGAGGTGCTGCGCATCGAGGCGCTGGCGAAGCGCGGGGACCGCGCACGCGCCACGAGCGCCGGGCAGCGCTTCCTCGCCGCGCACCCGACGAGCCCGCATGCCGCGAGGATCCGCGCTATCCTGACGCTATCGAATCCCTGAGGCTCCGCTGCGCCTCGCTGACGAGCGCAGCGTCCATCGTCCTCGCGTTGCTCTTCGGTGCAGGCTTCGTGGCCTGCGGGACCGACGTCGATCTCGGCGGAACGCCGGCGGCCATCACGCCCGACGCCGAGGTGCCGCCGGAGGATCTCGTGGAGCTGTGTGAGCCGTGCGCGAACGCGCGGAACTGCCCGCTCGGCAGCGCGTGCGCGAGGCTCTCCGGCAACAACGAGTTTTGCGCCACGCTCTGCCCGCGCGGCACGGAATGCGACCGCGACGACACGTGCACGCTCGTCGCGAGCGCGCTCGATGGCGAGAGCTTCAGCGCCTGCGCCCCGAAGGGCGGCGCCTGCGCGCCAGCCGCGATGCCGACGGTGGTCGACGGCGCCACGCTCGATCAGTGCGGACTGCTGGTGGGCCCGCCGGTCCCTGCGGACTGCCGCTCGTGCAACAGCGAAGACGGCGACTGCCAGCCGAACGGCTGCTACGCAGGCTGGTGGTGTGATCGATCACGCCGCCCCGGGCGCTGCCGGAAACCGCCGACGACGTGCCCTTGAGCAACGGAACGCTGGACGACGCGACCGATCAGGACGAAGAGTGGAGCGTGCAGATGGCGTCCCGGCTCGGTTCTCTCGCTGCGCTCCTCCTCGCGACGATCGCCTTCGCGCCGCTCGCTTGCGGCGGCGACAAGCTGAGCGCGTCCACCCTCACGCCGGACCCCACGGGCGTCGATGCCGAGATCGACCCCGATGCGTCGACCGGCCAGGACGGACCCGTCGTCCCCCCGTTCGACGACGGCACGCCGACCCGCATGGCCTGTACGTCGAAGCTCGGCTCCGGGCTCGTGCCCGCGAAGCACGGCCGGCTCGACGGCCAGCTCGTCGCGGTGGTGGTCCCCAACACGAAGCGCTGCCCCTCCGACAACACACATCTCCATCTCCAGGTACTGGCCTCGGGATCGATCTACGATATCGCCATCAACCTCGACGGCCTCGAGGGTGAGATCAACGTGAAGCTTCCCGGCCCGCCGTTCGCGGAGGGCTGGCACCCGACCGTCGACCTCGACTACCCGACCGACCTCGGGCTGCACTCCCCCGCCCTCACGCTCACCGGCATCCCGGTGATCCTCGCGCGCCTCCAGGAGGTCCTCGCGAAGGCGAACCACGTCTCCGTCTTCGGAACGCCGTACCCCGGCTCCGACGGCGCGCACCTCATTCATCGCACCGGCGGGCTCAAGGAGGACGGCGCGGTCGTGATCAATCCCGGGGCGCCGCTGGCGCACGTCCTCGCGTTCCGCTTCGACGGCAACACGTTCTAGCTGGTACGATCGGTCATCGTGCTGCCGCAGCGGCCCAGCTCTTCACCCGCCGCCCCCGGGCCGCGCGGCACCGATGCGAAGCCGGCGATCCTCGTGTTCGGCTATGCCGCAGAGGGCGCGTCGACCGCCATCCGCGAGAGCATCGCGAAGTTCTCCGCCGCGCTCGGAGCGCTCGCGGGCGCGGAGCTCGCGGTCTACGAGGCGGCGTCCTACGAGGACCTCGCGCTCGCGATGGCGCGCGGCGACGTCGATTTCGCCTGGCTACCGCCCCTCGCGTTCATCGCGCTCGAGCGGCGGAAGACGGTCGTGGCGCTCGCCTCGGCGCAGCGCGGCGGTGAAACGGCATTCCACTCCGCGATCATCGTCGCGAAGAGCTCGGCCCTGAAAGACCCGGAAGATCTGGCGGGCGCTCGCGCGGCGTGGGTCGATCGCTACAGCGCGAGCGGTTACGTCGTGCCGCGCGTGGGCCTCGCGGCGGTGGGCGTCGACCCGCGTGTCGCGTTCGCGGAGGAGCGCTTCCACCATTCGCACGAGGCGGTGGTCCGCGCGGTGGTCGGCGGGCGCGCCGACTTCGGCGCCACCTACGCCAGCCTCAACGCCGCTGGCGAGACCACGCGCGGGGCATGGATGGACGTCGAAGGCGCGGCCGACGCGGTGCGCGTGCTGGTCCGCTTCGGCGCTATCCCGGGAGACGTGATCGCGGCGAAGACCAGCCTGGGCGCGGAGAGCCGCGAGGCCATCAGCCGCTCGCTGCTCTCTCTGTCGCGCGATGCGCAGCAGCGCCAGCTCCTCCGCGACGCGTTCGGCGTCGACGAGCTCCGGCCGTGGGTCAGCGCTGGCTACGGAGCGCTCCGCCGGCTCGCGGAGGAGGCCTCGAAGCGCGGCCTGCTCGAGGGCGACGCCGACGACGCGCTCGACGACGAAGACGACTCGATCGAGGGGTGAAGCCGCGCCCTGCTCGTCGAGGCCTCGGCGGTGTCGCGCCCCTTCGTCGAGACGTGCCGCGGGTAGCCCGGGGCCGGGCTGCGCTCGACGGCGCCGAGCGCCTCGACCTCCTTGCGACCGGCGGCGTCGTCCTTCGAGCTGCTCAGGTCAGAGGCATTTCCGTGGCACGTGTGTGACTTTCCCGGGCCACCGGGGCCTGCTGTGGATCCTCCACGATGCGCTGCTCAGGGGTCCCGAGGCGGTAGCCGACGCCCGGCACGCTGAAGATGATGCGCGGCCGTGCAGGGTCGATCTCGATCTTGCGGCGGAGGCGCGCGACGTAGACGCGGAGGTAGTTGAGACGACCGCGGTGGGTCGCGCCCCAGATCCGCGTGAGCAGATCGTCGTGCTTCACCGCCATCCCCGAGGCCACCATCAGCTCCTCGAGCAGCCGGAGCTCGAGCCGCGTGAGCGCGATCGGCCGCCCGTCGACGTGGAGCTCGCGCGCCTCGAGATCGAGGGTGAGATCGGCGAAGCGACGCTCCACGCGCGCCGAGCGCTTGGACCGACGGAGCGTCGAACGGAGCCGGGCGAACAGCTCCGCCCGCGCGTAGGGAGGAGGCACGGCATCGTCGGCCCCGGCATCGAGCGCGCGGATGACCCCGCTGTCGCCGGGCACCGCGGCGAGGACGAGGAGACCCGCGCCCGTCGCGTTCTGGAGCCGGAGGATCTCGCCGTCGGCGTCGTCGTGCGTCGGCGCGTAGACGACGAGGTCGGGCGCGGCGACCGTGAGCGCCGCGAGCGCTGCGTCGACGCTTTCCAGCGCATCGACGACGTAGTCTTGCTCCTCGAGCAGCCCGCGAATCCGCGCGCGGAGCGCCGCGTCCACGGCGACGAGCACGATCTTCGGCCGCGGCGTCGGCGCTTCAACCGGGACCTCCTCCGAGAGGGGTGACGACGAGCTCGACCGTTCAACCTGCGAAGCGCCCGTGAGGGAGTGCATGCTGGCTGAATGTCCGACCCCCGGAGGCTTGATCACGTTTTGTTGCGAGCCTCGAAACGAGGCCGCCTCACCCACCTCCGCCCCCTCGCGCTACCCTGCGGCCCATGCCGTTCGCCGACGCTCCGCCCGCCGCCCTCGCGACCCCGCTCGCGGAGGTCGATGCCGCCATCGAGCGCCTCCACGCGAAGAAGGACGCCTGGCTGACGGTCGGGCTCGCCGCGCGCGTCGCGCTGCTCGACCGCTGCGTGATCACGATCGCCGCCGTGGCCGAGCGCTGGGCAGAGATCGGGGCGCGCATCAAGGGCCTCGCCGCGGACGACGTGCTCGCAGGCGAGGAGTGGGTCGCCGGCGTCCTGCCGACGCTCCGCAATGCCCGGCTGCTCGCGGAGGCGCTGCGGCAGGGCGGCCAGCGCGCGCCGTCGAAGGTGCGCCCCGCGCCCAACGGGCAGCTCGTCGCACGCGTCCATCCCGCGAACCTGATGGAGCGCCTGATGTTCACGGGCGTCACCGTCGACGTCTGGATCGAGAAGGGCAAGCCCGCCTCCCAGGGCGCCATCTACCGCGACGAGACGAAGCAGGAGAACGGGCGCGTGTGCCTGGTCCTCGGCGGCGGCAACGTATCGTCCATCCCGCCGATGGATGTACTCTACAAGCTATTCGTCGAGAACGAGGTGGTCCTCCTCAAGATGAACCCCGTGAACGAGGCGCTCGCGCCGGTCCTGGAGGACGCGCTCCGTCCGCTGGTCGACGAGGGCGTGCTCGTGATCGTCACCGGCGGCGCCGACGTCGGCGGCCACGCCGCGCAGCACGCGCACGTGGACGCGCTCCATGTCACCGGCTCCGATCGCACGTACGACGCGATCGTGTGGGGCGGCGATCCCGAGGAGCGCGCCCGGAACAAGAAGAGCGGCGAGAAGGTCAATGCGCGCTCGTTCAGCGCCGAGCTCGGCTGCGTCACGCCCGTGATCGTGGTGCCCGGTCCGTGGACGGCGGGCGACCTGAAGTTCCAGGCGCGGCACGTCGCGTCGATGGTCACGCAGAACGCGAGCTTCAACTGCAACGCCGCGAAGGTGATCGTCACGGCGCGCGGCTGGCCGCAGCGTGAGGCCTTCCTCGATGCGGTGCACGCGGAGCTGAGGAAGACGCGCGCCCGCAAGGCGTACTACCCGGGCGCGAAGGCGCGCCACCAGGCGTTCCTCGCGCAGTATCCGGATGCGCTGGTGCTGGGCCCCGTGCCCGAGGGCAGCGCCGATGAGGTCGTGGCGTGGACCGCCATCCCCGACGTCCCGTCGGACGCCGGCGGCTACGCGCTCACGAACGAGGCCTTCTGCGGCGTGGTCGCCGAGGTCTCGCTCGATCTCGCGGAGGCCGAGGGTGGCCTCGTGCGCGAGCGCGACGGCGCGGGCCGCCCCTCGGTCTCCCGCTTCCTCGAGCGCGCGGTGGCGTTCGCCAACGAGCGCTGCTGGGGAACGCTCTCGTGCTGCATCCTGGTCGACCACGCGACGCGCGATGATCACGAGGAAGCGCTCCTCCGCGCGGTCACCGATCTCCGCTACGGCGGCATCGGCATCAACGTGTGGCCCGGCCTGATCTACGGGCTGGTCACGCCGAGCTGGGGCGCGTTCCCCGGCCACACCGCCGAGGACATCCAGTCGGGCGCGGGCGTCGTCCACAACGCCTTCCTCTTCGATCATCCGGAGAAGTCGGTAGTGCGGGCGCCGTTCCGCATGATGCCGACGCCTCCGTGGTTCAGCGACCACAGGAACCTGCGCCAGCTCGGACAGCGGCTGGTGGCGTTCGAGACGAAGCCCTCCTGGGGCGCGCTGGTGGGGGTGGTGCGCGCGGCGTTGAAGGGGTAGCGCGCGGGGGCTCGCGAGGGAGGGGTCGATCCGACCTGCGCGCGTCTCGCGACCGGGGACGGACCCGCGCGAAGCCGGGCGCCGGACGAGGTATGCGAGGGGGCCGATCGAGCCCAAGAGGAGCGTGAGGAGCTCGAAGCTGCCCGCGTTCGACGAGACGGCGACCGCCGTCGTCGGGGAGAGCCCGCCCCCGCTGGACCACTGGAAGCTCGCCAGGCTGGAGCACGATGGTACGGGGCTGGCTCCGCTTCCAGGTACCGCAGTCCACTCGTTGCGCGGCCTGATCCCGACGAAGCACGGGCACGATGGCAGCGGGCACTGCGCAGGATCCTGCGCCCGCGGCCACGCAAGGAAGGCGATCAGCGTGTGATGACGACGCCGTCGGTGATCGCGGCATCGAGCGCGCGCCGGGTGGCGGCGCGCGCGGCGCGGTACGCTTGCCGGCCCTCCGCGAGCCGGAACGGCCCCGAGCGCGGCAGGTCCTCGAGCGCGACGGTCACCATCCCGGCGCGGCGGGGCACCTCTTGCTTCGTGCGCCACGCGGACCTGGAAGCGATGTGGTGGAAGAGCACGCGCGGCTCGCTCGCCGGCATGCCGACGAGCCCGGGTCGGTCGAGGATGCCGCCGTCGAGGTAGGCGCGCCCGGCGATCGAGACCGGGTGGAACAGCAGCGGCACGGCGCACGACGCTTGGATGGCGCTCGACACCGCCCCCTCGTCGAGCACGCGCGTGCGCCGCGTGCGCACGTCGAAGACGGACACCGCGGCGGGCACGCGACACGCCGCGAACGACCGGTTCGGCAGGAGGCGCTCGAGTCGCTCGCGGAAGAGCCGGCCGCGCAAGAGCCCCGCGCCCATCGCCGGGTCCCAGAAGTCACGACGCTCGAGCCGCTCCAGCTCCGCCGCGAGATCCGGCGCGTCGAGCCCGGAGGCCCACGCGCCCGTCACCAGCGCGCCGGCGCTCGAGCCCGACACGCGGGACGGCACGAGCCCCTCCTCCTCGAGGACGGTGAGGAACCCCGTGTGCGCGAAGAAGGCGAAGAAGCCGGAGGACATCGCGAGGGCGAACGGTCCCTCGCGCAGGTACTCGCGGAGCGTCGTCATACTCTCGACAATATGCGACATAGGCGCCAGCCGGCGTCCGAGACGATAACCCATCGATATTACTTGGCGGCGGCCTCGCCTTCGTTCTGCCGAGGATGGATAAATCCAGTGTCACCGTGGGGACCGAAAGCCTCGGTCGGATTCGCGGCGTGCCGTATGTTGGCGTGATGGCGAACCGCACGTTCGCGGTCGGCGACATCCACGGCGACCTCGCGGCCCTCAAGACGGCCATCGGAAAGCTCCCCAAGCTCGACGCGAAGGACACGATGATCCTCATGGGGGATTATCTCGATCGCGGCGCCGAGAGCGCGCAGGTGATCGACTTCGTGCGCAAGGAGCTGCCGAAGATCGTCCCCGGAAAGCTCGTTTGCTTGCGCGGCAACCACGAGGACGGTTGGCTGCGCGTCGCCTCGGGCGGCTGGCCGGAGTTCGTGCTCCCCATCGCGAACGGCTGCCTCGCCACGCTCCGCTCCTACCGCGGACAGCCGTGCGAGGAGGGCGAGATCCCCTCGCGGGAGGAGCTCGTGACGATGCAGCACGGCGAGTTCATCCCCGACGACGTCGTCGACTGGATGAACGCCCTCCCCTACTTCTACGAGGACGAGCACGCGATCTACGTGCACGCGGGGCTGGTCGAGAAGGACGGCCGGTGGCTGCACCCCTCCGAGACCGACAACCCGACGCAGCTTCTCTGGGTGCGCACGATGCGCTTCTTCCAGGGCTACCGCGGCAAGCGCGTCGTCTGCGGGCACACCGCCACCGAGAATCTGCCGCCCGAGCTCTCGAGCTTCACGCCCGAGGACCCGCTCGATATGTGGGTCGGTGAGAACGTGGTGGTGATCGACACGGGCTGCGGCAAGGGCGGGTTCCTCACCGTCCTCGAGCTGCCCGCGCTGCAGGTCTACGAGTCGCGCTGATGGATCGGGTGAGGGCGCGCGTCGAGCCGTCGCTCGGCGCGCGGGTCATCAAGCGGACGGCGCTGCGCTACGACCGCGGCGCCGATCCCGCGCTCGATCGTCCGGCGCACGTGCGCGCCGGCTCCGCGCTCGTACGACTCGACGCGCACACGCTCGCCGTGGTGCAGGACGACGCGTGCTTCCTCGCGGTGCTCGACGGCGTCGGCCACACCGCCGCGCCGCTCCGCGTCCGCGACCTGCCGCTGCCCGCGCCGGACGGCGTACGCGTCTTCGACGAAGGGCGAGGCAACAAGGCGCGCAAGCTCGATCTCGAGGCGTGCCTCGCCGTCGAGGGCGAAGGCGGCACGCTGCTGGTGGCATTCGGCTCGGGGTCGACCGCGGTCCGCGACCGCGTGGTGCTGGTGGACGGCGCGGCAGGGCGCGAGCCGCGTGCCACCGTGGTCGAGGCGCGGGATCTCTACGCCGAGCTCCGCGCCCATCCGGAGCTCGCGGGATCGGAGCTGAACATCGAGGGCGCCGCGCTCGCCGGCAGCGACGTGATCTTCTTCCAGCGCGGTAACGGCGCGCCCACCCCTGCGCTCACCGCAGTCGATGCCACCGCGCGCTTCGATCGCGACGCGCTCCTCGCCTACCTGCGCGGCGCCAAGGTGTGCCCGCCCCTGCGCGACATCGTGCAGTGGGACCTCGGCAACGTCATGGGCACGCGCCTGACGTTCACCGACGGCGCGGCACGCCGCGGCGACTGGACGGGCTTCCTCGCCTGCGCCGAGGCGAGCCCGGACGCCACACGCGACGGGCCCGTGAGCGGCGTCTCCATCGGCCGCCTCGACGATCAGCGGCGCATCGCCGAGCTCGCGCCGATCGAGGACGAGCACGGCGCGCCGCTCACCGACAAGGCCGAGGGCCTCGCGTTCGCCGCGGCGGACGACGACCCGCGGCGCGCCTGGCTCGTCATCGACCGCGACGATCCGGCGGCGCCCGCCGAGCTGCTCGAGCTCCGGCTCGGCGAAGGCTGGCTGACGTGAGCAAGATGGATCCCACGCCCGTCGTGGCCACGCCGGAGAAGTTTCCTCCGACGTTCTACTACGCGAACGCGATGGAGCTCTTCGAGCGCCTCGCGCACTACGGCTTCTACATCGGCCTCTCGCTCTACCTCACGAACATCGTGAAGATGAGCGACATCGAGGTGGGCATCGTACTCGGCAACTGGCGCCTCGCGGCCTCGCTCGCGCCGATCCCGTGCGGGGCCATCGCCGATCGCATCACGTTCAAGAGGTCGCTGATCATCGCGTTCTCGCTCTATGCGACCGCGTACTCGGTGATCCTCCTCTTCCCGACGCGCGCGTTCGTGATCCCGGCGCTCTTCCTCGCTGCGCTCGCCGGCGGCTTCATGAAGCCCGTCATCATGGGCACCGTGGTGCGAACGAGCCCGCCCGGCCGACAGACCGAAGGCTTCGGCGTGTTCTACCGGATGATCAACGCCGGCAGCGTCGTCGGCAAGACGCTCGCATACGGCGTGCGGCGCACCGTGGCGCTGCGGTTCGTGGCGGGCACGTCGGTCATCGCGAGCCTGTGCGCCCTCGGCCTCGCGATCTTCGCGTACGAGGAGCCGAAGGGCGGCGAGGTGGTGGGCAAGGGCCCGGCGCTCTCCGAGACGCTTCGCGGCTACGGCACGGCGCTGCGCAACCTGCGCTTCGTGAGCTTCCTGGTCGTCTTCGCCGGCTTCTACTTCATGGCTGAGCAGTTCTACATGACGTTCCCGAAGTACGTGACGCGCCACATCGACGAGAAGGCGCCGCTCGAGCTCATCACCCTGGTGAACCCGGCGCTCATCGCGCTGTTCCAGGGCCGCGTGACCACGCTCATGAAGCGCATCGACCCGGTGTGGACGATGGCCTTGGGAGTCGCCATCGGCTCGACGTCGATGCTGGTGATGGGCGCCGTTCCCACCATCGTGGGCGCACTGCTCTCCGGCGCGATCTTCGCGCTCGCGGAGATGACGTTCTCGCCGCGCTTCTACGACTACATCGCGAGCTTCGCGCCGAAGGGCAAGGCGGGGATGTACATGGGGCTCGCGTTCGTGCCGGCAGCGATCGGCGCATGGATCGGCGGACAGGCCTCCGGCTTCCTGATCGCGAAGTATCTCCCCAAGGAGGGCGCGCGCGATCCCTTCGCCATCTGGTCGACCTACGCGACGCTCGGCCTCGTGTGCGCGCTGGCCATGGTGGTGTACGGCTTCGCCACGCGCGCCGCCCGCAAGGCCGACCCCTCCGCAGCGCCGTAGCGATTCAGCTCGGGGGCGGGAACGAGAAGCGGAAGCGCGTTCCGCTCGCACGCCTCGATGACGGCGGGGACGCCGGCGCCGGGGCGGCGCCTCATCCCCGAGGAGGCCCACACGGCATCGAATGCGCGAGATGGACGCGGTCGAGCGCGCCCGCATCGACGCAGATGCTCTCGAGATCGTGACTGACCTCGCCCAGCGAGAAATCCGCAGACGTACCCGCTGCCCGTCAGCGTTGCTCAGTGCGGCGGCTGGACGACGCTCGAGTCGGGCTGCACGCAACCTGCGAGGTCGAAGAACATGAACTCGAGCGCCTTCTGCTGCGCCGAGAGTCCGCCCGGCGACGGGCAACCCGTCGGGAAGGACGCGCCACCGGCACTGATGCCCATGAGGTGGAGGTCGGAGTAGACCGCGCGACCGCACTGATCCTCGGGCGCGGCCGCGGTGGGCGCGTTGAAGGAGAAGTAGCGGACCGCGTTGTCGCCCTTCTTGATCCAGCTCTGCGCGGGAGCGCGCACGCTGGAGAGCGAGTTCGTGACGTCGGTGAGCTGGATCTGGCCCTTGGTCGGCGAGGCGTTCACGTTGACGAGCCAGTCGGCGAACGAGGCGCCCTTCGGGAACGTCTGGTCGACGTCGTACGCGCCGGAGACCGTGCTGCTCGAGGTCCAGTTCGCGACCGACTGCCAATCACCCTGGGGCGAGTTCTTGAACCACGTGTAGTGGAAATGCGTCGCGAAGATCTTGCCGCCCGCGTTCGCGTAGTCCCACATCGCCTGGCGCGCGCCGGGCCGGCCGACATCGCCGCCCTTGTTCTGATTGTTCTCGCCGCACTCACACGAGAGCATGACCATGTCGTACTTCGACATCTTGGCCGTGTCGTTCCAGAGCTCGCCGCCGAAGCCGTTCGTGGTGTCGCCGCCTGCGCTGGGCGCGCCGGTGAAGTCGCCGCCCTCGCCGTTGAAGACGTGGATGTGACCGGCGGTGCTGGCTCCGGGGACGAACTCCTTGTCGTCGACGCCGATGCCGCGGAGGAGACACTCGAGCGCGTCGCAACCGCCGGCGGTGACCGCGATGTGCGGCATGTCGCCTTCGGTGCCATTCTTCGGGAGGCGGAAGTCGCGATCGGGGACCTTGTTCTCCTCGCAGCTCTTGGTCACGTCGAACTTGAGCTTGCGGCGCCACTTGCCGACCTGGACGACGATCGGGATGTCCTTGTCCACCGGCACGTCGACGAGCTCGAACTCGCCCTTCGTGTTCGTGAGCGCGGCGACCATCGGGTTGATGGCGACGCTGGAGCACGCCTCGCAGCTCACGCCTTCCTTGATCTCGGGCAGCTCGGCATCGCCGTTGGGGCCGCCGGGGATGTAGACCATGACGTTGTAAAGCGCGTTCGCGCCGGCGGGATCGTAGACCTTGCCGGTGATCGTCGTCGTCGCGACGGAGCGCGGGGCGCACTCCTTCTTGTCGGAGCAAACGCCCGACTTGCACTCGTGGCCGTTGCCGGACGCGCAGGTCTCACCGTCGGCGAGGCCGTCCTCGGTGTTGACGGCCTGGACCGAGTAGCCAGGGCGATCGCACGTGGGGCGCTTGCACTCGAGGCCCGAGCACGGGGTCTTGCCCGACTGGAAGGGAGGCGCAGACTCGGTGGCCGCGTCGGGGATCTCCGGCTCGAAGACCGCGCGGTCCTTCGTGCTGCTGCAGGCGGCGACCGCCAGGGCGATGCCGGCGGCGACGAGGGAAATCGGCCCGAGCGTGGTCAGGTTGCGCATTGAGCTATCGACTCCTGTTTTCGTTTTCCCGAGGAACTTCATGTGCGTGTTTGCCCTGGTAGACTCCGGGAGCGGGCTCCTGAAGTCTATGGATCTCACCCACACCACCCGACGGGGCCCTGAAATGACCTGTGAAGGGTCCTCGCGCAAACTTTTTCTTCGCTGGGGAAGAAGACAGCTGCTGACGGCGCTCGGTCTGGGCCTGATTTCCCGGCGCGCGGCCGCGGACGGCGGCTACGACGCCGACCTAGACCTGCGGAATCTCAAGCTTCTCGACCTCACCGAAGGAGCTCGGCGCTTCGTGCTGGTCGTCCCGCGGTACCTCGAACCGGACGCGAAGCTCCCGGTCGTCGTCCTGCTGCACGGGCTCGGCGAGACCACGAACGAGCGAATGGGCGCCTACGCGTGGATCGAGCGGTACGGGCTGGGCAATTCCTGGCAGCGCCTGAAGCGAGCCCCTCTCGAGCGCACCAGCAAGCGCGGCGAATGGACGGACGCGCGGCTCGCCGAGGTGAACCAGCAGCTCGAGAAGCAGCCGTTCCGCGGGCTCGCCCTCGTGTGCCCGTTCATGCCGAACCCGAGCGGCCCCGCCGAGGTCGACGCCTATGCGAAGTGGATCGAGACGTCGCTCCTGCCTCGCGTGCGCAAGGAGACGCAGGTGCACGACGACCCGGACCACACCTTCCTGTGCGGGGTCTCGCTCGGCGGCTACGTGTCGCTCGAGATGCTCGCGCGGCTGCCGCACGTCTTCGGCGCGTGGGCCGGCGTCCAGACCGCGATCGGCACGTTCGCGGCGCCCGGCTACGCCGACAGGATCGCGAAGGGCTGGAGCGGCAAGCCGCACCCGATGCTCCTCCTCACCAGCACGCAGGATCACTGGAAGGCCTCGAGCGAGGCGCTCGCCGCGGCGTTCAAGGCGAAGAACCTGGCCGCCACGTACCGCGTGGTGCCCGGCCCGCACGATCAGCCGTGGCTCCAGGAAGCGGGCACCATCGAGACCCTGCTCTGGCTCGATTCCATCGGTCGGTGAGAAACCGGGAACTTCTTCCGCGCGCCGTTGCTCTGCCCCCTGCGCAAGCACGAGGAGGAAATCATGGGCGGAGTGAACGTCGACAACGGTGGCAAGGGTGGGCGTCGGTCGCTCGATACGGAGATCAACATGATCCCGATGATCGATCTCCTGGTGGTGACCATCTCGTTCCTGCTCATCACGGCAGTGTGGATCGTGGAACTCCTCGGAGACGTCGTCGGCGGTGACGGAGCGATTCACGACCCCGCCCAGCGCCTCGATCTTCGTCATGGTGTCCCGGAAGCTCGCCGACGGCACCTTGATCTGGACGCTCTGATCCTTCCGCGACGCGATGTGGCCGCCGACCGACTCGGCGACGTCGATGATGCGGTCGATGGTCTTCGGGATGGCGTCCTCGTCGGACATCTACCAGGGCGATCTCAAGATGATGCCCCCGAGGCTCCGTGCCTATCCCGGCGCTTCGCCCTCTCGGATCTCTGATTCGCGCGTCATCTCCTGCATCGTCGTGCGGAAGCCGAGGCGAGCGAAGAGGCGCTGCGCGGACTCGTTCTTCGTCGCCGTCATCAGCACCACGCGCGGCGCGCCCTTCTCCGTGAGGCGCGCGAGCAGCGCGCGTACGAGCTGCTCGCCGATGCCTTGCCCGCGCACCGACGCGTCGACGTAGACGTCCTCCAGCTTGCCCGCGGCGTCGAGCAGCGCGTTGTAGTCGCGGCCCTCGAGGCAGCCGTACGCGTAGCCGACGACCGCATGATCGCTCGCGCGCTCCGCCACCAGCAACACGACCCGCGCGCTCTTCAGCTCGCCGCCCAGGTAGCCCGCGTAGCCCTTCGCCGCGTCGGGGAGATGAATGAAGCGCAAACGATCGAACGCGTGATGCATCGCCACCAGCTCGGCGGCGAGACGCCCCACCACCTCGAGGTCGGCGTGGGCCATGGCGCGGATGGTGAAGGAGTCGATCACGACAGCAGAATAGTCCGCCTGCCGCATGATCCGAAGCGCGAGCGCTATGGCGCGCGTGTCGCGCCCGTCGTGCACGAAGTCCCGACGAAGAGGGGCGCGGGCCTCACGATTCCGCCGTTTTCAGGCCCGTTGGCGATCGCGAGGGACCTGTGCCACGCCGGCACACGCATTGCGGAGAGGCCCGAAGAAGCTGACGGCTGACGGCGGACAGCCGACGGCTGCTCCCGGAGATCTCATGATGAAGAAGCCTTTGCTCTTATGCGTGGCGCTGGCGTCGGCCTGCGCGGTGCTCGAACCGAACGTGGCCGATGCTTGCGGCGGATGTTTCACGCCGCCCGCGCGACAGGAATCGGAGCGCAGCGTCGTCACCGATCACCGGATGGCGCTGGCGATCTCCACGCAGCAGACCGTGCTCTGGGATCAGATCCGCTACAGCGGCGATCCCGCCGAGTTCGCCTGGGTCCTGCCCGTCCGCGCCGGCGCGAAGCTGGAGCTCTCGAACGACGCGTTCTTCACCGCGCTCGACACGAGCACGCAGCCGGTGGTCTACGCTCCATCGACGTACGGCGGCGCGATGGGCTGTGGCCTCACCGGGTGCAGCAGCGTGGAGGCCGCCGGCGCCAGCGCCGCTCCTGGCGCGGGGCAGGTGCAGGTGCTCTCGCAGTCGGTGGTCGGGCCGTACGAGACCGTCACCCTGCGCGCCACCGACCCCGGCGCGCTCCGCAACTGGCTCAAGGGTCACGCGTTCGCGATCCCCGACGGCATCGCGCCCACCATCGACGCGTATGTCGCCGAGTCCTTCGACTTTCTCGCGCTGCGCCTGCGTCCCGACTGCGGCGAGCGCGCGATGCTGCCCGTGCGGATCGTCACGCCAGGGGCCGATCCCACGCTGCCGCTGCGCATGGTCGCGGCGGGCGTAGGCGCGAAGGTCGGGCTCACGCTCTACATCATCTCCGAGGGCCGCTACCAGCCGAGCAACTTCCCGCACGGCGTCGTCGATCCCTCGAAGGTCCGGTGGGACCGCGTTCAGGATCGCTCGAACTACGAGGCCCTCAGCCAGGAGGTGATGGCCGGCGCGGGCGGGCGCACGTGGGTCGCCGAGTACGCGAACAAGCCGCAGCTCTTCACCGCGACCGATCCGCGCTTCGGCGGCCGGTACGACCCGAGCGCCGACTTCGCGACGGCGGGCGCCACGAAGGGACCGAACCCGGGCCTCGCGGACACCTACTACGCGCAATGCAAGGTGCCGGGCGCGGTCACGCCGCCCGCTTCCTCCTCGGGCAGCACGAGCCCGACCAAGCCGCCCGACTTCACGCCCTGTCGCAACACCCCGGACGCCGGCGTCGAGCAGGATGCCGGTCAGGTCGTCCCCCAGGACGCCGGCCCCGACGCCGGCGAGCTCGATGCCGGCGAGCTCGATGCCGGCGACGGCGATGCCGGGGACGAAGACGGCGGCGCGGACGCCGGCGCCGACGGGAGCGCGCTGCCCGACGCGAGCGTGCCGCCCGGCGAGGACAGCGGCACCACGACGCCGCCCGTATCGAAGGGCGTCTGTCTCTACCTGGACGACCTCGACACCGCGCTGCGCGGGCTCCATCCGCGCGACGTCTGGGTCACGCGCTTCCGCGCGTCCCTGCCGTCGAGCACCCTCGCCGGTGGCGATCTCGAGCTCGAGCCCGCCGACAGCCAGACAGTCGTGAGCAACGTCTACTACGCATCCGCGTACGCCGACGAGGATCGCTCGAGCTCGGGCAGCAACGGCACCGGCAACAGCGCGCGCTCGTGCATCAGCGCGCCGAAACGGCGGACCGCGTTCGGCAGCTGGGTGTTCGCGATGATCTGCGGCATCGGCGCGGTGTCCTGGCTTCGCCGCAGGGCCCGACCTCGATCTTGAAAGATGCGTTACGCTCGCGGACATGCCGGAGCTTCCGGACGTCGACGTCTACGTCGAGCATCTCGCCCGCCGCACCGTGGGGCACACGCTCGAGCGCGTGCGCCTCGCGAGCCCCTTCCTGCTGCGGACCGCCGTGCCGCCCATCACCACGGTCTTCGGTCAGGAGGTGCGTGATGTGTCACGCCTCGGCAAGCGGATCGTCTTCAGCTTCGCGCCGGAGACGAAGCAGGTCGAACCGCTGCATCTCGTCATTCACCTGATGATCGCCGGGCGCTTCCGCTGCGAGGACCACGGCGCCGCGGTGCCCAGAAAGATCGGCCTCGCCGCGTTCGACTTCGCGGCGGCGGGCACCGGCTCGAAGGCGGCGAAGACCGCGCCCCTGAAGGATGCAGGCACGCTCCTCCTCACCGAGGCGAGCGGCAAGAAGCGCGCGAGCCTTCATCTCGTGCGCGGCGCGGAGGCCCTCGCCGCGCTCGCCCCCGACGGGCTCGAGGTCCTCGCCTCCGGCCCCGACGCGTTCGCGGAGCGCCTGCGCTCCGAGAACCACACGCTGAAGCGCGCCCTCACCGACCCCCATCTCTTCAGCGGCATCGGCAATGCGTACTCCGACGAGATCTTGCATCATGCACGCATGTCACCGGTGAAGCTGACCTCCCGCCTGACGGACGAGGAGGTTCGCCACCTCCACGCCTCGATCCTCGAGGTGCTCACGCTGTGGCGAGACCGCCTGCGCGCGCGCTCCGGCGACTTCCCGGAGAAAGTCACCGCGTTCCAGCCGGAGATGGCGGTGCACGGCAAGTACGGCCAGCCGTGCCCGCGCTGCGGAAAGCCGGTGCAGCGCATCCGCTACGCGGACAACGAGATGAACTACTGCCCGGCGTGCCAGACCGACAACAAGCTGCTCGCCGATCGATCGCTCTCGCGGCTGATGAAGGGCGACTGGCCGAAGACACTCGAGGCGCTCGAGGCGAAGAAGGACCGCTCGCGGGCCCCGCCGCCGCTCGAGTGATCAGGGCGGCGTGGTGACGACCACGTTCAGCAGCTTCTTCTGCTTCTCGTCGATCTCGAACTTGCAAACGCCGACGCTCACGACCTTGCTGCCCGGATGCCGGCAGGCCTGGTCGCGGATCACCGGCTCGTCGCAGTGGCATGGCGTTCCGGGCTCGCCTCCGGCCTCGCACGACGGCGAGGCTGGCTGCGTGAGCTCGTAGCGCCGGCGCGCATGCGCGGTGAGAAAGAGCTCGGGCACCTTGTTGGTCGCGAGGAGCGCGGCGAACGCGTAGAGCTGCGGGCGCGCGGCCGCGGTCAGGTTGAGGACGTCGGCAGGCTTGCGCTCGACATCCTTCGCGGCCGCGCTCGCGATCTGCTCCTTGGTGCACAGCGGCTCGTCCTGCTTCGAGGTCTCGCGGCCGTCGAGCGGGCCACTTTCAACGCAGCGGAACGACGGCTGACACATCTCGTCGCCGAGCAGCGCCGCCACGTGTTTGCAGTCGCTACCCGCGATGGCGACGGCGAGGAGCGCCGCCTCTGCGAGCAGCTCACGTCCGGGCGCGTCGACCTCCTCGGGGGCGCCGCGCGCGAGCTTCGGGTCGAGGGGCGTTCGCTCGAGCACCTCGCACGCCACCGCGCCGGCCTGCGCCTTGTCGAGCGAGGTGAGCGCGCGGAGCAGGACCGCCGAGGCGCGCGGCTCGTGCAGACCGTTCGCGAGCTCGCGGATCCGGGCGGCCAGCGCCGGGACGCGCGCCGGCTCGCGCAGCGGCAGGAGCGCGACGGCATGACGGAGCCCCGCGCTCGGCTTGCCCTTCTCGAGGGTCTCGGCGAGGCCGCTCTTCACCTGCGCCTGGTTCGCCTCGGGGAGCTTCGCGTAGGCGTCGTCCCAGTCGCGGCCGTCCACGGTGCCGCCCGCGAGGAGCAGTCGTGCCACGCCCGCATCGCCCAGCGCCTTCGCGACGTCGGCGACGAGCTTGCTGCGCCGCGCTCCGGCGTTCTCGAAGAGCGTGCCCAGCGCGTGATCGAGGTCGGTGGCCGTCCCGAAGTCCGCCGCGCCCTTGGTACGCGCGCCGAGGTAAAGGCTGCTCGCGACGAGATACAGGTAGCGGGTCTCGCCCGACGGCAGCGGCACCGCGAAGCGCTTGGCCTGCTCGTCCTGCACCACCGCCGGATGCGCCTGGTCGGGGAGCTCGCCAGATGGCAGCGGCAAGGTCCGTTCGAGCACCGCGAAGTCGGGCGGCCCTGCATCCTTCCAGCGGATCTCGGCGGTGCTGGCGATGCCTGGCGATGCCGCGGACGTCGTGGAGGTCGACGTCGACGACGAGGAGCTCTTGCACGCGACGAGCGCGAGCAGGACCAGCGGAGAGAGGCCTTTCACTTCTTCATGGTACCGAACGGGCAGCGGACGGGAGTGGCAAAGGAAGAGCCGGGTGGTTAGCTTCCGCGCGTGAAGCGACTCGGCTTCGTCTTCGGCGTGCGCGCCATCCTCGGCGGTCTCGGCTTCATCGTCACCACGCCGTCGGCCTGGGGCTGGTCGCTGATCCCCATGGCCGTGGCCACGGCGCTGTTCGGCGGGACGAGCGCGCTCGCGATCGGAGGCGGCAGCGAGCTCGCGCTCCGCATCGTCGGCGACCCTTCGAACGGCTGGGGCACGGCCGGGATCTGGGCGCTGAAGCTCCTCTTCTGGGCAATGGGGCTCGTCATCGCTTTCTTCGTCGCGATCTCGCTCGCCCAGCCGCTCTCCGGCTTCGCGCTCGACGCCATCGCGCGCAAGCAGGAGCTGGCGCGGGGCGGCCGCGTCTGGCCCGACCAGCCGCTCGTGGCCGGCGTCCTGCGCTCGCTCCGCGTGAGCCTCACCGCGCTCGCCGTGGGGTTGCCCGTGCTCGGCCTCCTCGCGCTCGTGACGTTCCTCTTCCCGCCCGCCGGCGTGGTCACCGTCCCGCTCAAGTTCGTGGTGACGGGGCTGCTCGTCGCCTACGACCTCCTCGACTACCCGCTCTCACTGCGCGGGCACTCGGTGGGCGACCGGCTGGTGTTCATGCGCCAGAATTTCATGGCGGTGCTCGGCTTCGGAGTGGCGACGGGCGCGCTCCTGCTCATCCCGGGCGTCGGACTGCTGGTCCTGCCCTTCGGTGTGGCTGGCGCGACGCGGCTGGTGCGCGAGGGGCTCGAGGATCAAGGGTGATCCACCCCCGCTGACCTCTTGCTTGTGTCCGCGGATGATGCGACGAAGGAGTCCTCATGAGCTCGCCGCTCGTCATCGACGCCAAGGTCACAGTCCCCGGTCACGACCTCGAATGGACCGCCGTGCGCGCTTCCGGCCCGGGCGGCCAGAACGTGAACAAGGTGTCGTCCAAGATCGAGCTCACGTTCGACCTCGAAGACTCGGTGGCCCTCACTGACGCCACCAAGGCGCGCCTCCGCGTGATTGCGAAGAACACGCTCGATGCCGAGGGGCGCGTCCTCGTGACGAGCCAGAAGACGCGCGACCAGTCGAAGAACCTCGCTGATGCGCGCGAGAAGCTTCGGGAGATCATCCTCAAGGCGCTCGTGGTGCCGAAGAAGCGCAAGCCCACGAAGCCGACGAAGGGCTCGAAGGTCAGGCGCCTCACGACCAAGAAGAAGGTCGGCGCGAAGAAGGCGGCCCGCAAGCCGCCCCGCCGCGACGACTGACCTCTGACCTCTGACCTCTGACGCGACCGACCCGACTCTACTCCGCGTCGGAAGCGGCGAGCACGGGCGAGGAGAGCGCCGACTCCGGCTCCTCCACGACGGCGCCGCCGACGAGCGCAGAGGCCGGCTTCTTCACGCCCTTGATGGCGTGCCCGCCCGCGATCACCTTCTCGG
>JAYTHX010000407.1:0-27229 GCA_043732195.1 Polyangiaceae bacterium
GAGTGCCCGTCCTTGTCGAATTCCGTCCAGTCGAGAGCGACGAGAATCTCCTTCCGACTCGCAACAACGTAGGTGACCCACTGCGCGAACCAGTCCCAGATCTTGATCCCCGTGTTGCTCAGGAGCCGGTCGACCTGCTTGACCGCGTGCTTCGGATCGAGGTCGAGCGCATCGGCAAGCCCTCGCCCGATCGCGTGGATCCCAAGCGCCGCGGCATGCAGTACGCCGACGACGCCGTTCGCCAGCGACATCACCCGCGTCATGTGCACGTCTTCGCCGAGCAACTCCGCCACGAACACGTGAGTGTTCTCCGGTCCCGTTCGCTCCGAGGGCGGCAGCCGCATCCTCCGTCCAGTCTCTCTCGTCCCGCGCCGAGATGTCGAGGGTCGTCGCTGCTCAACCGTCGCCTTGCGCCGCTGCGTCCTTCGCTGTGCCATGGGCGCTTCGTACCCGGGCGGGATCGGCATGGAAAGAACTATGTGTTTTGTGCAATAAACAAACCAGGGGATCACTCATCCGCTCACGAGTGAGCGTTTCCATGTCCTTCTGTCTCCTGGCGATTCATTGAATGACGCAAAACTGCACTTCCTCCCTCGTCGCCGCAGGAGCCGAATCGAGAGCTGGCGATCAGGGCGTGTTGCTCACCGACAAAGCGAAGGGCTTGCCGCCGATGTCGAGCGCGCCGCCGAACTCGAATGCGCCCTTTCCGTCGTCGCACATGTCGAAGCGGTCGCCGCCGTTCGTGTAGTAGGTGACAGGCCCGTAGCGGTAGTTGAGGACCTTCTTTCCTTCGTGGTCGGCGATGCTGACGATGAAGGACTCGGTGCCGTGATTGTCGGCGTCCTCGAGCGCGATGGGGTCGACCAGCCGGTCGTCGCGAAGCGTTCGGTCGGTCACCCATCCGGCGCCCTCGGCGCGCACCCAATCGACGCGGTGCTCGGCGCGCGACAGGACCATCAGCGCGTCCCGTGGCTTGCCGGGTCCCGCACCCGGGTGTTTCATCTGCACGATCGACGTGACGTTGGCCCCCACGGCGACGCGGCCCGTCTCCTTCACGACGCGGCCGCTCGAGCCCGGAGTCGCATGCCGCCCCGCGAGTGAGCCGACGTCGAAGACGTGCAGCGTTCCTTCGACCGTTGACGCATAGACCTCGCCTTTGAGCGGGCTCGCTTTCACCGCCGTGGGCCGCGTCGGCAGGTCGATGACCTGCGCGACGGTGGGCGCGAAGTCAGGCGCGAAGTCGAACGAGTAAGGCCACTGATCGGGCGCGGCGCCGATGGTCTTCGTCTTGTCGAAGTCCGCGAGCGAACCAAAATACATCTTCTTCGCGTAGGCGAAGAGCGGCGTGAGGTCGAGAACGACGAGCTTGCGCTCGGCCGGCGCAACGACGGCGGCGAAGCCGGCCCGAGAGTAGGCGCCGATGTTGGTTCCATTGACGAATTTCTCGCCGATGAAGGTCTGACGGTTCGCCTCGACGCTCAGGGTCAGATCGCCGGGCCCCTTGTGGTTCGCATACCAGCACGCGTACGGGAGCTCGCGGCAGATATCGAAGTCGGTTGCCGCCGAGATCTCGGTCGCCGCCACGACGCCGGGCAAGTCGACGTAACCAAGGATCTTGGCGAACGAGTACATGCCAAAGTTGGTAAACCCCGGGTACACCTCGGCGAACTCGTTCCAGAACTTGCCGCCGCCCCCCAGCGCCACGACGGCCACCTGAGATTTGAGCGCCTGGGTGTCCCACACCGTGAACAGCGCGAACTCGTTGTTGTTGGTGACCGCGACCGCGAGCGGGCGCTTTTCGGCAGGGAACTTGAAATACAGGAAGGTGCGGCCGGTGAAGGTTCCCGCAGCGGCAACGACCCCCGAGTCGAGCACCACCAGCGCGTCCTCGGACCACACGGTATACCCACGGGCGAGAGCGACCGGCTTGTCGAGGCGCCCGCCGTTCAGCGCGACCCCTTGGTCGTTCCGAGAATTCTTGTCGCCCACCGCGATATCAATGAAACGGCCGTAGTACTGCCAGCTCTTCTGCGCGCTCTCTCCAAATACGCCCTCCGCCATGATCACGGATGTGAAGTGCTCGACGCCCGGATCGGCCGCTTGATCCGCGAGCGAGAGGACCTGCCCGTCCGTCATCGAGTAGTCGTTCTTCGCCTTGTTGGACGAACCGAGCTCGTAATTGAAAAATACGTTCGGCTGAACCTCGAGTCGATTGTGCGTCCGCTCGCACTGATGCGGCGGCGAGGCGATGGGCCGGGGGAGGCTGGCGGCGCCGCAGCCTCCCCCGTAGCGAAACGCGATGGCGTCGCCCGAGCTGAAGTTGGCCGCGAGTGCCCGGTAGGCCTTCACGTCGAGCGCCCCGCCCGCGAAGAGCGGCTCCTCGCAGCCCCCTGCGGCGTCGGCCGCCGCGGCGTCGCTCGCGGCGCTGCCGCTGCCGTCCGGCGCTTCGTCCTGCGCGCCGCCACCTGGGCAACCGACCATGAACGCCATCGGCGCCAGCCACAGCAACGAGAGAAGTGCGGCGAGGGATCGACGTTGGATGTGCATCGGCATGGCTTTCAGTGGGTGAGTGACGCAACGAGGAACGGGCGATGCAGTCGACGCGACGTCATTCGATCAGCGGAGGGTTGCGCGCCTGCACCGCCCTCGAAAGCACTTCGACCACTGCCCCCCGCATCGTCCGGTTGCTCGCATTCTTGGCAATCTCCAGGTCGACATGCGGCATCGATAGATGCCCAGCCGGCGATGCCCCTTTCGCCAGCAGGAATCCGACCATCGCCGGCTGATTGTTTTTCGTGGCGGCAAAAAGCAGCGTTTGACCTCGGGCGTCGAACGAATCGATCGCCAATCCGTGGTCGATGAGGTTCGTGACCTCTGCGATATCGGCATCTTCGAGGGTGTCGAAATTCAGCTCTACCTCCCCTTCGCGGCCCATACTCGACGTCACTATCCTTTTCACTTCATTGCGCCTTCACGGTAGAGCGAGGCGTTGAACTTCGTCCAGGATCCCTACGAGGCGCCCGTCCCATCGGCCAGAGATAGATTCCGCCACTACTTGGCGCGTAGCTTGGCCTGGATTTCGCCTGGGGGGAGCAGCTTCGCATCCCGAAAGGCGCGCGCCATCGCGACGGTGCCTCCGTAGCCTACGACCCTCGCGACCTCGGCGATGGAGGCGCCGTCCACGCTCAGGAGCAGCAGCGCGAGCTTCAGACGAAGGTGCCGGGTTGCCGGGCGCCAGCCGTCACCGAAGAGGCCGAACGCCGTCACGAAGTACTTGATGTGGCGGTCGACCTGACGCGACGAGATGCCGGTAGCCGCGCTGACCTCCTGGAGCGTCGGATTCAGGTACAGGCGCTCGACCATGGGCCTGAGCGCGCGCCACAGTTGCGGGAAGGGCGCAGGCAACGGTCGACGGGCGCCGTCGACGGCCGCAGTCTCGATGAGGCCGGCCGTCGCCAGGCTGGCGTAGAGGGCACCGAGAGCCTCGGACAGGGTCGCGTCATCGCTGTCCATGCGCTCGATCGCGCACCTGGCGGCGCGCCAACTGGACGCGTCGATCTCGACCGGTAGAGGGTCGACGGTGCTCGCGTAGGCGAGATCGGCAGCCGCGAGATGGATCTCGATCAACTCGCATGGACTTCCGGCAGCGCGGTAGTGCACGGAGTGCGAGCCATCGGCTCCGTCGAGGTGTTCCTCGGTAAGAACGAAGGCGCACGGCCCGTCGAAACGGGGTCCAGGTACAGGTTCCAGCACTTGCCACGTCCCGCGGAGCAGCAGATAGAGACACACGCCAGGATTCGCGCCCTCGGTTGCTGGAGCAAAGCGTGTGTCGAGGACCATGCCTTCACGCGATACGACCGTGGCCCGGATCCGTGCCGCGAGCGCGAGAACGAATCGCAAGCGGCCCTGTCCCAGACTCGTGCAGCCTCGCGCAATGAGCATCGGTAAGGGGTCACGACTCCGTCGTGACGAGCTCGACGCACAGGCCGAGAGACTGCAGATACCTGATGATCACGGGGAATGGTCGGGGCGCGTTCGGAAGCGCGTCATCACCGTCCTCGACCTGTCGAAGACGGCGCTCGATTTCTCCGGCATCGTCGCCCGCGGTGCCGAGCAATCCTTGCAAGGCGCGCCCGGCGTCGTGAGCCACGTCAGACTCCGCCTCCATCGAGCAAGGGGGCACCGCCCGGGCATCGGCGACCTCCGACCGGATGGTGTCTCGCAGTAGCTGGGCGAGGGATCTGCGCGGTCGCTCCGTCGCTTCCGGCGCCGGCGGGGTGCCACTGCTCGGTCCGAAGAGGCGAGCGACGGCGTCTGCGAGCTGCGCCCGCTCGCGATCGACGATGACGTCAGGCGCCTGCAGCTCCAGCAGGCCTCGCAGGCGGAGGTTGCGGTTGATGACTCCACGGTAGAGGTCCACGAGATCGCTCGACGCGAAGCGTCCCGCGGCGTCGACCGGCAACATCGAGCGCAGGTCCGCAGGGAGTACGGGAAGCACGGTGAGAACCACGGAAGCACTCTCGCGAAACCACGGATGCACCACGGGTCCTGCGAGCTCGATGTGGCCCAGCCATCGACTGCGTACCGCGGCATCGGTCAAGCGAACGCCACACCTGTTGCAGACCGCGCCCCGCTCCTCGTCGCTCACCTGCCTGGCGCATTCGCACTGATGGTCTCTGATCGGACCGAAGACCTTCTGACAGAACAGTCCATCGGGCTCCGGCTCGAAGGTCGCGGAGTTGATGGTCTCGGGCTTCTTCACCTCGCCGTGCGACCAGCTGCGAATCTCCGCGGTCGAGGCGGGGCGGACCCGAAACGAGGCGGTATCCTCGCGCCACTTCCCAGCGCCGCCGCTCGGGGGGCGCGGGCGCTCGTGGCGTCGGACCCCGGGATGTGGCGGTTCGAGGGGATCTTCGTGCCCTACCGCGTCTCCGGTCGTGCCGAACCTGGCGCCGACCTCGATTCCCTCGAGCCATCGCTCCTCGGTCAGCTCGATGCGGAGGAGCCACGACGGAGGCGGCGCACTCGCTTCCGCATCGGCGGTCACGCGGTCGTCGCGACCCTCCACGACGGCGGTGGCGACGATGAAGGCCGGCACGTGCCGCGCGTACCAGTCGACGGTGCGAAGGCGGGCGCCGTACCCGAGCGCGAGGAGTGCGCGGACGAGCGGGGTGTGCCCGGCGCGCAGGTCGCGTCCCGCGGCATAGAGCAACTGGAGCGCAAACGAACGGCTGGCCTCCCGGGAGCCCGCGGCGATGGCCGTGGTCGGCGAGATCCAGAGCTCGACCTCCGCCGCGCGGACGGAGGCGACTTCGACGGTGTAAAGGTCGGTCACACGTCGCGGCTACTACGGACCGAGGCTGCAGACAAGGCGTCGGGCGATCGAGCGGCTGGTGCCTCCTCCCGGCCGAGTCGCGCGGCTCGAAGCGACGGGGCGCGAGCCTCACAGGAACTGGCGGTAGCGCAGGAGCGCGGCCGTGTTGTCCTCGCGTATGAACCTGGAGGCCTCGTACATGGCGTCACGACACAGCCGCCACGCCGCCGGGCTGACCTGCGCGAGAGGCGTCCATCCCGCACAGTCGCCATTCGCATTGTTCAGCGCGTCGTAGTCCTTGGCCCCGTCGATCCGGACGTCGAGGAGATAGCGGTAGCCGTAGTCCGAGCCGTCCTTCACGACCAGTCGGAGCAGAGTGTTCGCGAGGCGCTGGAGCTCCGGCGCGCCGATGGGCACCTGCTCGGAGCGCCCGTTCCGCGCGAGCAGAGCGTCGAGGGACGGCTTGTTCTCGAGCACCGCAGCCAGTGATCCGAGCTCGAAGCTGGCGTGCGCCGTGTCCTGGATCCGCGCGGTCGGCTTCTGGTGGTTCCAGCGGAAGTACGGCGTGCCGTCCCACAGCGTCCTTGGCTGCAGGTTGTCGACGAAGAAGCGGACGTTCTTTGCCACGAGCAGCGGCACCTCGAAGCGGCCCAGCTCGAGCAGAGCGTCGTTCGTCGCGCGGGAGCCGCGGTAGAGCGCGCTGTCGCTCGCCAGCGCGACCTCCGCGAGCGCCTTAATCATCGAGAGGTTCTCGTTGTAGGCCGCAGGGGCACCCGCCGTATCGCGATAGACGACGCAGCCGTTGTCCGTGACGCATGCGAGCGTGCCATAGGCGAGTGGCATGCGGAACCAGGCCTCGGGGTCGTCTTCGCGGAGGTGCACCTCCGGCCGGAAGGCGCGGTACGTCTCGAGGGCCGCGGTGGTGAAGCGAATGGCGTCATCGGCGTAGGTGACGAGACCGCCAGTCACGGCGGGTAGCATCGTATGGGCCGCCTTCGTCCCGCGAGGGCCAGCGAAGGAGTACGCGCCGAAGCCCGTGCCCCCGACCCGGCTCTGCAGCGTCGGGTTCTCGGCGACCCTTCGCGCGAAGGCCGCCATCGCGTGCACGAACAGGCCACTCGTAACGACATCGTTGTTCCATTTGCCGTCGCGATTGGCCGTGATCGCACCCCACGCGGGCATCACCTGATGGCGGAAGCCGTCGATTGGCTGTCCGGTGGCCGACAGACTGGGAACGCCGGCGTCGGGGCCGATGGTCCGGTGATCGTCGCGCTTGTCGAGCAGCGCACTGGCGATGCGTCGAAGGCGCTCCAGGTAGACCGCCGCCCGCGTGGCATCGAGGGGCGCGACGAGATCGTACATCTGCACGAGCGCCGCCCCGCGCCGACCGATCCTCCAGTAGTCCGGCGTGCCGAGGTCGGTGAATCCGCTGGCGACGCCGTCTGCCTCCTCGTCGTCGGTGCCAGGGAAGTAGGTCGAGAACCACAGGTCCGCGTCGGCAAGCACTGTCGCTGTTCCGTGCTCGTCGCCGATGTAGAGAACCGGCGGCGGCGGCGGGCTCGGGGGCTGCGACGGGCCGACGACGATGGGCGGCAGACCGATGGTGCCGATCGGACGCACGGAGAGCGTGGAGCTGGAAGACTCGGTTCGGTCCTCGGACGCTCCACCGGAGCAGGCGAGCGCGTTGACCGCAACGAGGAGCATGGAGGCCGCGAGACGTAGGTCGTTGAGGGCGCGCATGCAGGCCCAGGCAGCAAGAGCGATGCCGCGCCCGCCTGCCACGCCCGACCGGAGAGCCTGGCGATCGCGCCGGGCGCGCGCACGATGGCCGTGCGCGCGCGCGGCAGAGCCGGAGGCGACGGACAGCACTTCGGACATCGATCGTCCCGCCATCGGCGTCGCCCGTGCCGTCCTCCGCGACGCGCTCGGGGACGACCGGGCAGCCGAGCGCGCAGTCGTTCGCCGCCTTCAGCCGCTGACGGCCGCGGTACAGTGGGACGCGGTCTCGCATCTCTTCTCGTAGAGGCCGCCCATGAGGCGCCGCGAGCACCTCGGCTCATGTCTTCGGGAGCATCGCCGTCCGGTTGTGGCGCCCGCCCGGGACCCACATCACTTGCGTTTGACCCGGGTACCGGACGGCCCGGATGCGCGCCTGGGTGGACGGCGCGAGCAGGTAGGACTGCAGCTTGTTCGCGCCCTCGGCGTTGACGCCAGGGACCTTCGACGGCTTGACGATGATGGAGACGAGCATGCGCTGCAGCAGGGGATCGCCGAGGACGAGCGGCTCGAGGGCGAGGGGCGCGTCGTTCTGGAAGCGCAGGAAAGGGGTGAGGCCCCAGAAGACGTACGCGCCCTTCTTCGACGCGTAGTGGATCGCCTCCTCCTTGCGGAACTTGCGCTCGTCGATCAGCCATTCGCCGCGGTCGGGCTTGCCGGCTGCGTGCCAGAGAATCTCGGTGAGATAGCGAACCCCGTCGATGTCGTTGAGAACGAAGGGAGCCTTCGCGTGCGCGATCCGGCGAAAGGCCTCGCCGACATCCTCGAGCCCGCGGATCTTGGCAGGGTCGCTCTTGGGCCCGAGGAGCGCCATCTGGTTGCTGAAGAGCGTCCGCGGCCACTCTCCGAAGCCCTCCATCACGAAGTCCTCGGCGTGCTTGTGCCCGTAGTGCGAGATCGCGAGGTCGACGGATCCTGCGCGCGCGAGCTCGTACAGGTCGTGCGTGGCGAGCAACTCGACCTTGATGCCCGATTCCTTGCGAAAGTCGCTCACCAGCTCCGTGAGGACATTTCCTTCGACGGCGGTCGGAACACTCGCGACGCGCACCAGCGAGGGATCGGCGGGCGGCGACACCACCGAGGACGCTGGCAACGGCGGTGGCGCCATCGTCGCATCGACCGTCACCTCGGCCTTCGGCTTCGCGCAGCCAGTGAGCGCGCCCGGGACCGCGGCGAGGGCGGCGCCCGCCGCCGTCCATCGGAGGAAGTCGCGCCGGCTCTGGTCGTTCCCGTTGCTGGAGGACACGACCGTAACCGTAAGCTCTTCAACAGGAAAACGACGACCCCTGACGCAGGGAATCGTGGTGACCCACGTGTCCGGGGGCGAGGGGCATGCTGAGAAAGGAACGTCCGGCGCGCGCGCCCGAGGTGGCGCCGCTCATCACGACTGATGAATCCTTTCTCCAGTCGTGATGAATCTGGAGGCGGAGGTGGCACGGATGACGTCGGCGAGAGCGCTGCTCGAGGTGTGCCGTGCGTTCCTGAAGCTGGGGCTGACGTCGTTCGGCGGTCCGGTCGCGCATATCGGCTACATCCGCGCGGAGTGCGTCGCGGTGCGAAGGTGGCTGGACGACGACGAGTACGCGGACATCGTGGCGCTCTGCCAGTTTCTCCCCGGTCCCGCGAGCAGCCAGAGCGTCTTCGCGCTCGGCATGCGTCGCGCGGCTTGATCGGCGCGCTGGCAGGCTCGCTCTGCTTCCTGCTGCCCTCGGCGGCGCTGATGATCGCGTTCGCCTACGGCGTGACGGCGCTGGGCGATCTACGGGCCGCGGGGTGGCTGCACGGGCTCGAGGTGGCTGCGGTGGCGGTGGTGGCCCAGGCGGTCTGGACGATGGGCGCGAAGCTGTGCACCGACCGCGCGCGCGTGACCCTCTGCCTCGCGGCCGCCGCGGGCACGCTGATCGTGCCCGGAGCGTTCGGCCAGGTCGCTGTCCTGGCGCTCGGAGCGCTCGCTGGATGGCGCATCTATCGCGGCGTCGCGGCGCCCGCGGTCCCGAGCGACGAAGCGGCAAACCGCACGCCACACGCCGTCCCCGTCGCGGCGCTGGTCGCCTTCGGCGCGCTGCTGGTCGTGCCGCGGCTCGTGGCGTCGGCGACCGGCAGCAAGAGCGCGGCGGTGTTCGATACCTTCTATCGCGCGGGCGCGCTCGTGTTCGGCGGCGGCCACGTCGTGCTACCGCTGCTGCGCGAGAGCGTGGTCCCGCGAGGCTGGATGGGCGACGACGCCTTCCTCGCGGGCTACGCGGGCGCGCAGGCGGTGCCCGGTCCGCTCTTCAGCTTCGCCGGCTACCTGGTTGCTGGTGGCGGGCACCCTGCCCTTCTGGCACCGGATGCGCGGCGCGAGCTGGATGCAAGCGGCGCTGCGCGGCGCGAATGCCAGCGTGGTCGGCGTGCTCCTCGCTGCGCTGTATTCGCCGGTCATGACCGAGGGCGTGAAGAACGCCAGCGACGCGGCGGCGGCGCTCCTCGCGTTCGGCCTGCTGGAGATCTGGAAGCTCCCCCCGTGGGTGGTCGTGCTCCTCGCTGCCGCGAGCGGCCAGTGGCTCCTGCGCTGAGCGCTCGGCGCGGCAACCGCGCGTCAGCGGCACGCCTCGGCGCTGAAGGTCAGCGCCAGGGGGACGGTGATCATCCCGGGGACCGGGATCCGGTAGAGCGTGCCTTCGCTTCCGCCGCCCTCGAGCGTGATCTCGTGCAGTCCCTTCCGGTTCGTGGACGGCACCATGTTCGGCCGCGTCGGGTCCTTCTCGACGAAGAGAACGGCGTGGTCCAGCGTTCCCGCCTGGCGATCGGTGCTCTTCCCGATGGGACCGTTCCAGTAGACCGCGGGCAGCTTTCCGAGCGCGTTGTAGACCGCATAGGTAGGCGAAGAGCTCGCCGGCACTCCGACGTAGCTCACGAGCTCGGACCGGACCACGAGGCACGAGCTCCCTTCGTTCGCGACGCGCACCCGGATGGTCTGATTCGCGCCGTAGTTGCCAAAATCGACCTCGGCGGAGTCGCCCATGCGGGCCTTGGCGCGCATCGACTGGCCAACGGTGCCGATCACCAGCCCCTTCGTCTGTCCGATCGCGCCGAGGGAGACGCTGGCGTCCGCCTCCAGGGACTCGCCACCGTAGAGCCCGGCCAGACGGCCCTCTCCCGTGCAGCGGCCGTTGGCGCAGTACCAGTTCTTCCAGGCGACGTTGCCCGTCGCGTACGTGGTGGGGAGGGTGGTGCTCTCCGCGGTCCGCGGTGACACGACGTAGGGGGAGAAGCACCCGGAGCTCTTCACGCGGAGCCGCCCGTCGAGGTACCCGCCGCGCCCAGGAGCCGCCGCGAGCTGCACGTAGCTACCTGCCGGTACGCGCTTCTTCGTGTACGCGCGCGAGGGCTCGGGCGTGAAGATATACTTCTTGGCGAAGACCGGGATGCCCGACGACCGGAAGGTGAGCGAGCCGAGATCGGACGCGCGCGGCAGGGCTCCCGATCCGACCGACACGAGCGCTGCTGCGGAATCCTCGGCCGCGGCGGCATCGAGGTTCTCGGCCCAGCAGGCCGAGGAGGACAGCGCGAGGGTGAGGAACGCGAGAGGGAGGGGGCGGGGGCGAGTCATGCCTTGCGGTCGAGCACGTCCGGTGCCACGCGTCGCGGGCGTCGGGGCCCTATTTGGCCGACATTTTCAAGGGTCGGCGTGCGCACCGCATGGATCGCGCAACCGCGATCTCGCGCGTCGCGGCAGGCCGACGCCTCGATGATCGTCAGCGGCGAGGGGCGAGGGTCTCGGTCATGCGGGCGGCCACGACGGCGCCGGATACCAGCGTCAGGCCTGCGACCGCCCAGACGGCGGCGGAGAGCCCGAGCAGGTCGGCGGTCGCGCCGGCCACGAGCGCCCCCACCGCGTAGCCGAGGTCTCTCCAGAGGCGGTAGACGCCCACCGACGAGGCCCGCCAGCTCGGATGCGCCACGTCACCGATCGCCGCGAGGAGCGTCGGGTACACCATCGCCGTTCCCAGGCCGAGGAGCGCCGCGCCGGCAGCGAACCCCGCGAAGGTCGACGAGAGCGCCGTGAACGCGATGCCCGCAGCTTGCGTCCACATCCCGGCGGCGATGAGCCATTTCCGACCGAGGCGATCCGAGAGCGCGCCCGTGACCAGCTGACTCACGCCCCAGACCCCCGGATAGATGGCGGCGAGCCAACCGATTCGCCGGAGATCGAGGCCCGCCGCCGCGAACAGCAGGGGGAAGAGGCCCCAGGCCATTCCATCGTTGAGGTTGTTGACGAGCCCGGCCTGCGTGACGGCGGACAGGTTCCGGTTCTTCCACGTCGTGAGCGCGAACACCTCCGGCTGCGACGGACGGGCGAGCGCGTCCTCGACCGCCACGTGGTGCTTCACCTCCGCGGCCTCGTGATGCCGCGTCTCGCGCACCAGGGCGGCGGAGAGGAAGAGGCCGGCGAGCGCGTAGGCGATGCCCAGGTAAAAGGGCTGCGGACGAAGCGCGTACGCCGAGGCCACGTAGCCGGTCGCGAGCGCGGAGCCGGCCACCGCGAAGTAGCCCGCATGGCGTAGCGCTATGCTCGCGGCCGCATGGCCGCTCGCGCGTTTCTCTGGACCACCGTGCTCGAGGTCGACAGCGTCGCGAGGCGCGTCGTGTTCACGCCCAGCCGCTGGTTCGGCGCGCTGTTCGCGCCGGCGTTCGCGTTCACGCCGGTCTCGCTGCTCTGGATCGAGCAACAGGGGATCTACCAGATCACCGGCGGCGGCTGGATCATCGCGATCGGCTACGCGGTGATCGCGGTGGTGAGCGCGGTGATGTTCCTCTCGCCGCGGAACCGCTACGTCGCGTTCGATCTCGCGAAGGGCCAGCTCGTGCTCGGCGGACCATGGGGCATCGGCCCTCCGCTCGAGGAGGCGCTGGCCAACGTGCCGATCGCGTACTCGGAGAGCGCGCGCCAGAACCAGGGCAACACGATCTACAGCGGCAAGCTGTTCGCCACGGTCCGCGGCCGCCGCTACCTCGTCGCCCATCTCGCGAACAAGGCCATCGATGTCGTGCGCATACTCGCGCACCTCGTGCCGCGCGCGGTCACCGGCGAGGAGGTCGACCTCCACGCGCTCGAGCGCGTGGTCGCCGAGAACGCTCGCGGCGCGGTGCTACGCGCGGTGGGCGTCGCGCTGCTCGTCGTGGTCCCGGGCGTGATGTACGCCGCGTCGTACGCGCACCGCTGACGACCGCGCGAGCCGTGGCGAGAGGAACATGCGTGGGCGCCTCGATCGCACGAAGGTCACAGCGACAAATCACCTCCGCGCGCGCAAGGCAGAAGCCTCGCGGCAAGTGCTAGCCTGGAGAGTTCGGTCCGCTGGACGCGCGAGGCAACATCATGAGCGAACGAGGACTGGCCGAGTTCATCGACGAGCATCGCCATCCGATCGTCGAAGAGTGGCGGATGTTCGCGCAGTCGCTCACCCCCGCCGCCACGACCATGACCGCGACCGCTCTACGCGATCATGCCGACGAGATCTTGACCGCGATCGTTGGCGACATGAGATCGCAACAGACCGCCCAGGAACAGGCCGAGAAGTCCAAGGGGCGCGGCACCGCGCAACGCCTCGAAGAGATTGGCCGGATCCACGCGGCGCTCCGGATCGAGAACGGTTTCAAGCTCGGTCAGCTGGTCGCCGAGTATCGCGCGCTGCGCGCCAGCGTCCTCCGCCTCTGGACAGCCAAGGGAACGGACGGCGCCGGGGTGACCCGCTTCAACGAGTCGATCGACGAGGCGCTGACCGAGGCGGTCGACAGCTTCATGAAGACCAGCGAGCACTATCGCGATCAGTCGCTCGGAATCCTGGGGCACGATCTGCGCAACCCCCTGTCCGCGATCATCATGGGGTCGACCTTGCTCGTGGGCCGGGAGGGGCTCGATGACAAGAGCGTCAGGATCGCGGCCCGCATGCTCAACAGCGCCAACCGGATGAACCGGATGATCAGTGACCTGCTCGACCTGACGCGGACTCGCTTCGGCGATCAGATCCCGATCGTGCGCTTGCCCATGGATCTCGAGCCGTTGTGCCGGCAGGTGATCGCGGAGCTGGAGGGGGTGGTCCGCGAGGGAACGTTGCGCTTCACCCCGCAGGGCGACCTCCGCGGGGAGTGGGACCACGATCGCGTCGCCCAGGTGCTCTCGAACCTCGTTCGCAATGCGATCCAGCACGGTGCGCCGAACGAACCGATCCTCATCGTGGCGCGCGACGAAGGCGACACCGTCTCGCTGGCCGTGCACAACGAAGGGCCGCCCATTTCCGAGCGCGCGCTGACGACGATCTTCGAGCCGATGGTCCGTCACGTTCGGGACGAGACGACGAACACCGGTTTCGGTCTCGGGCTCTACATCGCTTCGCAGATCGTGCTGGCGCACTCCGGAACACTCGAGGCCGTCTCGACCGAGGACCGCGGAACGACCTTCACCGCGCGTCTCCCGCGCCGCGTCCCCCGCACGATCCGGACCCGCACCAGCGATCGGCCCTGACGCCTCGAAGATGGCATGGGTGACATGCCGCTCGCGCTCGCGCGCGGTCCGCCTCGGCGCCAGCCGACGAGCTCCTCGATGTCGATGAGACGTTCGAGAGGCCGAAGACGACGTGCTGCGCCCTCTTCCCTTCGACGACCGCAACCGACCGTCCCACCCTCGTTCCGCCGTACTCCACGACGAGCTCCCGTTCGCCCTCGAGAACGCGGACATCGAGCGCGACGGAGGGAATGCGTATCGCGACGTCCGCAAGTCGCTTGCTGCAATCGTCGATCAGAGGGGCTCTCGGCACCGGGTCGAAGTGCACGGGCCGATCCTTCGTCGGGTCATGCGGCGAATCCTTCGCCCGCGCGACGTGCGCGACGGAGAGCCGCGCGCGCGAGTCGGAGCCGCGAGTTACCGGTGTTGACGGAGATCCCGAGGTGCTTCGCGATGTCCGGCATCGAGTGCTCGTGAATGACGTTCATCGTCAACACGAGCCTTTGCGTCGGGTCGAGATCCTCGAGCGCACGCCACATCAGCGCGCGCCGCCGCCCCGCGAATAGCCACGCGTGCGACGTCAACGCCCTCGTGAACGAGTGCACCACGCCGCGCGAGCGCATCCTCTGCTGCGGCTGCGACGCCTTCGTCAACGCAGACGGCGTCGCGCGGCGGTGGTCTGCCCGGCGGCGCGTTCGGCGCGTGCGCCGACGTCGGCGAGCTATGACCCAATGACGGCGAGCCGTCTCCTCTTCACTGAGGCTTGAGGACGAGCGTGGTCGCGGAGAACAGGAAGCCGTCGGAGAGGCCGGACGGCGACTGCTTGTTCGCGATCGACGGGCCCGAGTACGTGTTGAAGGTGAGCGTCCCGTCGTGGACGACGAGGTTGAGCCCCGTCGGTTGCTCGCCGCTGTTGAATCGCTCCGTGATGGACGCGCTCGACTTCACGACCGTGTAGGTCGGGTGCGCGGTGGTGGCCGTCGCGATCAGGTTCACCTGGCGCGCGCTCTTCAGCGTCGTGTTCCCGCTCCCGAGGCCGTTCGTCCCTCCGGTCCCGTAGAACGGAAGCGCGGACTTGTCGTGGATCGGCGCGGCGGTGTCGACGCCGCGATAGCCGACGATGACGCCACGTGCGGTGGCCGCGCTCGGAAAATCGAACGCGGTGGTCGCGGGCTCGGCGGCGCCGGCGAACTTGTGGAAGATCCACGTCCCGTGGTTCTCGAGGGCGGGGATCACATAGGGCGCGTGGGCCGTCGACAGGTTGTGCACGGGAAAGCCGCCGATGAGCGTCCAGCCGGCGGGGGCCGGGAGGGTGGTCGGGCCCGCCTCTTCTTGCGCGTCGATCATCGCGATCAGGAAATCGTCGGCGACGATGCCTGCCGGGGTGGCGACCGCGAGCGATGTGCCACCCGTGACGAGCGCTGCTCCACCGGCCGCGACGAAGGAAGGGATGGTCGGCAGCGGCGGGCCGGCAACGTTCACCGTGACGGAGATCGGCGCCGATCGGCCGACGTTGCCTGCAGCGTCCGTGGCCTCGGCGGTGAAGACGTACGTCCCGTTGTCCGCTTGCGTGATCGGACTGCTGAGCGAATAGGGAGGCGCCTTGAAGGTCTTGAGCGCCGCGGCATCCGCGTTGACGACGACGCTAGTGATCGCGCTCGCGTCGGTCGCGGCCACGCTGAGCACGAGGTTGCCGGCCGCCGTGATGGTCGTCGCGCTCGCGGTGAGCACGACGACCGGAGCCGTCGTGTCCTTCGTGCCGCCCGAGCTCCCCGAGCTCCCCGAGCTCCCCGAGCTTCCCGCGTCCGCATCCGGTGGGGTGCCCGCGTCGGAGTCCTCCGTTGTGGGGCGATTGCCGAGATCTTGCGCCGCCGTGCAGGCTGCAGCAGAGAACGCGATGAGGGCAAGGCCGACGCGCAGGCTAGTTGCAAGCTTCATGAACGTGGCTTGTCCTTGCACGAGGACTTCCGTCACGCAAACTTCGCCATGCCTCAAGGCGTCGAAAGTGCCTGATCGACTGCAGGAATCAGCATGCTCGACGGGAACGCTCGCTTGAACGCGCCCGCGCGACGGTCCGCCTCGGCGCGCCGGCCCGAGGCCGCGAGCGCCTGGATGGCAATGACCTCGCGCTCCTCGGCCAGGTGCCCACGGGGCCAGCGCTCGGCGTGCCGCGCCGTCGCGAGGAGCGCATCGGCAGGACGGCCCCGCGAGAGGGCGGCGCGCGCGGCGTCGATGACCTCTCGTTCGCGAACGAGATCGCTACCCGCCCTGGGCGCATCGAGAGGCTGCGGTTGCGGGCCGGCGGAAGGCACGACCCGCGGGGTCGGGTCGACGTCGCTCGCATCCGGGGCCATCGGCTCCGCACGCGGCGCAGGTTGGGGCGGCATCGCGACCGAGGTCGCGTCGGGTGCATGCGTGAGCGCAGGCGTGAGCGCAGGCGTGGGCGCAGGCGTGAGCGCGCGACCGCCAAGCCCCCCGACCACGACGCCGACGACGAAGGCCCCTGCACCGACCGCGCCGAGCACCTTGCCCGCAGCGCCCCGCAGGGCGCCGCCGCCACCGCCGCCGCCGCCGCCGCCGTCCGCCGGTGGTGAGCCGCTACCGGAGCCCCCGTCACCGCCGCCGGAAGGACCACGTAGACCGACCGCCAGCTCGACATGCGAGAGCACGGCGCTCTTCAGCTCGGGCTCGTCGCCGTAGGCGTCTCGCTCGAGCGCGAGCAGCTGCTCGATGTCCCGTGAGAGGGGCGCGATGGGGGAATCGCTCACGACAGACCTCTCTTCTGCAGCGTGGCGATGGCGTTGCGGAGCTCGTCTCGTGCGACTCGCAGCCGCGAGTAGACGGTGTTGAGCGGGATCGCGAGATCGGTCGCGATATCGGCGGCACCGAATCCCTCGAGGTCGTGCATGACGAGGACGGTGCGTCGCTCGTAGTCGACACGCGCGAGCGCGCGCAGCACGAGATCGCGAGCCTCGGTGCGAGCGTCGCCTGCTTCGGTGCGAGCATCGATGGCATCGGTGAGATCGGTGCGATGCCTGGCGAGCTTGCGGTAGTTCGACGCGAAACGCAGCGCGAAAGAGAAGAGCCATGGCCGCACGGAGCGCGAGGGATCGCGCTCGCCGAAGCGCTCGTGAACGGTGACGAAGAGCTCCTGCGCGACGTCCTTGAGGTCCGCGTCGCGAACCCCGAGCCGGCGCAACGCGCGGCACACGTAGCCGAACTCCGCATCGAAGACGCTTCGAAAGGCGTCGGCGAGCACGGGTGCGGTCGCAACCGGATTCACTTTCTCGGTGAGTGTGGCCATCGCGCGGGATCCGTCACGGAAAGAGAACCATCGCCGCGAGACGCCCACCGAAGAAGGCGGGGGGGGCGGTCCAGGCGTCGCCGGCTCCGATACGCAGCGAGGTGCGCACGAGCGGTAGGCCCGCTTCGGCCAGCGCCTCGAGCGAGATCCATCGCCAGACCACGAACCGCACGCCTGCGCGAAGCCCGACCGCGCCGAAGACCGTGGTGCCGAGGCTCGGGTTGACGACATCAGGGGCGCGCCCCTGAAATGCGCCCGCGCGACCGAAGACGCAGCCGACGAAGACGCCGAGCTGGCCACACGGCGCGAGCGCTCCGGAGAGCACGGTCGCCTCCACGCGGTCGCCCGTCGCGACGCGCTCGCTTCCGGTCGTGGTCTCGAGGCGCGCCGAGAGCTCCAGCGAGAAGGCCTCGCGGCGTGCCCCGACCGCGGCCTCGGCGCCGATCGCCGGGCCTGGCGCAACCCCGAGCGAGAACACGCCTCCGGCTCCGGCGAAGATGCGGATCGGCGTCGAGGCAGCGCGCTGCTCCGCGGGGGGCGCAACGGGCTGGGGGCCGCGATCGCGATCGGCATCACGATCGTGGGGCGGAGGCGGCGGCAACGGCGGCGCGACGGGCTCGGGCGCGGGACCGAGCCCGCGCACCGGATCGAGTGCGATCGCAACGGTGGTCGCGAGGGCCGAAGCAAGCGCCTCGCAGTTGTCGATCGTGTCGTCGAGCTCGCGAACACCTGGCGTGGTCTGTCCAGCGCGCGTCACCTCGGCACGGCCGCGCACGCGTCCACGCGCTGCAGTGAGGCTGACTGCAACGCGATGCCGTCCGGAGGTCGTGAACGGCGGGTAGCCGCGCCGCGCCGCGATCTGGTTCCGGAACGACTCTTCGTCCGGACAGCGGCCCGCCGCGCCGCTGTTCGCGACGTAGCTGAGCTGGGCGGTCGCGAGATCGTCATCCGCGAACGCGGGCGACGCGACGAACCCCACGCCGAGGCCCGCAGACACCGCGAGAGCACGAAAGAGGAGCGTGCTCGGGCCGCGCGACATGCAAGCGTTCTACCATGCGAGGCGGCCTCTCCAGGGCGCGACGCTGCTTCCTCCGCTCCTCTGCACCCGTGCTGAGCGCGGTGGTGTTCCTCTTCTCGCAGAACCGGTACCCACCTTCCACGCAGCGAGATCGGGCGCGCGAGCGATCACCCGGCGTGCAAGAAGCCGACGGATCGTGGACAATCAGCGCCCCATGAATGAGGCAACGATCGAGGCGCTGGCCCCGAGCCCCGACGTCTTCGCCGCCGGCGTGCTCCTCTTCCTGAATGGCGCCATCACCGTGCAGCTTCGCACAGACGACGCCACCCTGATCTTCGGCGCGTGCGCTGGGAGCGGCGCGCTGCCCTACGAGGTGTCGGCTGATCTGCGAGCTGCGGTGCCGGTGCTGCGCTGCTCGTGTCCGAGCCGGAAGCGCCCGTGCAAGCACGCGCTGGCGCTGCTCGTGGCGCACGCCCGCCAGCACGCGGTATTCATCGTCGCCGAGGTGCCTCGCGATCTCGTCGAGAAGCTGGCCAAGGACGACGCGAAGGCCGCCGCCACCCAGCCTGCCTCCCGGGCAAAGAAGAGGAAGGCGCCCAACAAGGAGGCTCAGGCCAAGAAGGCCCAGGCCCAGCTCGAGGGGCTCGAGATGGCCAGCCGCGTGCTGAACGACCTCGCGATGTCGGGCCTCGGCGCGGTCGACGAGGATCGCATCGCCGCGCTGCGCGTTCGCGCCACGGAGATCGCCGACTTCCATCTGCCCGGCGTGGCGCTCTGCCTTCGTCGCCTCGCGCTCGTGGTCGAGGATGCACAGGTCGATCTCGCCGCGAAGGGAGCGATCGGAGCGCGGCGCCTCGCCCAGCTCTGGGCGATGATCAAGAAGGGTCGCGTGCTCCTCGCGTCGAAGCTCGAGGAAGGCGCCGCGACCGAGAACGAGGCCGACGCGCTGGTCGACGAGCTGCTCGGCAAGGTCTGGCAGCTCGAGGAGCTCCGTGAGCGCGGCTATGTGCGCACGAACTTGACGCTCGTGGAGCTCGCCTATGCGCGGGTGGATGACCCGGCGCGTGACGAGCGGATCGAGACCAGCTTTCTGGCCGATGTGGAGAGCGGAGAGATCCTGCGCGACGTCAGCTATACCCCTGCGCGTCGGGTCGGGAAGGAGCCGCCGAAGGTGTCGTTTGCGGGCGCCATCCTTCCGGGCACTGGAGCTCTCGGGCTGGCCCGCCGGAGGCCGCGCGTTGCTGGCGCGGCTCGCGGTCGACGAGGCACGCGGCGGGATCGTGGCCCACCCCATGACGGTGGTCGGCCCCCACGGCGCCGTGCGCCTCAGCGTCTGACGTTCGCACGGGACCAGCAGGAGCTTCATGGCGATCACGGTTCTCGACGAGCTCGCGGCGGACATCGATCGACTCGTGCTGGCCGGCGCGCTTGCCGCGCGCGGCGACGACGCACTCCTCCAGCACCAGCAAGCGCTCGAGGTGCTGGGCGCGCGCGTACCCGCGCTCGCGAAGACCGCCCGGATCATCGAGACCATGCGGACCGCTCCGCTCGAAGCCGCGGGGGCCGCGCTGCTCCAGCTCGATGCGGCGGTGCAGCAGCTCCGCGCCGCGCAGCTGGCGCCTCGCGAATGCGCCCGTGAGCTCACCGAGCTTCCGGTGGGCGCCGCCGCCGCGGACGATCGAGCGGCCCCCGTTCGGCTCCTCTACGCCTTGCTCGATGCGATGGCCTCCAGGAAGAAGCCACCCGAGTCTCTCGAGGCCGCGTTTCGCGATCCGGCGCTCGCGGCGGATTCACGGCTGTGGAGTAGCCTGGTCGAGGCGCTCTCGCATACCTACCTCCGCGCGCCTGCGGCGCTGCTCGTCGGCGCCATCGGGCCGGCGATCCTTCCTGTCCTTGCGGCTGGCTTCAAGAAGAAGGGAGGCGCCGCGGATGGCGCGCGGCTGCGTGCGATGGCCGCGATCCTGCGGACCGAGGGCGCCGCCCTCTATCGCGACTGCCTGCGCACGGGCTCGAAGGAGGTGCGCGAGGCGGCCTTCGAGTGCTGCGCCGAGCACCTCCCTGCGCTCGCCGAGGAGGTCGCGATCACGGCCTACGAAGAGGCAGCGACCGACAAGGGTCGGATGGAGACGGTGCGAGAGCTCGTTCTCGTAGGCAACGGCGCGACGCTCGCGCGGGTGATGGCCGTCGGCGCGCGCTTTCCGACCGTGGCCGGCAGCACGATCGAGCGGCTGCTTCGCGATGCGAGCCTCGACGCGCTGCTGGGCGTCGCGCGCGCGCAGCTCGCCGCCACTGGTGAGACGCCGAGCTTCGCGGCTAGCCCGGAGCTGATCTGGGCGCTCACGAGGCGCCACGTCATGGGCGGGCGGGCGCCGGCCATCGACTACCTCAACGAGCTGCTCCGCCATCCCGCAGCGACGGTGAAGGTGGAGGCGGCACGCGCGCTGCTCGCGCACTCGAACCACGCGGCGACCTTGCTCGCTGACCTCGGAATGAAGGATACGCAGCTCTACGAGCAAGGAGTGGCCGCGGCGTTCGCGATCAGCGAGAGCGTCGCGTTTGCAGCGATTCAGCCCTTCTTTCCAGCTGCGGGGTCAGCGGCGGAGGAGATCGATCCACGCTTTCTCCTCGCGGTGAGCAAGCTCTCGCGCCAGTCGGACCGCCGGTTCTTCGAGCCGCTCGTCGCGCTCCTGAGGCCGCACCTCAAGCTCGCGATGCAGGGCCTCGAGAGCCTCGGCGATCCGCGAACCATCCCGCTGATGATGGACCTGGCCTCGGGCTCCTGGGGCGACGAGGTGCGCTATGCCATCCATCTTCTCGGCAAGCTGCGCGCGAAGGAGGCGGGGCTCGTGATGGCGAAGTGGCTCGAGGATCGGACGACCCACGACTGGATGCACGTCATCACCACGGCGCTCGCCGAGGCGGGCGCCGTGTCCGCCATACCGACGCTGGCGCGGCTCATCGCGGACCCGACGATCGGCACCAACAAGCGTCGCTACCTCGAGCACACGCTCCAGCAGCTGCAGGCCAAGGAGAGAACATGAGCGACGCCGATGACGAGGTGCTGCGCCGCCCCGCGGAGGAGCAGTATGCCCACGAGCTGGCCGCTCTGGCCGCCGCCGATACTCATGAAAAACCGACCGGGTGGCGCCTGTCACCACGCGCCGTCGCCACGTATATCCTGGGCGGCAAGGCCGGCGAGCTTGCGATCACCGCGAAGTACGTCGGCAACCGGCGGCTCGTCGAGGTCGCCATCGCGACCCTCGCCACGGACCGCGCGCTGCTGCTCATCGGAGAGCCGGGCACCGCCAAGTCGTGGCTCTCCGAGCACCTCTCCGCCGCGGTCTCGGGCGACAGCCAGTGCCTCGTCCAGGGCACCGCGGGCACGACCGACGAGCAGCTTCGCTACAGCTGGAACTACGCGCTGCTCCTCGCCGAAGGGCCGACCACGAAGGCGCTCGTCCCGAGCCCGGTCTTTCGCGCCATGGCGGCCGGGAAGATCGTGCGCATCGAGGAGGTGAGCCGCTGTCCCGCCGAAGTGCAAGACGCACTGATCTCCACGCTCTCCGAGAAGTCGCTCACCATCGCGGAGCTGGGCACGCAGATCCACGCGAAGCGCGGTTTCAACATCATCGCCACCGCCAATACACGCGATCGCGGCGTCAACGAGATGTCCGCCGCCATGAAGCGGCGCTTCAACATCGTGGTCCTTCCGATCCCCGACGACCTGGAGACCGAGGTGCGGATCGTCCAGAAGCGCGTGGCCGAGATCGGCACCGCCTTGCGCATCCCGGCCCAGCCGCCCGCCGATCAGCTCGTCCACAAGGTGGTGCAGATCTTCCACGAGCTGCGACGCGGGCAGACCCTTGATGGCCAGCAGAAGCTGAAGTCTCCTTCCGGCGTGCTGTCGACGGCGGAGGCCATAGCGCTGCTCGGCGGGAGCATGTCGCTCGCCGCGCACTTCGGCGACGGATGCGTCAACGAAGCCGACGTCGCCGCGGGTCTGCGCGCCGCTGTCGTTCGCGACGACGACAAGGACGAGCAGGTGTGGACGGAGTATCTCGAGAACATCCTCAAGAAGCGCGGCGCCGAGTGGAAGGACCTCTTCGGCGCGTGCAAGAAGCTCTGGTGAGCCTGCTCGTTCCCAACGTCGTCGGCATTCGCCATCTGTCACCGGCGGGTGCCACCCACCTGAAGACCGTTCTCGATCGCGTGCGCCCCACGTGCGTGCTGGTGGAGGCGCCGTCCGGGATCGAGCCGGAGATGCGCCACCTGGTTCATCCGGAGACCACGCCGCCGGTCGCGATCCTCGCGTTCACGAAGTCGAAGCCGATCCGCACCCTCGTCTACCCGCTCGCCTCGTACTCGCCGGAATGGGTGGCGTGCCGGTGGGCGCTGAGCGAGCACGCCGAGCTCGCCTTCATCGATCTGCCCGCGCCGACGTTCCTCGCGCTCCAGGACGCAGAGGCTGCCGAGACGAGCGCGCCGGCTGCCGGAGACGGCGACCGCCGCGACGTCCTCACCCGTGTTGCCGAGGCGGCCGGCGCGCCGGACATGGAGACCTGGTGGGAGCGAGCGTTCGAGCACACGACGGACTCCGCGTCGTACGTTCGGGCTGCCTTCGCGCTCGGCGAGGGGATGCGCGAGCTCCGACAGGACACGCCCGCAGAGATCGCCCGCAACGAGCTTCGAGAGTCGTTCATGCGCCGCCAGATCCGCGCGGCCATTGGGCGCGGCCATGCGCCGGAGAAGTGCGTCGTCGTGTGCGGCGCCTATCACGCGCCAGTGCTCACCGAGGACGCTCCCGCCATGAGCGATCGGGAGATGGCCGCGTTGCCCGCGCTGGACACGGTCACGACGTTGATGCCATACAGCCATCAGCGCCTGCACGCCCGCAGCGGCTACGGCGCAGGCAATCACGCACCGCTCTACTACCAGATGCTGTACGAGGAGCTCGCCGCCGGCCATCCCGAGCGTCTCGCGGCGAGGTACCTTGCCCAGGTTGCTCGTCGGGCGAGGAGCAGCGGGCTGCCGCGCTCGTCGGCGCAGATCATCGACGCGGTACGCCTCGCCGGTGCGCTCGCCGCGTCGTCGGACAGTCCAGCCATCGCGCTGTGCGATCTGCGCGACGCGGCCGTGACCTGCCTGGGCGGCGGTGACCGAGCGCCGCTCGCCGAGGCGCTCGACGACGTCGAGACCGGTCACGCGATCGGGACGCTGCCCAGGGGCGTCTCGCGCACCGCGCTGCAGGACGACTTCCGCGACCAGGTGCACGCGCTGAAGCTAGACATGTACCTGCGCGCCACCGACACGGAGCTCGAGCTCGATCTCCGGGAGAACCGCTACGCGAAAGGAGAGCGCGCAGCGTTCCTCGATCGTGATCGCTCGATCTTCTTCCATCGCCTTCGCGGCTGCGATCTGCCGCTGGCGATCGGCAAGGAGGCTCCGCGCGCCACGGGCACGAGCTGGAAGGAGCGCTGGGTCCTGCGTTGGTCGCCCGAGCTCGAGGTCCGCCTCGCCGAGCTCTCGCTGCTGGGCGACTCGATCGGCGACGTCGTGAGCCTGTTGCTCTCGGAGCGGCTGGCGGCCTGCGAGGACGCTGGCTCCGCCGCGGAGGTCCTGGCGCTCGCCGCTACGTGCCGCCTCGCCGACGCTCTCGAGGACGCACGCCTGCGCGTCCAGGCGGCGGCCGTGGAGGACGACTCGCTGCCTTCGCTCGCCTCGGCGACCGCGAGCCTGCTCGCCGTGACGCGGTTCGGCGGAGTTCGCGCGGTGGACCCGGCGCCGCTCTGGCCGCTGGTCGAGCAGATCTTCCTCCGTGCGTCGCTCCTCGTGCCACGCGCCGTCGTGTGCAACGACGCCGCGCGCCCTGCGATGGCGAAGGCTCTCCTCACGCTGGCGAAGGCCGCCGTCGAGGAGCCGTCGCATCTCGCCGTCGAGCACCTCGAAGCGTCACTGCTCGTCGTTGCGCTGTCCGACGTGGGAAATTCCCATCTGGCCGGGATCGCCTCGAGCGTGCTCCTCGAGCGGATGCGGCTGACGGATGACGAGCTCGCGCGATCGATCGGCCGGCGCCTCTCGCCCGGCGAGGACGTCGATCTCGCGGCCGGCTTCTTCGAGGGGCTGACCTCCTACAATCGCATGGGCCTCTTCTCCCGCCCGGTGGTGTGGGCCACGCTCTCGCGGTTCGTCGATGCGCTCGACGGTCCGGAATATCTACGGGCCCTGGTTCCGCTGCGCCGCGCGTTCGCGAGCTTCGAGCCGGGCGAGGTGCGCCGCGTGGTGTCCGCGCTCGCTGGCGTCTGGGACGAGCACGAGGGAAGGCCGCTGGCCGCCGCCGTGGAGAACGGCTTGAGCGTCAAGGAGGCGGCAGCCCTCAACGCGCAGCTGGAAGATCTCGATCTGGATCTCTGATGACGAGCGCACCCCCTCCGAACTCCGCGACCGTCGCTGCCGATCTCGTCGAGACCCTCGACCGATCGGCGAAGTGGCGGCTCATTCTGGGCAAGACCGCGCAGTCCTCGCTGGGGGCGCTCGGCCCGGGGGGCGGGGCGGCGCTCGCCGGGCCGCTCCTCGAGCTCGATGCCGCGCTCGACGTGATCTACGAGAACCAGCGCGGGGAGGACGGCGCGCCGGGCGCCGCGCGCGCGGCCGGGCTCGGCAAGTCGGCGCCGAAGCTGGCGCGGTGGCTCGGTGACATCCGCAAGTACTTTCCGCGCGAGGTCGTCGCCGTGATCCAGGAAGACGCGATCGAGCGGCGCGGCCTGAAACAGCTGCTCTTCGAGCCGGAGACGCTCGGCCAGATCACGCCGAGCGTGGAGCTCGCGGCGACCCTCCTGTCGCTGAAGGGGCTGATCCCGGAGCAGACGAAGGAGACGGCGCGGAAGGTGGTTCGCGCCGTGGCCGACGAGATCGTGCGGCGGCTGAAGAGCAGCATCGAGAAGGCGGTTCGCGGCGCGCTCGACCGGTCTCGCAGCTCACCGATCGCGCGTCTCGCGAACCTCGATATCCGTCGAACGATTCGCCACAACCTGCGCAACTACGACCATGGGCGCAAGGCCATGGTCGTGGACAGGTTGTTCTTCCACGCGCGCAAGCATCAGACCTTCGAGTGGACGGTCATCGTCTGCCTCGATCAGTCGGGTTCGATGGCTCCTTCGCTGGTGTACGGCGCCGTCACGGCGTCGATCCTCGCGAGCCTCCGCGCGATCAAGACGCACCTCGTCGTCTTCGATACCGAGGTGGTCGACCTCACCGAGGTCTGCGAGGACCCTGTCGACGTGCTCTTCGGCGTCCAGCTGGGAGGCGGCACCGACATCAATCGCGCGGTCGGCTACTGCCAGGAGCTGGTCACAACGCCGGGCAAGACGCTCCTCCTGCTCATCACCGACCTGTACGAAGGCGGCGATGCGGCGAGCCTGACGCAGCGGCTCGAGCACCTCGTGGGAAGTGGCGTCCGCGCGGTATGCCTGCTCGCGCTGGCGGACGACGGCGCGCCCGAGTTCGACCACGCCCTGGCGCGCAAGGTTCGCAGCATCGGCGTTCCCACCTTCGCGTGCACGCCGACCATCCTCCCCGAGCTCCTCGAGGCTGCGCTGAAGGGCGACAACCTCCAGCGGTTCGACACGCCGCGATGATGGGCGCGCGTCCGGAATGATGGCAGTGAGCGTCAGAGCGCGAGCAGCACGCGCGCGCGGGCGCCAAGCAGCGCGTTCGCGGCCTCGCGCTTCGCGGTGAGCGGGACCTCGTCGGAGCCGCACAGATAGATCGATGCGTCCTTGAACAGGAGCGGCCAGAACGGGATCTTTGGCTGCTCCGCGTCCGTCGCGTAGGAGGCGAGCGTGCCGCCCACCGCGAGCAGCCTGGTGTCGACCTCGACGTTCGCCGCAAATGCGACATCGACGATGCGCTCAACTCCACGGCCTTCGGTGGCCGCGAGGACCTCGACCACCAGCTCGTCGCCGCGCCTGGTGAGCACGTGGCTCGCGCCCGCGGCGCGCACCGCCTCGACCTGCGCAGCATCACGCACCGTCGCGATCACCTCGGCGCCGCCGGCCACCGCGAGGCGCACCGCGAGCGCGCCGACCGCGCCCGCGCCGCCCTGCACGAGGACGCGCCGCCCGCGCACCGGATCGCCGTGGAAGACCAGCCGATGCGCCGTGATCCGCGGATACGCCGGCACGGTGTGTCCGAGCCACGGCGCGCGCTTCTTCACGTCGCCAGGGTTGATCCCCGAGCGCGCGATGCGGATGCGCACCTCCCCGGGACCCGCGTGCGGATCGGGTATCTCGCCGACGCGGAGGACCTCGGCGGCAGGACCACGTGACTCGTACCATGCGGCGCGCATCGCCCCACCGTAGCGCGCCAGATCAGGGGACGGTGATGGTGTGCGAGACCGAAGCGCTCGAGCGTCCCTTGGCGTCCACGAGGTAGAACGTGACCGCATGTGCTCCGCTGGGCGCTCCAGGAATCACGAGCTCGACCTTCTGCCCGGTGACCTTGGTCGGCGCGTTGGGGATGGTGATCGCGTTATCGGCGCTCGTCTCCACGAAGAGGAAGTGCAGCGCGGAGATACCCGAGTCGTCGTCGTGGGCCGAGAGCGTGAGCACGACGCCAGGCCCGGTCTGTCCCTGCAAGGTCATCGGGGTGGTGGTCGCCGGCACGTCGAGGCTGTCGATGACCGGGCCTCCGTCAGCGCTCCCGCTGCTGCTCGCGCAGGCGCCGAGAACGAGTGCCAGAGCGACGGAAGCAAAGGACGAAACCGAAGAGCGGATCGAGAGGGACATGAAGACACTCCTGAAGTGGAAGGCGCAAAGAGTAACCGTAACGGCGCATCAGGCAAGGTGACCGGCTGCCCAGGCGTGCCTCAGAATGGCGTGAAGCGCAGGTCGAGGCCCGCCGTCCACGCGCCGGTGGAGTCGGCGATGACCGCCTTGCTCGCGGCGCTGTTTCCGCCCGAGCAGCGCTCGTTGTCCTGGTAGCCTGCCGCCGACTGCGAGGCGCAGCCCGCGATCGGCACGAGGAACGTGTACTCGAACGAGGGGCCGATGGAGATGGCGCGGGTGACCCGATAGTCGACGCCGATGGCCAGCGGAATGCCTACGCCGTGATGCGTGAGCTTCACGCTGGAATCGACGGTGCCGCCCGTGCTCGTCGCTGCCGGCACGTGGTAGCTCTGTGTATCATGCATGTACATGGCGCCAGTCGCGAACCACGGGTCGATGTGCTTGCGCACCGACGGGGTCAGCGCGAGCGGATACGCGCGCAGGTAGAGGCCCCCGCTCTGGCGGCTGCGCGAGAGGTCCGTGGTGCCGTCGCTGGGCGCGGTGGCAGAGA
>JAYTHX010000408.1:0-10494 GCA_043732195.1 Polyangiaceae bacterium
CGTGGCGAGCGTGCGGGCCATCGCCTCGCCGTCGACGTGCAGGATGAGCGGATGGCCGACCGGGCGCTCCTTCGCGGCGAAGATTCGGAGGACGTCGGCGCCGTGCAGGCCGCGCGCGCCCAGGCCGTAGACGGTCTCGGTCGGGAACGCGACGAGACCCCCGACGGCGAGCACTGCCGCAGCATCGGCGATCGCTTCCGGCTCCGGGCTCGTGGGCGACACTCGAACGACGCGGGGCACAGGCGCAGGATAGTAGAAGAGGACGACGAGCGCGCGGCCCTCCGGTAACGTCCCCGGTGATGCGAAACGTCGGGTACGCGGCCGCTCTTTCCTTCTGTGCGCTCGCGCTGGCGAGCCTTGGCTGGCTCGTCGCCTGCGGGGGTGAAGCGAAGCCGGCGGCCGGCCCGACGACCAAGCTCGACGGCGGCGCCGACGCGACCGCGCCGGGCCTCGCGCTCTCTCCGCCCCCGAGCGGCCTCCCGGCGCTCGCGCCGATGCCTCCGCCGGGCGTCGCGGGATCGAAGAAGGCGAAGAAGAAGACCGATGCCTCGCTCTACGCGTGCGGCGGCGGCGCGAAGCCCATCGCGAAGGACCCCGCCGAGCTCGTGAAGCGCCTCGGTGAGTCGTGCTCGGCGGTCGCGAAGATGAAGCCGCTCGGCGCGATGATCCGCGCGCAGCAGGCGGACAAGGACGCGCACCAGGAGCACAAGGTCCGCGTCGAAGCGAACAAGTGCTACCGCGTGGTGTTCGCGACCGACGAGAACGTGAAGGACGCCGTGGTGGTGATGCGCGACTCGGCGGGCGACATCGTCGCCGAATCGCCGGGCGCCGCGCTCCCGGAGGACGGCGCGCTCTGCTTCACCGCTGCCGACGAGGTCACGCTCCTGGTGGGCATCGGCGCGGGCAAAGGCGCGTACGCCGCGCAGGTGTGGAGCGACTGACCGCGAAGAGGCGTGTTGAGTACGGAGTCGCATGGCCGCGTCTCCACGACGTCGTGAAAAATTCCAGAAACAGGAGCGCGGTCTGCACACCCCGCGCACTGCCGCCTACTCGTGACGGAGCGCAACGATCGGATCGAGCTTCGCGGCGCGTCGCGCCGGAAAGAAGCCGAACGCGATGCCCGTGAGGGCGCTCGTCGCCACGGCGACGCCGAGCGCGACCGGGTCGAGCTTCATCGGCCACCCGAGGCTCCCGCCGAGCCCGGCGATCGCACCGAGCCCGACCAGCGCGCCGGCGACACCACCGATGAGCGCGAGGACGACCGCCTCCACGAGGAACTGCATCATGATGTCGTTGGCGCGCGCACCGATGGCCATGCGGATGCCGATCTCGCGCGTCCGCTCGGTCACGCTCACGAGCATGATGTTCATGACGCCGATGCCGCCGACGAGCAGGCTCACCGCCGCGATGCAAACGAGGAGGACGGTGAGCAGGGAGTAGATCGCCGACTGCATCGCCTGGAACTCCTGCTGGGTGCGGGTCCAGAAGTCGTCCTCGCGATCCTCGGCGATGTGATGGCGCTGGCGGAGGATGGCCTCGATCTGCGCGACCGCGCGGTTCGTGGTCTCGGCGCTGGTGGCCGAGATGAGCAGCACGCCCGCGTAGCCGGGCGCGGTCTTCATGATGCGGCCGCGCATGGTGCCGATGGGCATGAGGACCTGGTTGTCCTGGTCACCGCCGAACGGAGCCTCGCCCTTCGACTCGAGCACGCCCACCACGCGGAACGTGTAGCGCCCCGCGCGCACGCTGCGGCCGATCGGGTCCTCATCCCCGAAGAGCTTGGTCGCCACCGTCGAGCCGAGGACGCAGACCTTCGCCTTCGTCGCCTCGTCGTGCTCGTCCCATTGCGCGCCCTTGGCGACGCCCCAGCTGCGCACCGTGAAGTACGCGCGATTGGTCCCGATGATCTGCGACGACCAGTTCCGCTCGCCCGCCACGAACTGCGCGGTGGAGCGGAGCGCCGGGGCAACCGCGAGCACGCTGACCGAGTCGCGCTGGATCGCCTTGCCGTCGTCCTCGGTGAGGCGCGCACCCGAGCCGAGCGCGCCCTTGGCTCCAGAGGCGGCGGCGCTCTGCGGCTGCACCATGATCATGTTCGAGCCCATGCTCGTGATCTGGTCGGCCACCTGGTCGCGCGCGCCGGCGCCGAGCGCGGTCACGGTCACCACCGCCGCCACTCCGATGAGGATGCCAAGGATGGTGAGCGACGCGCGCAGCGTGCTGCGCACGATCGAACGGATCGCGAGGCGAGCGCCGGTGAAGAACGCGGCGAGCACGCTACTCCTGCCTCAGCGCTTCGATGGGATCGAGCTTCGCGGCCCGGCGCGCGGGCAGGATGCCGAAGACCACGCCGATGATCGCGCTGGTTCCGAAGGCGATCAGGATCGACGCAGTGCTGGGTGTGGTGTTCCACCCGAGGGCGCGGCCCAGCCCGAGCGTCGCGAGCGAGCCGACCAGGATTCCCAGCACCCCTCCCGCGATGCTCAAGACGACGGCCTCGATGAGGAACTGGATGAGGATATCGCGCTCGCGCGCCCCGATGGAGAGGCGGATACCGATCTCGCGCGTACGCTCGGCGACACTCACCAGCATGATGTTCATCACGCCGATGCCGCCGACCACGAGGCTGACCGCCGCCACCGACAGGAGCAGCGCGGAGAGCACCTTCGTGATCGCCTGCTGCTTCTCGCGGAACTCGGCCTGGGTGTTGATCTTGAAGTCAGGGTCGCGCCCCTCGGCGATGCGGTGCCGCTGACGCAGGATCGAGCCGATCTGATCCATCGCGCGCTCGGTGGTCTGCTCCGAGGTCGAGCTCGCCATGAACATGTCGACCCGCCCCGGCGAGGTGTGCATGACGCGCGCGCGGAAGCTGCCGATCGGCATCAAGAGCCGGTCATCCTGGTCCTCGCCGAAGGGCGAGCTACCCTTCGGCTCGAGCACGCCGATGATGCGGTACGGCGAGCGGCCTATGCGGACCGTGCGCCCGATGGGGTCGAGCGTGCCGAACAGCTTGTCGGCGACGGTGGTGCCGATGATGCAGACCTTCGTCTTGAGCAGCTCGTCGTTCTCCGTCCACAGCTCGCCCTTCGCGATGCGGAAGCGCCGGATCGGGAAGTACGCGGTGGTGGTACCGAGCAGGTAGGTCGACGCGTTCTTGTCGCCGTAGACGACCTGCCCCGGACCGGAGAGGAGCGGCGCCACACGCTCCACGCTCACCGCCTCGCGCGCCACCGCCCGCGCGTCGTTCTCGGTGAGCCGGCCGGTCACCTTCCCTCGCGCGCCGGAGGACTGCACGCTCTCGGGGTTGATGAAGAGGAGGTTCGAGCCGAAGTTGTCGATGGTGCTGCCGACGCTCTCCGAGGCGCCGCCCGCGAGCGCGGTGACGATCACCACCGCGGTGACCCCGATCAGGATCCCGAGAACGGTGAGGCACGCGCGCAGCTTGTTGCGCACGATCGCCGACAGCGCGAGACGGATCGCGCCGAGCACGAGCGCCAGGCCGCTCACGCGTGGCCTCCCTGGGATCGCCCGGCCCCCTTGGGCTTTGCCGACGCCACGATCGGCGAGACCAGCGCGAGCAGCAGGTAGCGGGCGAGCGCGACGGTCGCGAGCCCGAGCAGGGTGACGCCGATCGCCGCGAGCACGCCGCCGGACGACAGGTGATCGAGCCGGTCGAGCAGGCCCTTCGCGCCGGGCATCCATCCCAGCGCGAACAGCGGCCCGACGAGGCACGCCACGACCAGCGTGTAGGTGATGGAGATGCGCACGCGCTGATCGCTCGTCAGAGGCCGGCCGAACTTGCGCCGGCCGTACCAGGCCGCGACGAACGCCTCGAGCACGAAGCCGAAGACGAGCGGGATCACCCCTGCCGGCGCGTCGAGGATCACCTTCGCGTAGAGGTTGCCGAGGAGGATGCCGGCGAGCCCGGCCGCGGCCATCGCCACGTAAAGGAGCTTGGGCACGGGGCCGCCGAGGCGTCGGCGCGCCGCGAGCGCGGGGTCGAGAGCGTCCTCCGCAGCCGCGGTGCTGGCCTCGGGAGGCGGGAGCTCGGTGAGCTCGGCGGCGGCGTCGAGCGGCCTGTCCTGCATGACGTCGGTGACGATGCGGCCGTCACGAAACGTCACCACGCGCGACGCGCACGCCGCGATGTCGTGCTCGTGCGTGACGAGCACGATGGTGATGCCGCGATCGCGATTGAGCTTCTGGAGGAGCGCGAGCACCTCGAGGCTGGTGCGCGTGTCGAGGTTGCCGGTGGGCTCGTCGGCGAGGAGCATCGGCGGGCTGGTGACGAGCGCGCGCGCGATGGCGACGCGCTGCTGCTGGCCGCCCGAGAGCTGGTTCGGTGTATGGTGCACGCGATCGCCGAGCCCGACCGCGTCGAGCGCCTCGTTCGCGAGCTTGCGGCGCTCGCGCGCCGAGACGCCGCGGTAGACCAGCGGCAGCTCGACGTTCTCGAGCGCGGTGGTGCGCGGAAGGAGATTGAAGCCCTGGAAGATGAACCCGATGAGGCGGTTCCGCAGGATGGCGCGCGCATCGCTCGCGCGGGCGCCGACGTCGAAGCCGGCGAGCTCGTAGGCGCCGCGCGTCGGCCGGTCGAGGCAGCCGAGGATGTTCATGAGCGTGCTCTTGCCCGAGCCGCTCGCGCCGACGATTGCCACGAACTCACCCTGCTCGATCGCGAGGTCGACCTCGCGCAGCGCGCGCACCGTCCCCGCGCCGGACTCGTAGTCCTTCTCGACGTGGCGCAAGGTGATGAGCGCATTCTCCATGGCGACCTTTCCGGTCAGAATATCTTCTTCTTCTTGTCGGGATCGTCGACCTCGTCGGTGACGACCTTCGTCGTCGCCGGGAGGCCGCCCGTGACCTCGGTGGTGAGCCCGTCGGTGATGCCGACCTGCACCACGCGTGCCTCGGACTTCTCCTCGCCGAGCTTCTCGTTCGTGATCACGTAGACGCGCCCGTTGCCCTTCGCGAGCGGCGCCTCGGGCGGCGTTGGGATGGGCTTGCCGTTCGGGCCCATGGGGGGCGTCGGCTTGTAGCGGAGCGCGGCGTTGGGGACGCGCAGCGCGCCCTTCACCTCGCGCGTCTTGATGGTGACCGTCGCCGTCATGCCGGGACGCAGCTTCTCGTCGGGGTTCTCCACCTCGACCACCGCCGAGTAGGTCACGACGCCCTGCACGTTGTTCGGGCTGTAGCGGACCTGCTCGACCTTGCCGCGGAACGACTCGCCGGGGAACGCGTCGACGACGGCCTCGGCCTCCATCGCCTCCTTCAGCTTGCCCACGTCCGCCTCGTCGACGTCGGCCATCACGCGCATCTTGCGGAGGTCCTGCGCGATGACGAAGAGTACCGGCGCCTGGAAGCTCGCCACGACCGTCGCGCCCGGATCGATGGAACGCGAGACGACCACGCCGTCGACGGGCGAGTAGATCCTCGTCCAGCCGACGTTGGTCTGCGACTGCGAGAGCTGCGCCTGGATCGCGCCGATCTGCGCCTCGGCCGCGGAGACCTGCGCCTGCGCGATGTCGTACTGGCCCTTCGCGGTGTCGAGCTCGCCCTTGGCCGCGAGGTTCTGTTCGAAGAGGCGCTTCGTGCGCTCGAACGTGACGCGCGCGGCGGTGGCGTTGGCCTTCGCGCTCTCCACCTGCGCGCGCTGCGCCGAGACCTGCGCCGAGGCCTGCGTGACCTGCGCGCCGTACTGGATGGGATCGATCTCGCACAGGAGATCGCCCTTCTTCACGATCGAATTGAAGTCGACGTAGACCTTGGCGACGCGCCCGTTCACCTGAGAGCCGACGTTGACCTGAAGGACCGGCTGCACGGCGCCGGTCGCTTGCACCTTCTCCGCGACGTCACCCGTGCTGGGCGTCGTCGTCACGTAGCGCGCAGGCGGCGGCGGCCGGTGCTTCGCACGGAAGACGAGCCCTCCGCCGACCAGCACGGCCACGACGCCGAGCGCCGCGAGCCTGCGGAGCCAGCGCCGGCCTCCTTCTTCGGCCGCGAGCGCCCGACGGACATCCTCGGTGATCGCTGCGCGTTCGGTCATGTGACGTGCTCCAAAGCCGCAGCGAGCATAGGTATTCCTGAGGTAAGGGCAAACGACACAGCGCCTTATTTCCGGGGCGTGCGCTTGGATGCCACGGGGCGCGGCGGGGGGCCGAGGTCGCGATCACCCAAGGTATCAAAACCTCTTTTGTCCAAGGGCGCGTGGACACGGTATCGTCACTCGCCCTGGCGCCAGAGGGACGCACCGCCCCCGCGGAACCGGAGACCGAAGGCCCGGTCTCCCATTCGCGACCCCTCGGCGACGCCCGGAAGCGCCCCCGCAAGCCGACGTTGATGGCCAATACCCGCGCGAAACCGACCGACCGCGACCTCGTCGATCGCGCCCGCGGGGGCGATCGAGCCGCCTTCGGAGAGCTCGTGCGCCGGCACCAGCTCCGCATCCACCGCCTCGCCGTGCACATGCTGCGCGACCGCGCGGAGGCCGAGGACGTGACCCAGGAGACCTTTATCAGGGCATTCCAAGCACTTGCGCGCTTCGATGGGCGGAGCGAAGCCTACACCTGGTTCTACCGGATCACGATCAACCTCTCCCTGAACCGCATCCGGTCGCGCAAGACCTCGCGGGCCACGCACGACACCGACGACCCGCGGCTCGACGCGGTGCTGACCGACAAGCGGCCGGAGACCTCGGATCCCGCCGGCTCGGCCCAGCGCCGGGAGCTCTACCTCACGCTGTGTCAGGGCATCGACCAGCTGAGCGAGACGCTCCGTACGACCCTCATTCTCGTCTGTATCGACGGGAGGTCCCACGAGGACGTCTCCTCGATCCTGGGCGCCCCGGAAGGCACGATCGCATGGCGCATCCACGAAGCGCGGCGCAAGCTGAAGGGGTTTCTGAACGCTCGAGGCTTCGATTCCGAGGGAGATGGGACGTGAGTGAGACCTCGAAGAAGCTGAGCCTCGATGCGGCGCTGCGCGCGTGGCCCGAGCTCGAAAAACCCGCGATGGACTGGGAGGAAATGGCCCAGAAGATCGATGAGCGCATCCGTGGCGGCGAGGTCTACCCGATGTCCGCCGACGACGGGTCCGTCGCGGACGCAAATTTATTGGCCGACCCCCTTGGACAAATCGAAGGGGAAGGTCATAACTCCGCCGCGTCGGTGAAGACCGCGCAAACGTCGCGTAAAGACGCGCCAAAGGGTGAAACGATGACGATGCCTGTCGATCGAGAGCGCGACCGCCGAAGCCTTCAGGACCTCGCGAAGATGGCGAGCCAGGGCAACCTGTCCGGCCCGAGCCTGACGCCGCCCCCTCCGTCGCTGCGCGCTCCCCTCTCCTCCGGCAGCGCCGCAAGCCTCCCGAGCGGACAGCTCTCGTCGCCGCGCCCCGTCGAGGCGAGGAAGGACGACTCCGGCATCGTCGATCTCGCGATGGCCGCGCAGTCCGATCCGCAGGGCGCCGTCCGCGCGCAGACCACGCCGCTCGCGGCCGACGGTCTCTTCGACGACGAGCCCGCCTCGATCCGCCCGCCGCCGGTCTCCTCCGCCGCCGCGCCGCTGTCGGTCCCCTCGCAGCCGGTGCCCTCGATGCCGCCGTTCTCGGTCGCGCCGTCCGTCGCGGCCGCGCCCGCGTCCACCCGCGTCGCGCAGCCCGCCGCGGCGCCCACGAAGAAGAAGGGCGGCGCGGTCATCGCGCTCGTCTTCGGTGCCGTCGCGCTGAGCGCCGCGGCAGCCGGCGGCTTCCTCTTCATGAAGCACCAGGCGAAGGTCAAGACCGACGCGATCGCGCTCGCCGCGCCCGCCGCGCCCGTCGTGGCCGCTGCCGCCGAGCCTGCCGCGCCCACCGGGCCGGTCGCCGTCGCGCCCGCGCCCGAGGCGACCCTCGATCCGAACACGCTCCCGAGCACGCCCGATCCGAAGCTCGCCCTCGCGAAGAAGGGCGGCGCGCCCGCGCCCGTCGCCGTCGCGGCGGCCAGCAAGCCTGCGCCTGCCCCGGCGAAGGAAGAGACCGCCAAGCTCTCGCAGAAGGACCTCCCCACGGCCCCCGCGGGTCCCGGTGGTGATCTCGGCGCGGCCATGAAGGGCGCCGTCGGCGCGAACGGCCAGCCGGTCGAAGCGACCCCCGCCGCCAACGCTCCGCAGTTCGCGGCGGGCAGCGTCCCGCAGAAGCCCTCGCAGGGCGCAGTCACGGGCGCCCTCGGCGCCGTCCTCCCGAGCGCGCGCGCGTGCCTCGGCCCCGACGACGCGGTCTCCCGCGCGTCGATCACCTTCACGTCGGCGGGCACCGTGCAGAGCGTCGGCGTGAGCGGCGGCGCCGCCGGCAAGCCGGCCGAGGCGTGCATCAAGGGCGCGCTCTCCAAGGCGAAGCTCGCCCCGTTCGCGGAAGCCAGCTACACGGCGAACATCACCGTCCGGCATTGAGGAGAAGCTGACAGCCGACGGCTGACAGTTTTCGGCACGACACGGGAGGGCCCGCCGGTGACGGTGGGCCTTTTCGCATTTTGAGCGGCCACGAGGCGCGGCCCGTCTTGACAGCCCCCCGTTCCTTCGTCATGGTGCGCGGCCCTTCCCGAGGAATAGCCATGGTTTCGTCCACTCAGCAGTTCGACCGGATCCGCAAGCGCAAGCAAACGACGGCAGGGAAGCGCAACAAGCGCGACAAGCGCCGCTTGGGCACGCCCGCCTTCCCCATCCACCAGGATGGCTACAGCACGACGGCGGCCGATTCGAAGCCCACCAAAGCCTGAGCGTCCCGTGCGGGGTGCGCTGATCGGCTGCGCCCTGCTCTCGCTCTCGTGTGCCGAGCGGCGCGCGCCTGCACGCTCGCCGCTCCGTGAGGTCTGCGCGCCCGTGCCGCCTTGCCCCTCGTGGGTGACGGCCTTCCGGGATAACCGCGCGCCCTTGCACCTCTACATCTACGACGGCGTCTCCGGCACCCCCGCGTGCGCCTCGGGCCAGAAGGTCGTCCATGTCACCGCCTACCTCGACGAGCAGTCGGTCGGCGAGGTCGACGTGCCCTGCCTCGACGCCGAGATCACGCCGCCCGCCATCGTGCGCATCGAGGGTCCGATCGTCGCGCCGGGGATGCATGAGGTGCGCATCGATCTGCAGACGAAGCGCGGCACCGTGCAGGGCAAGACGCTCCTCAGCCTTCCCGCCTTCGACTTCGCAAGCGACGGCCACATCCGGATGGGCGCAGAGATCTCGGTGGGCATCGGCCCCGACGACCTCGCCATCGGCCCGCCCCAGGTCTACGCGCCGCCCGCGCCGTGACTACGACGCGAGCGCCTCGGTGCGCGGCGCCCGCGCGAGGCCCCACCAGCGAAACGCGCTGCCGATGATGATCATCCCCACGCAGGCGAGCAGCAGGCAGGTGACGATGACGTTCACGATGCCGATGGTGCGCGTGGCCGGGTTCTCGGTCAACGGCAGGAAGATGCGGCGCACGCTCTCCACGCCGGCGGTGATGGTGGTGGTGCTCACGAAGAGAAGCGGGCCGAGCGTGATGAGCGCGTAGCTCTTCTTCTTGCCCTCGCGCAGGATGATGGTCGTGCCGATGCACAGCGCCGTGCACGCGAGAAGCTGGTTCGCGATCCCGAACATCGGCCAGATCGTGGAGATCGACCCGGTGAGGATGAAGTACGACCACCCCGCGACGATGATGCTGGTGGCGATGATCGCGCCCGGCTTGCTCGTGGACTTGCCGAGCGACGGCGACAGACGCCCCATGAACTCCTGCATGAGGAAGCGGCCGATGCGCGTCCCCGTGTCGATGGTCGTGAGGATGAACAGCGCCTCGAACATGATCGCAAAGTGGTACCAGAGCGCGAGGGCGGCCCGACTGCCGACGACGCCGGCGAACATGTGCGCCATGCCCACGGCAAACGTCGGGGCGCCGCCGGTGCGCCCGACCATCGTTTTCTCACCCACGCTGGCGGCCAGGTCGGCCATCTGCCCCGGCGTCACGGGAAAGCCCAGCGCCGTGATCTTGGCGGTCACGACCTCGGCGGTGCCGGCCATGTTGATGGCGAAATACTGGCCGGGCTCCATCGCGCACGCGGCGATGAGCGCCATGATGCCCACGCACATTTCCGTGATCATCGCCCCGTAGCCGACCGTGCGGATGTGGCTCTCGCGCTCGAGCAGTTTCGGCGTCGTGCCCGACGAGATGAGCGCGTGGAACCCCGAGACGGCGGCGCAAGCGATGGTAATGAAGCAGAACGGGAACACCGGCCCGGGCAGGATCGGGCCGTTGCCGTGGATGAACTGGGTCAACGCGGGCATCTTCAGCACCGGCGCGAGCCTGATGATGGCCAGCCCGAGCAGCGCCACCGTGCCGATCTTCATGAACGTGCTGAGGTAGTCGCGGGGCGCGAGCAACAGCCACACCGGCAGCACGGCCGCGACCACCCCGTAGCCCATGAGCCACCACGCCAGCGCGGGCCGCGTCAGCGTCAGCCAGGAATCGAGCGCCGTGCCAGGCAGGAAT
>JAYTHX010000409.1:0-27227 GCA_043732195.1 Polyangiaceae bacterium
GCCGAGCACGGCGATGACCGCGAGCACGCTCACGACCGGCAGCACCACCAGCGGGAGCGCGCCGGGCGGTCCCGCGCCGAGCGCGCCGAGCGCCAGCCACCCGAGCGGAGCACGGACCAGCACGAGCTCCGCAGCGCCGGCGACGACCGCGCCCACGACCGCACGGCGAAGGAGAGCGGGACGGCGCGACCACGCGACGGCTTGCAGCGCCCCGACGACCGCCGCCGATACGATCGGAACCCACGTTTCGCGACGGAGCCACGAGATGCCGAGCGCATCGAGGAGCGTCGCAGCGGCGAGCGCCGCGACCAGCGCTCCCGCGATCGGCAAGGCACGGCCGTTCATCGCGGCCTCCGCCGGTACACGACGTAGCCGACCCCTTCGGCCGTGTCGCGCTGGAAGGCCAGCTCGTAGCCCGTCTGGAAGCGCGGATCGGCGACGATGGCCTGGGCCCCGTCGTCCCAGAGCTCGCCGGGTCGTGGGCGCGATGCGACGAGCACGTCCGGATCGTTCACGAAGAAGTACGCCGCGACGTTTGCGGGCGCCCGCGTCGAGCGAGCGAGCGCGGCGTCGTTCAGGCGTCCGAAGTCGATGGTGCGGCGCCGCGACAGATACGGCACGCAGCCGGCATCGGGGTAGACGGCGATCGTCGCGTCCGGCGCGGTGTGGTCGACGATCCACGTGGCCGTCGGAGCGCAGAGCAGATCCATGGCGCGCGCGTAGCTCGTCATGCGTCCCGCCTCGGTCGCCTCTGCGTCACGGCCGCGAAGGACCGCGCTCCCCACGGCAAGGACGATCACGAGCGCAGGCGCAGCGGCGAGCGCCCCGGGCGCCCGGCGGAGTGACCGCAGGGCGACGCTCACCGCGACGAGCGCGCCGACGTCCAGCCACGGCAGGCCGTGCATCGCGAAGCGCCGCCCGAAATCCATCATCGGTTCGGAGCGCGCGTACGCCGCGAGATGGGCGAGGAGCACGAGAGCGGCGATGGTCAGCATTCGCCGCTCGTGCTGCCAGATCCGCGGCCCACGACCCGCGACCAGCGCGACGACGGCAACCGCCGCCATCGCGACCACCACGAGGTCGAGAAAATGCGCGTTCACGAGCGTCCACAGATCGCCGACGTGCGCACCGTTCCACCCCGTGCGCTTCGCGAAGTAGGTGTTGGGGACCACGCTCCCGTACGTCATGATCCGCCAGGCGGTCACGAGGGCCATCGGTAGCGCGTACCACGCGGCCGCCCGGACGGCGTCCCGGCGCAGCACCGCGCGATCCCGCGCGCCCGCCTGGAGGACGATCGCGAGCGCGATCGCGGCCGCCGCGGCGCCCTCCGGTCGCGTGATCGTCAGGACGAAGCCCACGATCGCGACGGGCACGATCGAGCACCGCGGTTCGCGCAGGGCTCGCGCCGCCGTCAGCGCCAGCGCCAGCCCGAGCGCGATGAACGGCTCGGTCTCGAGGCCCGACGTCGCGTGCGTGACGTGCTCCGCCAGCGTCAGGTGCACCACCGCCACGGCACCTGCGGCGAGCGGGGGCGCGCGCAGGCTGCGCCCCAGCGCGAGCACGAGAGCCCCTCCGAGGAGGAACGCGATCTCGCCCGCGACGACCATGGCCTTCATCGGCGCGACGTGGAGGACGGACGCGAGCGAGGCGAGCAGGACGGCGGACAGGCTCGTGAAGCCCTCGACCCGAGGCCCATCCAGGTTGAAGGCGAGCACGCCGTGATGCGCGAGGTTCTCGGCGTAGCGCACCACGATCCAAGCATCGTCCACCGTCCAGGCGGGTGCGCGGCGGAGCGCCAGCGCGGCATGCGCCGTCGCCGCGGCGACGGCGACGCCCTCCACCGCGAGGAGCGCCCGTGGGCGGAGCAGCGATGGAGACCTCACCGCCCCGATCCGCCTTCAGGTCTGCCCGGGTGACCGAGGCTCGAGCTGCGTCAGCCGCCGCCGCTCCCGCGGGGTGCGCGGGCGCATGTCGACCACGAAGCCGTGGAGGTGCGCCGTGCGCGCGCGGACCGCCGCCGAGCGCGCGCCCTCGAAGCACGGGTGCTTCAGGAGGCCGGGCAGCAGCTCGTCGACCCAGCCCGGACCGCCGAAGTACGGCCAGCGATCGGCGCCGTAGACGTACTTGTCCGCGACCTTGCTCTCCTCCACCGTGTCGGTGAACGAGAAGCCGCTCTTCTTCACCGAGACCATGCGCTTCAGGCGGTCGGTGAGCGACTGCCCCGCCGAGACCTGGAGATCCGGCCACCACGGACAGTCGAAGTACGTGTGCTCGCGCACGCGCCCCAGCGCCCACAGCTCGGGCGCCAGCACCTCGGTCTTCCACGACTCGGGGGCTGCCATCCCGGGCACGCCGCGGAGGCGCGCGAGGCCGCGCACCACCGAGACTCCCCAGTTGTCGGGATTGCAGACCGTCACCACCAGGACCTTGCGCGCGAGCGCCGCGACCTGCTTCAGGTACGCGCGCCAGTCGCCCACGAAGCTGAGCGCGTGGTAGCAGACGACCATGTCGCTCACGGGCAGACCGGCGAGATCCTCGCCCGCGATCACCACCTGCGCCGGCGCGCGGGCCGTCGCGTAGACGCCGCGCGCGACCCGCGCGTGCTCCTCGGTCGGCACCGCGGAGACCACCTTCACCCCGCGCCGCGCGAGCCCCACGCCGTGCACGCCAGCGACGCCCGCCATGCCGTCCACCGGCCCCTCGAGGAAGCTCTCCACCTCGAACTGCGCGGCCCACGACTCGAGCAGCTGGTAAAAGCAGTAGCGTTCGTACGCGGTGCCCAGGCCGCGATCTTCGGGCACCAGATGCTTCATCGTTTGTCCCCGATCGAAAGGCCCGCCATGTTCGCGCTGACGCGCGCGAGCGAGGGCGCGTCGAGCAGGAGGTTCGTGTAGCTCGCGTTGGCGAGCGGGCAGGCGCACTCGTGGTTCTTCACGCTCTCGCGGAACGCGCTCGCCGCCGGCCCGCGCCACACGGTGCGGAAGTCGTAGCCGTAGTCGCGCAGGTTGCCCATCGACTCGGCGCGCGTGCAGCAGCCCCACAGGTTGCCGTCGGGCGCGAGGTGCGCGCTCGCCCAGCCCGCATAGCAGTCGATGACCTGGCGCTTCTCCGCGAGGATGCGCGTCGCCAGGTCGTAGTACTCGAGCCGCAGCGACTGGACGAGCCGCGCCACGGGGCTGCGCGAGCGATGCTGGCGCACCGTCTCCTTGAGGTGGGCCACGGCGCGCTCGTACTCGTCGGCGGTGGGGGTGATGTGCTTGTCCATCGTCTTCAGCTCGACGCGGTTCTCGGCCACCTCGGTGATGTACGAGTCGGGCTGGAAGATGCGGCGCGCCTCGCGGGCGATCTCCGGGATGCGCGCGACGTTGTGGGTCGAGATCACCGAGTGCACGCCGAGCGTGATGTGTCCGTACGTGGACTTGAGATCGCGGATCAGCTCCGCCACGCCCAGCAGCTTGTCCCAGTTGCCGGGCGCGCCGCGGAGGCGGTCGTGCTCCGTGCCGATCTCGTCGACCGAGAGGTTCAGCACCAGCTGCGAGCCGCGCGTGTGCTCGGCGATCTTCGGCAGGAGCGAGAAGATGCGCTCGGTGATGATCCCGTTCATCGGGATGTTCACGATCTTGGGGTCGATCTGCGCCTTGATGAGCTGGACGATCTCCGCGAGATCTTCGCGCAGGAACTGATCGCCGCCCGAGACCGTCACCCAGATCGGCACGTGCTCGACGGTAGGGAAGATCTTCGCGTACTCGTCGACCGTGAGGTTCTCCACCTTCTTCTGCCAGATGTCGCAGGTGAGGCAGCGCGAGGGGCACGAGTACGTCACCGACACGGTGAGGTTGATGGGCAGCGGCTTCGTGAGCCCGGTGGCGTGCGAGGCGCGGTAACCCGCGAGGTGCACGGCGAGCGGCAGACGGCGTCGGTTGCTCATCGGGGGGCCTCCTTCTTGCGCAGGCTCTTCGTCGAGGCGAGCGGCCGCCAGGTGCGGTGCCGGCCGCCGATCACGCGCGCATCGACGAAGCCCGCCGCCCGCGCGGCGATCTCCACCGCGACCGCGGCCACGAGCGCCTTCTTGTCCTCGGCGTCCGCGCTCTTCAGGACGTCGAGCGCGGCCTTCACGAGCACGCCGCGCTCCATGGTCGCGACCTTGTAACCGAAGGCGAAGTCGAGCCAGTAGTGGCCGCGCGCGATGCGGCGGCGCTGCTCGAAGTACTCGTCGAGCTTCTCGGGACCGTGGTTCGTGACGATGGCATCGCTCACGTACGCGAGCTCGAAGCCCTTGGAGCGAACGATGTCTTCGACCGAGGCCTCGTCGACGACGGAGAGCTCGCTCACGCGGTCGACCAGCGACGCGCGGAACGCGATGAGCTCGCCCATCTTCGGCGAGGTGAGCGCCACCTGGTGATGGAGCTCCCAGAGCACGTGGACCATGCGCGCGACCACGCTGCGCTTCTCGTTGTCGGGAACGGGGCGCGCGCCGACCATGCCGACCTTCGGATTGTCGGCGAAGCACTTCACGACCTTCTCGACGACGTCCGGGGCGAGGTAGAGATCGGCCCCGCTCACCACGATGATCTCGGCCCGCTTGTCGCGGACGTGCAGGTACTCGTTGATGGCCGCGACCTTCCCGGCGCGCCGCTCCTGCACCACGATGTGGATCCCCGGCTTGCCGCGCGCGATCTTTCGCGCGAGCGGCGCGGTCTCGTCGGTGCAGCCGCTCGCGACCACCACCACCTCGATGATGCGGGCCGCTTCGGTCTGCTGGGCCAGCAGCGAGTCGAGCAGATTCTCGATGTTTCGCGCCTCGTTGTGCGCGGGTACCAGGATGGAGACGTTCATCGATCAGCGGCGGTTCCGAGCGAGCGCGGACCCCGCGCCCACGACCCCCGAAGCGTACCAGAAGACGCGATACAGGAGGCAGACCGCCGCCGCCGCGGGCGCCGCGACGCCGGCCTGGCCGAGGAAGAAGACGTACGCGGCCTCCGCCGTTCCCCAGGCCCCGGGCGTGACCGGGACCGCCGCCACGATCATGCCGAAGGTCGTGCCGACGTACACGAGCGCCTCGTGCTCCGGCGCGACCCCCAGCGCAGCAATGAGGCCGCGCACCACCAGCAGCTGCGTTCCGCTCACGAGCAAGCTGAGGAGGAGCCCCTTGCCCATCGCGCGCGGCCCGCGCTTCGAGGCCGCGTACTCGAGGATGGGGCGGACGAACCGCGCGCCGAGCTTCGAGGTCGTGAGCAGGCGCGAGCGCGCCACCGCGGGGTGGCGGATGCCGAGCCACCCCAGCACCGACGCGACCGGGATGGCCGCGAGGAGCAGCGCGGTATCGCGCTTCGTCCCCGCGCCGGGGAACGCGAGCCCGGCGACCGCCGCGATCGACGCGAGCGTCACGAGGCCGATGATGCGATCGGCGAGCAGCGACGCGAAGACCTTCGGGAGCACCACGGCGGGGGCGCGCTGGTGCACGCTCGCCACCCGGAGCGCGTCGCCCGCGATGCCGCCGGGCAGCATGATGCCGCCGGCTTGCGCCTCGAGCGTGATGCGCCACGTGTCGAGCAGCGTGAGCTCCACGTCGGCGACGCCGAGGAGCGCCCGCCAGCGCGCCGCCCACGCGAGCGTGCCGAGCAGGTAGAGGACGAACAGCGCCGCGACCAGCAGGCCATTCGTGTGGCGCAGCGTCGTGAAGAGGCCGGGCTCGCAACCGGCGTCGGTGCAGCGGTCCTTGAACGGCACCATCCAGACCACGAAGATCAGCGAGGCCACCGCGAGCACCGAGGTGACGAGGCGACGCATCCACAGCCGCTTCGGCGGGTCGGGCGCCGGCGGGTCGAGCTGGGTCATGCGCGGGCCGCCGCGAACGTCCGCGCGAGGCCTTCCTCGTAGCCGACGGTCGGCGTGAAGCCCGCGGCGCGCGCCTTGGCCGGGTCGAACGCGATGGGCACGGTCATCACGTCGAGCTTCTCGTTGTTGATCGGTGGCTCGCGCTCCACGAACGCGAGGCCGCGGTAGCGCGCGACGTCGAAGCAGGCCGCCACCGCGCGCGCCGCGAGGAGCGGCACGTGAACCCCCGGCACCTTGCCCCCGACCTGGCGCGCAACGAGCTCGCTCAGCCGCCGCAGCGTGATGGTCTCGGGCCCGGCCACGATGAAGTGGTCGTTCGCCGCGCGGGGGCTCGCGGCGAGCGTGAAGATCCCGCGCACGACGTCGTCGACGTACGTGTGGTGCAGCACGTTCTCGCCCGAGCCCACGAGGAGATAGCGCCCCGCGCGCAGCATTCCGGCGAGCTTGTCGAGCATGCCGTTGCGGTCGCCGGCGCCATAGATGATGGTGGGCCGCACGATCGTGAACGGCAGGCCAAGCTTCGTGGCGAGGCTCGTGACGAGCTTCTCCGCCTCGATCTTCGTCTGGCTGTACAGCGTACGAGGAGCGAACGGCGTGTGCTCGTTCACCGGCAGGTCTCGCGGAAACCCGTAGACTCCCACCGAGCTCACGTGGACGAAGCGCCCTACCCTCCCCGTCGCGGCGCGCACGAGCGCGTCGACGAGATCGACGTTCGAGGCCTGGTACGAGGCCGGCGAGGCGCCGTGGCGGTGCCGGATCGCCGCCGCGTGGACGAGCACGTCCGTGCCGGCGAGGAGCGCCGGATCCGCGAGGACCGCGGCCATCGAGACCTGGCCGGGCGCGGCCTCCCGCACCACGCCGAGGGCCTGGCCGCCAGCGCGCACGATCTCCGTGACCAGGTGGCGGCCCAGGAAGCCGTTGGCCCCCGTCACCACCACCCGCTGGACCACGCCCATGCGCGGCATCGTACACCGCGCGGCGCGGAAGCCGACCCCAAGGGTTTGGTTTCGCGCTATCGTGACGTCGTGCATCCGTGTTCGCGGCGCGCGTTCACGGTCGTCGAGCTGATGAACTTCCTCGCCCTCGCGGCGGTGCTGAGCGCCGTCGGGATGTACGCGCTGGCTCGCTATGTCCGCCACGCGAAGACTGTCGAGGCCGTGAGCTCGGTGACGCGCCTCGCGAGCAACGCCGCCGAGCACTACGACGCGTCCGACGGCACCCAGCCCGCGGCCGCGAACCCCGCCGCGGTCCACGCCATGCGGCATTTCCCATCCAGCTCCGCGGCGCCCGTTCCCGCGGACGAGATGGCGGTGCGCGGCCACCGCTACCAGTCGAACCTCGCCGACTGGTCGGTGAGCCCGTGGCGCGAGCTGCACTTCTCGATGGTCCAGCCGCAGTGCTACCGCTACGCGTTCGCGTCCGATGGCGCCGGCGCCACCGCGAAGGCGCGGGTCACCGCCGAGGGCGACCTCGACGGCGACGGCATCCGCTCCTCGTACTCGCTCGAGATCATCCCCGACCAGGGCCTCGCCGCGCAGGTCGCGAAGACGATGACCAGGACGGACGCGGAGGAGTAGCGGTGCGCCGCTTCACGCCCGTCGAGCTGGCGATCGGCGCCGCCCTCGTGGGCTCGGTGCTCGCCGTCGCCGCGCCGGCGTTCCTCCACGAGCTCCACGCCTCGCGCTTCGTCGAGCCGACCGACGGCCTCTCGCGGATCGGCATCGCCGCCGTCGCCTACGCCGAAGCCAACGACCGCTTCCCCGAGAGCGCGCCGCTCACCCCCGCCAACCCGCCGCGCGGCACGAAGGCCGCCGACCCGCCGGGCACGTGGGAGGGCCCGACCTGGAAGGCGCTCGCGTTCCGGCCGTCCGCCGAGGGCGTGCCGCATGCGTACGCGTTCTCGTTCGAGAGCGCGGCGGGGTCGGGCAGCACGTTCGTCGCGCAGGCGCGCGGCGATCTCGACGGCGACGGTCTCCTCAGCACCTTCGAGATCCGCGGCGAGGCGCGGCGCACCGCGGACCAGAAGCCCGGCGTCACGCCCGGGATGTACGTCGAGGCGGAGCTCGAATGAGCCGCCCGGCCGGCATTCTCCCCGCGATCGCGGTGGTCCTCGCGGGCGTGGCCGGCATCGCGCTCCTCCAGCCCCCGCTGGCCGCCGAGACGCACAAGGTCCACCAGCGTGACGACGCCTTCCTCCTCCCGCCCGCCAACCAGCTGCGCTCCCTGACGCTCGGCTACCGTGCGGCCGCCGCCGACCTCCTCTGGGCGAAGCTGATCCTCGAGTACGGGCTGCACTGGCAGGAGAAACGGCCGTTCCCCGATGTCACGCGCTACGTCGACGGCCTCATCGCCCTCGAGCCGGACTCGCCGGTGCTCTACGACTTCATCGACACCATCCTGGTCTACCCGCCTCCGCCGGGCGGCACCGAGGAGGACGCGCGAACCGCGCGCCGCTACCTCGAGCGCGGGACCCGCGAGCGGCCGTTCGATCCGAACGTGTGGCTGCACTACGGCCAGTTCGTCGCGTTCCTCGCGCCGACCTTTTTGAAGGACGAGGCCGAGATCAAGCGCTGGCGCGTCGATGGCGCGAACGCCATCGTGCATGCGGTCGAGCTCGGCTCCGACGTGCAGCGCTCGCTCGCTGCGACCTCGATCCTCGAGCGCGCGGGCGAGAGCAGCGCCACGATCGCGCACCTCGAGCGCGCGTACGCGATGACCGACGATCCGGAGATGCGCGAGCAGATCCTCCTTCGCCTGGTGCGGGTCAAGGGTACGGCCGAGGCGGAGCAGGCGGTCGGCGTCGTCGAGCGCGAATGGCGCTCGCGGTACAAGTTCCTCTCGCGAGGCCAGGTCTTGCTCATCGGTCCGCGGCGCTCGCCCACCGCGTGCGCCGGGCCGTCGTCCTACGGGATCCGCGGCTGCGCGAAGGACTGGGACACCGCGATCGCCGACGGCAAGTGACGCCGGATCAGTCGACGAGGATCGTGCGCAGCCCGATCATCGCGTGCTCCGTCGCGCCGGGCAGCTTCGCCCAGATGCTGATCTCGTAGAGACCCGGCTGGCCGCCGTCCGTGAGGGGCACGTCGATCGCGAGCTTCGTGCCGTCGATCTTCACCGGCAGCGGCGTCACGAAGCCCGGGCCCCAGTACATCTGGAACGGCTTCGGGACCGGGTAGCTGCGGCGCTTGTTGACCTCCGCGACCAGGATCGGCACCGGCTTCGGGATGCGCGCCACGCCCACCCCGCTCGGGCGCACGCCCGGCGCGAGCGTGCCCTCCACGTGCAGCAGCGTGCCGACCTTCGCGTGCCTCGGGATCGGCGCGTACGTGCCGTAGTCGTCGGTCAGCTCCTGGGAGAAGCACGGCACCGGGATCTCGGTGGGCGTGGCGACCGGCTGCGCGACGCCGATGCCGATGCGCGTGTGGCCCGGACGCAGGATGTTCTTGCGATGGCCGTCGTTGGGGGGGACCTCGTCGAAGAACATCGACTCCGCGCGCTCCACCTGGACCGGGTCGATCAGCGGCTGCCTGTCGAGGGCGCGCAGCTTCTCGTCGGTGAAGCAGAGCGCGTTCTCGAGCACCATGTCGGCGCCGCCCGCGTCGCTGTGGCGCTGCTCGGGGACGGAGCCGTCGGTGCCCCAGTGCCCGAGATAGCCGAGATGCGCCATGTCCTCGGCGTGCGCCTGCCCGGCGACCGTGGGCGGTCCTTCGTCGAGCTCGACGGGCGCGAGCCCCGCCGTCGCGCGATCGCGATTGACGAGGCTCACCATGTAGCGGCGCGCCTCCGCGGGCGTGAGCTGCTTCGTGGGACGCGCCACGGCGCCCGCGCCCGCGCCCGCGCCCGCGCCGCGCCTCGCCGGCGCAGCGGGCGCGGATGGATCGGATGGAGCCGGCGCTGATGCTGCAGAGGCGGCCGGCGCTGATGCAGCGATCGCCGCGGAGGGCGCGGGCGCCCCCGGCGTGGGCCCGGGCTTCGGCGAGGCGCCGCAGGAGAGCGCGAGCGCGGCGGCAAAGACGGCGCTCGAGTGCGCGAGCTGCGAGTTCCGCTTCATCACCAAAAGCTGGTAGACCATAGCGGATGCTCGGCTCGCTGTCCGTCCTCTGCGGCCAGATGCTCGTCGTCGGCCTCCGGGGCCAGGAGCTCCTCGCCGAGGAGCGGCGGCTCCTCGGCAACGGTGAGCGCGGCGGCGTGGTCCTGTTCCGCCGCAACATCACGCCCGATCTCGCGGGCGTTGCTGCGCTGAACGCGGCGGTCGCGAAGGCGTCGCCCGCAGATCTGCCGCCGCTCGTCGCCGTCGATCAAGAAGGCGGCCGCGTCATGCGCCTCGGCGCGCCGGCGCTCCAGCTCCCGCCGATGCGTCGCCTCGGCGACCTCGGCGACGTCGATCTCGTCTGCCGCGTGGCCGAGGCCCAGGCCCGTGAGCTCACGGCGCTCGGCTTCACGATGAGCTTCGCGCCGGTGGCCGACATCCACACGCGCGATTCGAACCCGATCATCGGCGATCGCGCGTTTGCCACCACGCCCGAGCGCGTCGCGCGCTTCGCCGGCGCCTTCGCCGAGGGCCTCGGCCGCGGCGGGGTGCTCTCGTGCGCGAAGCATTTCCCCGGCCACGGAGACACCACCGTCGACTCGCACCTCGCGCTGCCCCGCGTGGAGCGCGCCGAGGCCGAGCTGCGCGCCATCGAGCTCGCCTCGTTCGCGGCGCTCGCGCGGAGCCCCGCCATCGACTCCATGATGACCGCGCACGTCGTCTACCCCGCGCTCGACGGCGCGCAGCCCGCCACGCTATCCCATGCAATCTGCACTGATCTGCTGCGCCGGGAGCTGGGTTTTTCGGGGGTCCTCTTCTCCGACGACCTCGAGATGAAGGCGCTCACCATGCCCGCCGCAGAGTCGGCGGTCCGCGCCGTGCTGGCCGGCTGCGACGTCCTGCTCGTCTGCTCGCGCGCCGACCTCGCAGCCGAGGCGCACGCCGCGCTCGTGCACGAGGCCGAGTCGAGCCCGGTGTTTCGCGCCCGCTGCGAGGAGGCCTCCGGCCGCGCCCTCGCCATGCGTCGCCGGGCCGTGCCCGCGGCCCGCACCTCGCCCGCCGATCTCGCGGCGGCCTTCGCGGCCAGCGCGCCCGTCGCCGCCGAGCTCGCGCGTCGTCTCGGGGCTGGCGTCTCGTGAGCCTGGTCGGCGTCGCGGCCAAGCGCATCGTCACCGGCGACCCCGCGCGCATCACCGCCGGCAACCCGCTGGGGATCGTCGAGGACGGCGTGGTCGTCTACGACGACCGCTCGATCAGCTGGGTCGGCCCTCGCGCCAGCGCCGGCCAGGTGCCCATCGTCGACTACGGCGATCGCGTGGTCACCGCCGGTCTCGTCGACGCGCACACGCACGCCGCCTGGGTCGGCTCGCGGCACGACGAGTACGCGGTGCGCATGGCCGGCGGCGACTACCGCGCCATCGCGGCGGCCGGCGGCGGCATCCTCTCATCCTACCGCGCCGTCGCGGCGGCCAGCGAGGACGAGATCGCGGAGACCCTCGTGGCGCGCCTCCGCCGCATGGCGAACCTCGGCGTGACCTCGTGCGAGGTGAAGAGCGGCTACGGCCTCGACCCCGACGGCGAGCGCAAGCAGCTCCGCGCCATCGAGCAGGCGCGCCGGACCGCGGGCGTGCCGCACGTCGTCGCGACGTACCTCGCGCTGCACGCGCTGCCCGAGAGCGCGCGGGCGAGCCGCGATCACTACGTCCTGCGCGTCGCGTCCTCGCTCGTGCCGGAGATCGCCGAGGCGAAGCTCGCCTCGTTCGTCGACGCTTACGTGGATCAGAACGCCTTCACCGTCGACGAGGCCCGCATCGTCTGCGAGTCGGCCAGGCGCGCGGGGCTCGGCGTTCGTCTGCACGTCGGGCAGTTCGCGGACGTCGGCGGCGCGCAGCTCTGCGCGGACGTCGGCGCGCGATCGGCGGACCACGTCGAGCACATCGACGCCGAGGGCATCGCGGTGCTCGCGCGCGCGGGCGTCGCGGCCGTGCTCCTGCCGGTCGCCAGCTTCACGCTCGGTCAGGCGCCGCCGCCGGTCGCGGCGCTGCGGGCGGCGGGCGTTTCGCTGGTCGTCGCGAGCGACGCGAACCCCGGCACCGCGCCCTCGGAGAGCTTGCCACTCGCGATGGCGATGGCGGTCCGCATGTACGCGATGACCCCGGCCGAGGTGCTCCTCGGCGCCACGCGCCTCGCCGCCGCCTCGCTCGGCTTGTGGGGCGCCGGCATCCGCAAGCCGCGCGGCGCGCTCGCGCCTGGCGCGCGGGCCGATCTCGTCGTGTGGGACCTCCCGCACGAGAACGCGATCGTCCAGCCGTGGGGCGGGCCGAAGACCTGGGTGGTCCTGCGCGACGGCCTCCGCATCGGCGGCGCCGCGGACTGAGCGCTCACGGCGTCGGCGACGCCGGTGGCGTGCAAGCGGGCAGCGGCTCGGAGCACCGGTGCTCTGGCGATTCGCGCAGCGGCCCGGCGCATTCGCCGCAGGTGCGGCCCGGCCTCCAGCGCTGCGTGAACGAGCCCGCCCACTCGCTCTCGCCGACGACCTCGAGCTCTCCGCCGTGGGGGCGCAGCGAGAGCGTGCGGATCACGGCCGAGGGGAACTCGTCGGGCGTCGGCCAGTACAGCCCGTCCCGCGCCACCACCTGCGAGCTGCCGGTGAGCTCCGACCTCCTCCACGCCCCGCACTCGAGCCCGCCCGCCGACGCGCAGGACTCGCGCCTCAAGGTGAACGTGCCGTCGGTGCGGAGCTCCAGGTTCGTGGGCTGGGCGCTGCCGGTCAGGTGGTAGACGCCGGCGAGCGGGGCGACCGTACCCGTCTTCCCGCAGGCGGCGACGACCACCGAGGTCGCGAGGGCGATAGCGAGGAGACCGCGGCGCGTCAGACCAGCTTGGACTCGCGAGACACTCATCGGCTCGGGTCAACGCCCGGCCCTCGCGCTCGATTCCCTACCCGGGATGTTTTCCGAGGCCGGCCGGTGCGCGCATGTCCCCGGAGCGGCGCTTGCTGACCAGCACCAGCGCCACCAGCGTGGCCACGAACGGGAGCATCGCCAGGACCTGCGAGGGGAGCTTCGTCTGGTTCTGGAGCACGATCTGGAGCGCATCGAGCGCGGCGAACGCGAGGCAGGCGGCAGCCGCCGGCCACGGACGCCACCCCGAGACGATCACCGCGGCGAGCGCGATGAAGCCGCGCCCGCCGCTCATGCCCGCCTGGAACTGATGCAGGTCGTACGCGAGCGCCGTGCCCCCGAGGCCCGTGATCGCCCCGCCGAGCGTCACCGCCGCGGTGCGCATGGCCGCGACGCGGACGCCCACCGCTTGCGCCGCCGACGGATCCTCGCCGCACGCCCGCAGCCGCAGCCCGAAGCGCGTCCGGCGCAGCATCCATGCGGCCACGGCGACGACGAGGATCGTCGTGAGGAGGAACGGATCGAGCATCGTGCGCGCGAGCAGCCCCCAGCCGTCCGCGAAGCGGAAGCCCTGGATGCTCGGCGAGTTCGAGCTCGAGCCGTACAGACCGCGCAGCAAGAAGCGCGTGCCGCCCGCCGCGATCAGGTTGAGCGCGATGCCGCTCACGATGGCATCGACGCGGCCCCGCACCACGAGCGTCGCGTGCACGAGCCCGAAGACCGCGCCGCACGCGACGCCGGCCACCACCCCCGCGAGCGCGCTGTTCGTGGCGTGCGCCGCAGCGACCGCGGCGAGCGCCGAGCCCAGCAGCGTGCCCTCGAGCGCGATGTTCACGACGCCGCTCCGCTCGCTGAGCGTCCCGCCGAGCGCCGCGCAGCCGTAGGGGATCGTCATGCGCGCGGTCTGCGCGAGCATCGTTCCGGAGAGGATGACGTCGAGCGCGCTCATGCCGCGGCCGCCTCCTTCGACCTGGGCGCGCCGACGCTCGGCCCGCGCTGGAGGCGCTGATCGGCGAGGGCCACCGCGCAGACCACGACCCCGCTCAGCACGTCCATCAGCTCCTTGGGGACGAACGCGTTCACCGCAAGCCCGCCCTGCTGCAGCGTGCCGAAGAGCAGCGCCGCGAAGACGAGGCCCACCGCGCTGCCGCGTCCCAGGATTGCCACTGCGAGCCCGCCGAAGCCCGCGCCCGCGCCGAGGCCCTCCTCGAAGTAGCCCTTGTAGCCGAGCACGGTGCCGAGGCTCGCGGCGCCGGCGAGCGCGCCCGAGACCACGAGCGCCTGCGTGATGCGAGCCTTCACGTCGACCTTTTCCGCGGCCATCGCCACGGGGTTCTCGCCCACGAGCCCGAGCTCGCGACCGAAGCGCGTGCGCCGGTACGACTGCGTGGTGAGGATCGTGGCCAGCACGCCGAACACGAGCGCGAAGCTCGCGGCGCTGCCCTCGAGGCCCTTCACCCATACGTCGAGGCGGGGCATGCGGGCGCCGGGCACGACGTCCGCGGTGCGCACCGTGCCGGTCAGCGCGAGGCCGCCCGCGCCCAGGGCGAGGCCGACCATGCTGCTCGCGATGCTGTTCATCATGATGGTGGAGATGACCTCGTGAGCGCCAAAGCGGCCCTTGAGGATCGCCGGGACCAAGGCCCACGCCGCGCCCGCCGCCATCGCCGCGGCGAGCGCGAGCGGCATCGCGATCACCAACGGCGTGCCGGCGGGCAGCTTCGCCCCGACCACCCCCGCCGCGAGGCTTCCGACCGCGAGCTGCCCTTCGGCGCCGATGTTGAAGAGGCCCGCGCGCAGCGCGAGGTCGACCGCCACGCCCGTGAAGAGCAACGGAGTCGCCTTGAAGAGCACCTGACCTGCTCCGTAGGTCGTGCCCCAGGTGCCCTCGAAGAGGAGGCCGGCCATCGCGCGCGGCGAGGCGCCGTAGAGCCATACCAGGACGCAGAACGCGAGCCAGCCCACGGCGAGCCCGGCGAACGCGGCGGGCAGCGAGCGCGTCGACGTGCTGCTCACGAGGCGGCCTCGGACGTGCCGGCAGTGGCGGCGGCGGCACAAATTGCGCTCGCGTCGACCGCGCTGGTGACGCCGAGCATGCGGCGTCCGAAGTCTTCGTCCGACGTGGTGGGCGGTAGGTCGGCCACGATCCGCCCGCGCGCGAGCACCAGGATACGGCTGCATAGTACACGCAATTCGTCGAGATCGGCCGAGAGCACGAGCACGCCGGCGCCGGCGGCCGCCGCGGCGCGCAGGCGTGCGTGGATGTCGGAGCTGGCGCCGAGATCGACGCCGCGCGTGGGCTGCGCCGCCACGAGCACGCGCGCGCGGTCGCGGGAGAGCCGCGCCAGCGCGCGCGCCACGACGACCTTCTGCTGGTTGCCGCCCGAGAGGCCGCGCGCCGGGCGATCGAGGTCCGGCGGCGCGCCCGAGGCGGTGAGGCGCTGCTTCGCCTCGAACTCGAGCTTGCCGAGATCGAGCAGGCCGAGGTGCGCGAACGAGCCGAGCTCGCCGAGCAGGAGGTTGTCGCGCACCGAGGCGTCGAGGACGAGGCCTTGCACCTGGCGATCCTCGCGTATCACCGAGGTCTCAGCGCCGGTGATCTCGCCCGCGTCGGGCGCGCGGTCACGGGCGAGCAGCGCCACGAGCTCGCGCTGACCATTGCCCTCCACGCCGGCGACGCCGACGATCTCGCCCGCATGCAGCGTGAGCGAGACCTCGGTGAGGCCGCGCCCGAGCGAGACGTTGCGCACGTCGAGCACCACCTCGTCGCGGCTGACGGCGTTCGTGCCGCCGCGGGTCGGCTCCGCGGAGCGGGCGGCGCCTTTTCCTGCCCCCATGATCGCGGCGGTCACCTCGGCGATCTGCGCGTCGAGATCGTGGCCCTCGCCGCGCTCGAGCGGCTTCGTGAACACGAGATCGCCGCGCCGCATGACGGTGACGATGTCCGCGTGGGCCTTCACCTCGTCCATCTTGTGCGTCACGACCACGACCCCGGTCCCGGCGTCCGCGAGGCGGCGCAGCGTCGCGTAGAGCGCCGCCGCCTCGCCCTTCGTGAGGACCGCGGTCGGCTCGTCGAGGATGAGGAGCTTGGCGTCGCGGTAGAGCGCGCGGGCGATCTCGAGGCGCTGGCGGTCGCCCACGCCGAGCGTCTCCACGAGCGCATCGAGCGGCAGCTCGACGCCGAGCTCCTTCGCCACCGCCTCGGCCTTCTTGCGCGCCGTGAGCCGGTCGATCACGCCGAGTGCGGACGTCGGCTCGGCGCCGAGCATGATGTTCTCGAGCGCGCTGAAGACGGGCACGAGAGCGAAATGTTGGAGCACCATTCCGATGCCCCGGCGAATCCCCTCGCGCGGGGTGTGAGGCTCGAGACGCGAGCCGAAGGCCTCGACGTACCCCGAATCCGGCACCATCATTCCCGCCACCACCTTGAGCAGCGTGCTCTTGCCGGCGCCGTTCTCGCCGCACAGCGCGTGGATCTCCCCGGCACGGAACGAAACCGAGGCCGATCGCACGGCCACGACCTCTCCGCAGGTCTTCAAGACCCCGACCGTGCGGGCCAGGAGCCGAAGCTCGTCCTTCACGCGGGTAGGATAGGACAATTGTCCCAGGATTTTCGTATGATCGAGGTCGAGGCCCGATGCGATCCCCGATGACCCGTCCGGCTTCCCCTGCCCCGTCCGCCGCGTCAGCGCTCGCCGGTCGGTCGCGCGGCGCCACGCTGGTCGAGTACGCGCTGCTCGTCGTTGGGGTCCTGCTCATCGCTGGCGGCGCCTGGCGCATGCTCGGCAACAGCATGAAGAAGAGCGCGGCCAACAGCAGCGAGGAGCTCGGTGAGCGCAGCGGCGGCGGCAGCGCGCCCGCAGGCGGCGGCGGCACCACGGCCACCGGCGGCGGCGGCGGCGGCGGTGGCCGTGGCGGTGGTGGTCAGGCTGGCGGCAAGATGGGCGCGGCGCAGAAGGTCAACGTGGGCGGCGTGGGGGGCGGCGCGGGCGGTGGCGGTGGTGGCGGTGGCGGTTCAGTCGCCGAGGGCGCGGAAGGCCAGTACGCGAGCAACGGCGGCGGCGCGGGCGAGCACGACGGCTCCTCGGCGGACACGGCGGACCTGAAGTTCCGGCGCAGCCTGGGCCTCGGCTTTCTGGCGGCGGGCATCATCGCGGTCGGCTACGTCATCGCGAAGGCGCGCAACGTGAAGAAGGAGGTCGACGCGCAGGGCGACCTCCCCCCCGAGAGCTGATCGCGCGCGCGCGGACTGCGGGGCCGAGGCTCCGAGTGTCTCGCGCTCGCGCGCTCTCGCGCAGTCAGCTAGCGCAAGCCCGTCCACGAGAGGAACCGGCGCCACACCGAGCGCGGCTCCGCCGGCGGCGGCGGCGCCTGCTGCCAGCTGTTGACGCCCGCGTAGCTCTGGCGCGGGTTCGGCGGCAGGTGCTGCATCAGTGGCGACCCATGCGGGTGCTGCTGCGCCATGCCCGGGATCCCCTGCGCCGGCGGCTGGCCGAACGGCGGCGGCGCGAGCGGATACGGCTGCGAGTGCGGCGGGGGCATCTGCGGCGCGGCGAGATGCGCGGTGCGTGGCGCCGTGACGCGCGCTCGCACCGCGTCCTGTTCCTCGTTCGCGAGCGACACGCCGCACGCCGCGCACGCGCGCGCATGCGGGGCGTTCATCGTGCGGCACATCGCGCACTCGCGCGGGCCGGCGCTCTCGACGCGCGTCACCGAGTCGGTGACGGGCCGCTTCGCCGTGGAGAGCTCCTCGCGGTTCATGATCGCCGTGCGGTCGCTGCTGTCGTCGGCGGGCGTCGTCGCGCGCGGGATCCGCCGCGGCAGCGAAGCGGGGTCCGGCCGGTCCATCTTGATGGTCGCGTCGTCGAAGCTCTCGTCCGGCGGCAGCTCTCCTTGCGAGTCGGCGATCGACGGCAGGATCGGCGCCGGGTCGAGACGCTCGGTGCGGGGCGGAGGCTTCGATGCCGCTCGAGGCGCGAGCGGCTGCTTGGGCCCCAGCGGCGCCGGCGCGGCCTGCGGCGCCGGCGAGACAGGCCGCGGCGCGCGCGGCGCGTCGAGCTGCGGAGCGCGCGCGACCTCGGTCTTGTCCCCGGCTTGGTAGATGTCGTCGTCGTCGTCGTCGCGGTACTCGAGGTTCGCGAGCGCCTCGGGCGGCTCGATGGCGCCGGCGAGCGCGCGCGAGAGCTCCTCCATCGATTCGAAGCGCTGCTCGGGCTGCTTCGCGAGGCAGCGCAGGACGACGCGATCGAGCTCGCCTGGGATCTCGGGGTTCGCCTCGGTCATCGACTTCGCATAGACGTTGAGGTGTGCGTGGATGAGCGCCGGCACGCCGCCGTCGCGGAAGGGCGCCTTGCCGGAGAGCATGCGGTACAGGACGACGCCGAGCGCGTAGAGATCGGTACGGCCGTCCACGGTGCGCCCCATGATCTGCTCGGGCGCCATGTACTCGACGGTCCCGACGAGCATGCCGGTGTGCGTGAGCTGCGTCTGCTGATCGGGCGTGTACGACTTGGCGACGCCGAAATCGAGCACCTTCACATAGCTCGGGTCGCTTCCGCGCTGCACGAGCATCACGTTCGCGGGCTTGAGGTCGCGATGGATGATCCCGGCAGCGTGCGCGACGTGGAGCGCCGCGCACACCTGACGGGCAATGTGGACCGCGAGCGCCGGCGGCAGCTTTCCGTCGCGGCGCAGCTTCGTCGAGAGCGACTCGCCCTCGAGCAGCTCCATGACGAAGTACAGGTCGCCCTGGTCGCTGCAGCCGAGGTCGTAGACCTCGATGATGTTCTCGTGCTGGACGCGCGCCGTGTTCTTCGCCTCGCGAAGGAAGCGCCCGGTCACCTCGTCGTCGAGCATGACGCCGTCGACCCCGCGGACCAGCTTCACCGCGACGGCGCGATGCATCGTCTGGTCGGTGGCGCGGTACACGACCCCCATTCCGCCGGAACCGAGCTTGGCCTCGAGGCGGTATCTTCCGCCGAGGAGGCGAGGAAGGGCGTCGTCGTTTTCCGACATCCGAGTCCCTGCGGAGCCTATCACGACGAGCGTGCTAGCTTGCGGCGCTGATGAGCGACGCGCCCCCCAGCGGCAACGATCGGCAGATCCACAAGCGCTACCTGGAGTACCGGGACCGGCACTCGTACTTCGGAAAGGTGGAGCGCCTGCTCACGCTCGCGGAGTACATCCCCCTCGAAATCGAGCTCGCCGAGCTCGAGATCAAGGGAGAGGACCACCGGGACGACGAGGAAGAGGCCCGCTTCGCGGTGGTCGCGAGGATCCTCTTCCGCGACTAGATCGCCTTGCGGACGACGGGCGTGACCGCCGACTCGGCATGCGGCGCGAACGTCACGCCCGAGCGGCGGCGCTCGGAAGCGGGCTTGGCCTGGAGGCCGGCGTGGAGCGTGGCGCTGGCGAGAATGAGCTCGCAGAGCTCGCCGTACGCGATGCCCGCGTGGTCGGCGATCTTCGGCAGCAGCGAGGTCGCGGTCATGCCGGGCAGCGTGTTGACCTCGAGGACGTACTCGTTCTCGCCCTCGGTCACCAGGAGGTCGACGCGCACGGCGCCGGTGCAGCCGAGCGCCCGGACGGCACGCTCCGCGAGGTTCATGACGCCACGGGCGCGCGTGGGCGCGATGCGGGGCGGGATGATGTAGTCGGTGGCGCCGGCGGTGTACTTCGCCGCGTAGTCGTAGATGCCGCTCTTGGGCGCGACCTCGATGCAGCCGAGCACGCGGCCGTCGAGCACGCCGACGTGCACCTCGGTGGCCTTGATGTAGCGCTCGACGAGCGCCCAGCGATCGAGCTCCAGCGCGGCCTCGATGCCCGAACGCAGCTCGTTGAGGTTGCCGGCCTTCGCGAGGCCGATCGAGGAGCCCTCGTTGCGCGGCTTCACGATGACCGGGTAGCCGAAGCTGCCGTGCAGCTCGGCGAGGTCATCGTCGCCGAGGAGGTCGGTCTCTGTCGCCACGTAGTACGGGGGCGTCGGAATGTTGTGGAGACGGAACATCTCCTTTGCCTTGAGCTTGTCCATCGCGAGGGCCGAGGCGAGCACCGAGGAGCCGGTGTAGGGGATGCCCATCAGCTCGAGCATGCCCTGGAGGCAGCCGTCCTCGCCGCCGCGCCCGTGGAGCGCGAGGAACGCCACGTCGATCCCGGCCGCACGCAGCGCCATGTCGATCGGCTGCGCGTCCGCGCCGCCGATCGCTACGCGCGCCACGTCGTGTCCGCGGGCCTCGAGGGCGCGCGCCACACCTTCGCCGGTCTTCAGCGAGATCTCGCGCTCACCGCTCGAACCGCCCATCAATACGCCCACACGCCGCTTGTCCATTCTGTCATCCCTCGGGGGTTGGTCTGGCAGTTCCAAGATCCGCGCCGTGCGGCTTCACGAGGGAAGTCCAACGGTTGGGAGCGGGTGGTGTGTCTCGCGAGACACGAACGTCACGCGAGAAACACGAAGCAAGAGCTCGTCTCACGTACCCAAGTGAGGGTCAAGTGGCCAAGTTTGTTGCCAGAGGCGTCACCTCACCTCGCCTCACCGCGCACGTGACGGGAGAGCCGCCAAGCCACGAAGGCGCCAACGGTTGGTGAGGCGCCGCCCGACAACGTCGCGCATTCCACGCTTCGCAACGCCGGGATAGCCACGGGCGGCGGGCGCGGACCGATCCTGCCGGCGTCTTCGCGGCTTGTTGGCCCCATCCTCTCGGGCTGGGGTCAGTCCACTTCGACGAGGACCGCCGTGATGTTGTCCTTGCCGCCGCGTTCGTTCGCGAGGGCGATGAACTTCTTCACTGCGTCTTCTCCGCCGAGGTTCGCGATCGGAGCGATGTCGCTCTCGCGCAAGTACCCGTGGAGACCGTCCGAGCAGAGCAAAAACTTCGTGCTCGTCGTCAGCTTCACGAGGCCGGTGTCGACCTGGACGTAATCCCGGTTTCCTACCGCGCGCGTGATGACGTTCCGGTGAGGTGACTTCTTCGCTTCCTGCGGGGTGATGAGCCCCTGCTTCAGCTGCCACGCGATGAGCGTGTGATCTTCCGTGAGTTGTTCGACGGTCTCGCCGTTCACCCGGTAGATGCGGCTGTCGCCGACCTGCGCGGTCACCGCGAACTCACCGAGGACGAGCAGCGCGCTCAGCGTCGTGCCCATGCCGGTCTTGCCGCGGTCCATCTCGGCCATCGAGAAGACCATGTACGTGGCGGCCTGGATGGCGCTCTCCATCAGGCGGCTTGCCGCGCGGACGTCCTCCTCGACGAGCGGATCGGCGAGCTCGTGGAGGTTGCCGATCCCCCGCTTCACCATGCCGTAGACCGTCTCGACGGCCTCCTGGCTGGCGATCTCGCCTGCGGCGTGTCCGCCCATCCCGTCGCCCACGATGTAGAGGCCGAGGCGGTCGTCGAAGAAGAACGCGTCCTCGTTGGACTGACGCTTGCGCCCGACGTCGGAGAGCCCTGTTCCGGTGCGCCGGAGAGGGGGGTGGGCGGGCTGGTTGCTCATCGCCATCGCTCGGGGATAACGGCGATGATAGCCCGAGACCCTTCGCCTACACATCAACATTTTGCGCGTTCTTTGTCAGCTCCGGGCCGAGCTTCCGCATTAACCTCCTCGCCCATGCGTGGGGCAACCTCGGCTCGATCCGGTCTGGGCGGCGCGGAGCTCGCGCTCGCGGCGCTCGTCGTCGGGGTGGTGGCGATGCTCATCGTCCCGCTCCCGACCTGGCTCCTCGACATCCTCCTCGCCACCAACCTCTCGCTTTCCGTGGCGATCCTGCTGGTCGTCCTCTACGTGCCGGACGCGCTGGCCATCGCCACCTTCCCCACGCTCCTGCTGCTGACGACCCTGTTCCGGCTGGCCCTCAACGTGTCGACCACCCGCCTCATCCTCCTCCAGGCGAACGCCGGCGAGGTCATCAAGGCGTTCGGCGGGTTCGTGGTGCGGGGAAACTACGTGGTCGGCGCGGTCGTGTTCCTGGTGCTGACGATCATCCAGTTCATCGTGATCGCGAAGGGCTCGGAGCGCGTGGCGGAGGTCGGGGCGCGGTTCGTCCTCGACGCGATGCCCGGCAAGCAGATGGCCATCGACGCCGAGGTGCGCGCCGGCACGCTCGACGGCAACGAGGCGCGGCGCCGCCGCCGGCACCTCTCGCGCGAGAGCCAGTTCTACGGGTCGATGGACGGCGCGATGAAGTTCGTGAAGGGCGACGTCATCGCGTCGCTCGTGATCACGGTCATCAACATCCTGGGCGGCCTCGCGATCGGCGTCGGCCAGCGAGGGATGCCCGCCGTCGACGCGCTGAAGCGCTACGGCCTGCTCACCATCGGCGACGGACTGGTCTCGCAGATCCCCGCGCTCGTCCTGTCCACGGCGGCGGGCGTGCTCGTCACGCGCGTCGCCAGCGAGGAGCCCGATACCCCGCTCGGCGAGGAGCTCGCGGGGCAGCTGTTCGGGCAGCCCAAGGCGCTGAAGGTCGCCTCGGGCTTCGTCCTGCTGCTCGCCATCGTGCCCGGCCTGCCCGCGCCGCCGTTCTTCGTGATCGCGGTGGCGATGTTCCTCATCGCGCGCGCGAGCACGCGGCAGATGGCGAAGGACGACCAGCGTGACGCCACCGAACCGCATCCCGTCGCCTCGGGCGGCGCGCGGCGCGCGTCGCCGTTCGTGCCGATGGTCGTGCCCTGGAGCATCGAGGTGGCGCCCGATCTCGCGCTCCTCCTCGAGGACGGCATCAACGCCGACGGCAGCGCGCGAGAGAGCCTGCGGGCCGCGGCGCTCGGCCTGCGCGACCGCATCTTCGGCGAGCTCGGCGTCCCCCTCCCCTTGCCTCGCGTGCGATCCGCGACCGGCCTTCCCGCGCGGAGCGCCGTGATCTCGCTCTTCGAGGTGCCCGCGCGGGTCATCTCGATCCCGCCGGACACGCCCGACGGCGACGCCGTGCGCCTCGTGAGTGAATCGGCCGCGGACCTCCTGCGCGCACGCGGCGCGGACTTCCTCGGTCTCGCCGAGACGCAGCGCCTGCTCGACGAGCTCGAGCAGCTCGCGCCCGCCACCGTGCGCAACGTGGTGCCGAAGCCCGTGAGCCTCACGCTCCTGACCGACGTGCTGCGGCGCTTGGTGGAGGAGCGCGTGTCGATCCGCGATCTGCGCGCCATCCTGGAGGCGCTCGCCGGCGTGGCGAGCACCGAGAAGGACCCGCTGAACCTCACCGAGCTGGTGCGCGCACAGCTGCGCCGCGCGCTCACGTTTCGCCTCACGCGCGGCGCCAACCAGCTCGGCGTCGTGCTGATCGATCCCATGATCGAGGACACCGTGCGCCGCGCCGTCACGCGCACTCCAGCCGGCGCGTTCCTCACGTTGCCGCCCGCGGCCGCACGCGACGTCGTCGCAGCGCTCCGGCGCGCGCTCGGTGAGGCCGTCGCGCAGGGCGCCCCGCCGAACGCGGCGGTCTTCCTCACGCAGCCCGACATCCGCCGCTTCATTCGCAAGCTCGTGGAGAGCGAGCTGCCCGACGCGACCGTGGTGAGCTTCGCCGAGCTCCTGCCGGAGGTGACCCTGCGGCCTCTCGCTCGCGCGAACCTCGCCGGGATAGGCTGAAGGGATGCCACGGGTCGCGAAGCTGCGCGTCGCGTCGCAGCCGCACCTGCATGCACTCTCCTAAATTCGCTCGACGGCTACGCGGGCAGCAACCCCGACGCCGCGGCCTCGTTCTGCCAGACGCTCCGGTCGATACCCACGTCCAGCGACGACGCACCGGCCAGCTGCGCGCGACGCTCCCGCTCCTCACCGGCAACGGGACCGGCCAGGCCGACCGGCGACCTCACGTTCGGCTACCACGGTCAGCATCGACGGCGCCGTGGCGGTCGACACCGCGTTCTTCCCGCGGTTCCAGCCCGCCAATGCGCCGTCCGGTCCTCTCTCGCTCCGGATCGACGACGTGGTCATCGATCTGAGTGAGCTCGCTCACATCTTCTGGCGGACCGTCTTGCGGGGGACGATGCCGAGGCGCATGACCGTCGCCTTCGCCTCGCGCTCGAGCAGCGGATGGACCTTCTTCTGGCCCACGAACATGCCGAGGAGGTGCGGATTGATGTCTGCGAGGCGCTTGACCGAGCGCGCGATGCCCTTCGAGTCGTTGACTGCGGCGTAGGCAAAGGCGCGCGAGCGCCAGAGCTGCGCGCGCATGTCGCCCATGTCGGGCGCCTCGGGGTTGAACAGATCGAGCGTGTCGACCGCCTTCCGCCCGAGCCCGGTGCGCGCCCAGGCCTCGGCGGCGACGGCCGCGAACATGACGCGGGTCTTCGGCTCCTGCTGCTTGCCGAGATCGAGCTTGTCGGCGAGGGCGCGGGCCTCCTGGGTCTCCCCGAGCGTGAGGTGGATCATCGCGCGCATCGCGCGGATCTGGCCGGCGATCGGCGCGAGCTCCTTGTCGAGGTTCACGGCCTCGAGGGTCGCGAGCGCGGAGCGAGGGTCGTCCTGCATCTGCAGCTGCGCCTTCGCGATGACCGCCTGCGTGTCGCCCTTCTTGAAGTCGGTATCGAGCTTCTCGAGTGCGGCCTTGCGGCCCTCCTCCGTGTCGGCGCTCTTGAGGATCGCCCCGAGCGCCTGCGTCTTCTTCATGTACCGCTGCAGCCAGAGCAGCGCGACGATGCCGGCGACGGTGAGCGCGCCCGCGACCGCGAAGCCGATCCAGTGGCGGAGGATGAGCGCGATGATCCAGACGACCAGCACCAGCGCGCCTGCCCGCAGGTAGATCTTGTTGAGGTTGGTGGCCGGCTTCTCGGCCTCCTGCGGCTTCGACAGCTCGCGGAGCTCGGCCTGGACCTCGGCCTTCGACTTCTTCTTCTTGCGGTCGTTCAGCGAACGGTCGTTGAGCGAGCGCGCGGGCGGGCGGACGGCCTTGGCGGGCGCTTCGGCGGCCGGCGGAGGAGCGCTCTCGGAGGTCTCGGAGGTGTCGTCGGTCGGGTCGCTGGCCACGGCGGCTTCCTACCGCGGGTAGGCCCGCAGAGCAAACCTACTCCAGCGACGGAGGGACCACACTGCTCACCGGCTCGTGGCTCATCTCCGGGTCGACCGCCTGGAGCCGGCTCCGGATGTGCGTGAAGAGGCTTTGCGCGATCGACATGCATGGCACCGCGAGCAGCGCGCCGACGGTGTGGAAGAAATGCTCGCCCACGAGGAGCGAGAAGATGACCAGCACGGGGTGAATCTTCGCTGCGTCCCCCATGATCTTCGGGTTCAGCAGGTTCGCCTCGAGCTGGTGGACGCCGATGATCCACACGAGCACGAAGGCCGCGGTGCCCACTGATTGCGTGAGCCCGAGCGCCACCGCCGGGATGGCGCTGATGATCGACCCGAAGATCGGGATGAGGCTCAGCACCGTCGCCACCAGCGCCAGCACCGGCCAGTACTTGAGCCCCACGATCGCGAAGCCGATGGCCGAGAGCACGCCGTTCAAGAGGCAGATGATCAGCTGCCCGCGCACCACGCCGGCGAGCCCCCGGTCCACGCGCTGGAGGAGCTCGCGAAACGAGGGCCGCCACGAGGGGCGCACCAGCGACATGAAGAACGCCACGATGCGCTCGCGCGTGAGCATCAGGTACGCGGCGAGCATCAGGGTGATGCCGAAGATGAAGATGACACGGCTCACACCGGCGATGATGTCGCGGCCGATCTTCACGATCTCGAGGGCGTTGTGCTGCGCGTAGAGCAGGCTCTTGCCCGCGGCGTCGGCCACCATGCGATCGAGATCGAAGCCCGGCTCGCGCCCCTCGCGCAGCGGCTCGATGGTGTAGCCGCCGCCCTTCGCGGGCACGACGGAGAGCGGGCTGTTGAGCTCGATCGAGAACGCGCCGTCCGGTCGGGGACGCGCGACCAGGGAACCCGGAGGCTCGGGCGGCCCGTCGTCGTCGCGTGCGCGCGGGCGACCCGGGACGTCCGGCGCTGGCTCGCCCGGCTTCGCCTCGGTCGGCCCGAAGCCCGCGGCGCGCAGGCGTTGCTGGATCGACGGGACCCAGACCGTGCGCACCGTGACCTGGAGCGCCGGCACCTCGCGCCGGAGGCTCGCGAGCTCGTGCCCCACGCGCGGGGCCGTGAAGCGCACGAACGTCCCGAGCGCGCCGAGGACGACGACGTAGACGAGGATGATGGCGGCAGCGCGCGGCACGCGTTTCCGCTCGACCCACGCCACGAGCGGCGTGAGCAGGTACGCGATCACCAGCGCCAGCACGAAGGGCAGGATCACGGCGTGCGCCGCGGCGATGATGCCGAGCGCGACGACGCCGCTCACGATCAGGAAGATCGTGTGCCGGCGGCGCGCCTCGCGTGCGCTTCCGTCGTCGAGGATCACGTGGCCTCCGGCGCCGGCGCGCGTGAACCCGGCAGGTCGGCAAAGGCGCCGTGGAGGCGGCGCCACGAGTCGTCGAGGTGCTCGGGCATCACGCGCACGTCGGCGAGCACGGGCATGAAGTTCGTGTCACCGGCCCAGCGCGGCACGAGATGGCCGTGGAGATGATCGGCGACGCCCGCCCCCGCCACCTTCCCGAGGTTGAAGCCGACGTTCATGCCGCCACACGCCGTGGCGCGCTCGAGACGGACGGTCGCGTCGCGCAGGAGATCCATCAACGCCGCGTACTCCGCGGCCTCGAGGTGCTCGAACTTCGCGACGTGCCGGCGCGGCGCGACGAGCAGGTGCGACGCCGCGAACGGATAACGGTTCAAGCAGACGAACGCGTGCGGCTGCACGACGACGACGAGGTTCTCGCGGTACTTCGCCTCGTCCTCGGGGATCCCGCACAAAAAGCAGCCCTTCTGCGGGCCGTGCCCGAGCAAGTACTCCATGCGCCACGGCGCCCAGAGGGGGGTCGACATCGCGCCGGACATTAGCAGCGCGCTCGTTGTCGAGACTGGCAGATCTCGTCACCCTGACAAAACGCCAACGGCGGCGCGCTCTCTCGAGCGGCCGCCGCAAGCGGGATTCACGAAGTCAGGAGCGAGCTATCAGCTCTCTTCCTTCTCCTCGGTGGCTTCCTCGGCGGCCGGCTCTTCAGCCTCCGCCTTCTTGGCGCCCTTCTTCTCCTTGCCCATCAGCTTCTCGCCGAGCTTCTGCTTGATGAGCTCGCCGATCGACGTCGCCTTGCCGCCTTCCGCATCGCCACCAGCGCTCTTGCCCTTGGGCGAGACCGACTGGCTCTTCTGCGGAGCCGACTTCTGCGAGCCGCCCTCACCGATGCGCATCGACAGCGTGAGCCGGCGATCCTGCGAATCGATGTTGGCGATCTCGGCCTGGATGGCGTCACCGATCTCGTAGGGAACGGCCTCGCCGGCCTCGTTCTTCTTCTCGACCAGCTCGTTCGACGGAACGTGAGCCTCGACACCCTCGCGGATGCGGACGAACACGCCGTAATCGACGACCGAGACGACCTTCGTGTCCACGACCTTGCCGGGCGGGAACTCGTTGAAGATGTTCGGCC
>JAYTHX010000410.1:0-10468 GCA_043732195.1 Polyangiaceae bacterium
GGGGCCAAGCCGGGGACCGCGGAAGATCGCCGAAAGGCAGGCGCGGGCCATAGGGGACGAACTACAGCCCCACGGGGAAAGCCGACCTTTTTGGTGACGTGCATCGTGAGGTCGGGCGCGATGGACCGATCACGCTCACCGTGGTCGCGTTCGCTCCGCACCTCGTCGACGACGCGATCGGTCCCGTGCGGCTCGCGCCGGTGCGCGACGCGACGGGCCCGCGGGGCGAAGCCATTCATCGCCTGCTCGACGCGGCGCTTGCCGACTGCACGGGGCTCGCGTGCCGTGCGCCGCGCCCTCGCGCTCCTCCGCGCCCGCCTCGCGGAGCCGGTGACGCTCGACGAGCTCGCCGCGCACGCCGGACTCGACAAGTCCCGCCTCTGCCGTGCCTTCCGCGCCGAGGTCGGGCTGCCGCCGCACGCCTGGCTCACCGAGCTCCGCGTCGTCCGCGCGAAGGAGCTCCTCGCGTCGGGCACGGCCCCGAGCGACGTCGTGCCGCTCGTCGGCTTCTACGATCAGAGCCGCCTGAACCGCCACTTTCGGCGCATCGTCGGGACCACGCCTGGACGGTGGGCGCGTCAATGCGCAACGGTACGATGATCGTGGTTGGCGGGCGCTTCGAGATGTCCGGCCTCGACGATCGAGGCCCAGCTTCGTCACGCGCCGGCGATCGCAAAGCCGACGTTCGGTCAGCTGCTCGGCGTGGGCGTGGCCTTGCTCGCGTGGCTGCTCGACCGCGCGACGCGCGGGTGACCGCCGGCGCTCCGTGACGCCGAGGAGCGCGCTACGCTCACGCTCCGATGACACTCCTCCGGCTGGCGAACGCGGCGGAGGGCCGTGCGCTCCTCGCGGCGGAGGACGACTTCACGCGTGCGCTCGGCGGGTTCGACCGCATCCTTCAGGATGCGCACGATCGAGACCGTCACCGACGCGGAGCTCCGCCGCTTCCTCGGCGAGCAGGCACGGGACTTCGCCTCCGACGAGGCGGCGGCGTGGGAGGAGGCGATCGCCGCCGTCGCCCGGGCCGCGCGCGGGATCAGTGCGCTGCTGCCGGCGGAGGTGCTCGTCGTGAAGACGACCGGCCGCGAGGAGCGGAATCACGCGTACACGCGGGCCAACGCGATCTTCCTGCCCGCCGCACGCGTCGAGCGCCTCCGCGGCGAGCGCGCGATCTACCTCCTCGCTCACGAGCTGTTCCACGTGGCGTCGCGCGCGTCGCTAGCGCTCCGCGATGCGACGTACCGCCTCCTCGGATTCATGCCCATCGCGCCGATCGCGCCGCCGCTCGAGCTCGACTCACGGCGAATGACGAACCCCGATGCGTTCAGTCTCGCCCACTATCTCCGGCTGGGAGAACGAGCGGTGATGCCGCTGCTGACCTGCCCGAGGCCGCTCGCCGAGGTGATCGAGCGCACCTCCGTCCTCGATTCCGTGCAGGTTACACTCCTCGCGATCGATCCGAGCGCAGGCGCCGTCGTCCGCGATGCCGACGGCGTGCCGGTCCTCCTCGAAGCGTCCGCGACGGACTGGTCGCGCCGGCTCGGGCGGAACAGCACGTACACGATCCACCCCGAGGAGGTCCTGGCCGACAACTTCGCGCTGCTCGTGCGCCGGCGCCTCGACATCGAAGCAACGGTGGCGGACCCTGACTTTCTCGGTGCGTTCGAGGACGCGGTGCACGCGTCCATCGCTCCGTGAGCATTCCAGACGCCTCCACCCTGGAAGGCGCGCTGTCGCGCGTCGCGCGCCAGCACCTCGGCGCTCTAGGCGATCAGGAAAAGCGACAACTGCTTTGACGCTCACTGGTTGCCAGTAGCGAACCGCCGCCTTCCGCGGCGCGGACGGGAGGAGCGTCGGAGCGAGGGCATCCATCCACATCGGCAGCGATGGATCCGCCCCATCATCGAGATCTGCGTCCGATCCGTCGGACACGCGACTGTGCCGCAGCTCGCTGCAGAACAGCAGCCGTCGTCGGACTCAGGGCGCCTTGATGCACACGAGTATGTGTCATCCGCCGAGCCTCGTTGAGGACGGGTCCTCGTGCAGGAATTACGAAGTCATACCCCTATGCCAATGCAGAAGTAGTTCATTCGTAACCATGTGCATAACGTCACTTCGATCCACCGAATCCGAACGACCATCCCTCGTCGCCCTCCGACGAATACGTATTCGGCGGATGGTTCGGTGCTCAGCAACGTCGCCATCGCGCATGCCCTCGTCACGCGAAATCGTGTGACTAGTTGAGGGGATCGCGCAGGTCTACGATGCTTTTATCTGATGGTGAGACACGCCCGCCTTACGCGCGCGCGTAACGCGCGTAGTTGAGATGCCATCAGTCCATGCAAGGGCGCGCTCTGACCGCTTCGTTCCAAGCTGACAGCGTGCCGCCTCACCTCTCGAACGGCAACCGTAAGGGCGTTGCGATCATGTTCGTGGTCATCCTCGTGATCGTCGCATTCCTCGGGGTCTGCGCCGTGCTGGCCCGCAGGATCGGCGGCGATAGTAGCGAAGGCGGCGACGACTGATCTCACGCGTTAGTACCGACGATTCACGCTTGCAGAAGGAGGGCAGGAAGTCCTGGGCGAAATCGGCTTTGGGAGCGATCGGCGCGATCGGTTCAGTGCAGCCCGCACGTGCGGTCCTTGCGCTCGGTCTCGTAGACGGTCCGCGACAGCAGCCCGCGCGCGAGCTGCGCGCCCGTGGAGATGACCTGGCCGGCTGCGCTTGTCGTCACGTCGACGAAGAGCCCCACCCTGCCGGTCAGCGTCGTCGTGATGTCGGCGCACGGGTCCAGCGCCACGGCGCCTCGCGTCATGACCACCGACGAGATCGAGTTCGAGAACGTCGCGCCGGTCACGAACAGACCATCCAGGCCTACGCCCACGTCGACCTTCGGTAGGGTCGCCACGAACCCGAACGCCGCCGGCGCCAACCCCACGGTGCCCTGCCAGGGGTCGAACGCGAGGTCGCCGTTCGCGGTGCCGTTGCCAATGTTGCCGGAGATCTTCACGCCGCCGTCGCTCGTGTACGTGAGCTTCACCTTGCCGGTGGTCGTCGTGCTCGCGCCGGAGGCCCCGAGGATGATGCCGATGCTGGACTTCAGCTTCAGCACCATGGGGATCTCGCCGACCCAGAACTGCTGCTTGTAGCTGAGACCCGGCGCCAAGATCTTGTTGTAGCCGGTGCCACCCTGATTGATGCGCACCGCCCCTCTTGGGCCTTCATCCATTTCGCGGTCCACGATCGCGCACGAGACCGCGCCCGACACCGCCACTTCTCGGCTCCTCGCCGCCGCCATGCACCGTTTCCTACGGATCGTGGCGATCGCTAACACATCGCCACGATCGCGACGGTACGATGCTCGCGGACGGAGAAGAGCCTGGCCGAGATCTCGAGCGCTTCGCTCGACGCGAAGAGGCCGGGACCGCCGCTCTCGACGGGAGAGATGCCGCCTCCCGCGCTGCCCACCCCGCGGGCGCCGAGCCCTCGTTGATTCGGGGCCGACGCCTGGGGCGGCGCCGTGCTGACGCCCAGCCCGCGCATGGTCGCGAGACGGCCTGCCATGCTGACCACGAGGATGGCGTCGCCTGGCGCCGCGGGGGCGAAGAGGTCGAGCAAGCCATCCGTCACGCCGTCCGCGCGCGCCTTGTCGTCGACGGCGTCGGCGAGGGTGGGATCGCCCGCGACGAGGACGCCTCCGTGAAGCGACTCGCACGCTGCGCCCCCGAGCGCGGCGCTGAAGCGCGGCGCGAGGTCGGCCCAGGTCTCGCCGTTCATGCGCCCGTCCTTGTAGACGCCGAAGACGGAGACGGTCCTCCCATCACGCTGGAAACCCGGCCCGTACTTCGTCGCGAACGCGGCGTCCTTGCAGCCCGTGCACGTCAGCATCGCGCAGAGGAGCGCGAGGAGAAGGAGGGCGCGATTTACGCTGCGCGAGGACGATGCGGGCTGCGGCACGGCCCCACTGTAGCGCGCCGACGGTATCGAAGACGCGCTCTGCGCAGGGTCGCCCACGTGCCGTCTGGTCGCTCCGCGTAGACCGTGCACGAGGTGAGCCCGCCCACTGCGTACGCACGACAGTCAGGCTCCCGCCATAGCCACGCGCGAGCCGGGTCCCCTGGATCGCCCTGCCCAGGGCGCCCGCCGCCGCATTCCCGCGGTGGCGGACGATTCCCGCTCCGCGAACGCTAATAGATACATCAGCGTTTTATTATAGTGCGAGCGTGCGAGGCGCGCCTCGGCTCCTTCGGCACGGGAGGTGCGATGAGGTGAACCATGCGAATCCAATCGGCGCTCGGCGGGACGGTTCTTGGTGCGGTGCTGGCGGCGTGCTCGACGGCCCTGCCAGCGCCGGCGCCGTTCGACACGCAGGATCTCGATCCGCGCGCCAGCCCGCCCCATGCGGCGCCTCCTTCGAATGACGAGCTCGCGCTCACAGGCGGCGCGAGCGACGTGACGATCCCGGACATGTACAAGAGCGACGACCCGTCCTCCGCCGAGCGGAAGATGGGCTTCGCGGGCGGCGGCGGGCCGCCCGTCACCGTGTTCCTGAACCGCGCCGGCGGCACGTACACCGCGGGCGCCGACGACTCGACGCGCCACGTCTCTTCGGTCCTCTCCTACTACGGGCGGCCGTCGGTCACGCTGCCCCCCGCCGGCTACACCGGCGCGACGTGGCAGCAGCTCGTCGACTGCGTGGCCGAGCAGTACAAGGGCGTCAACGTCGCCATCACCGACGTGAGGCCCGGGAGCGGGGCGTACAGCGAGCTCGTCGTCTCGAACACCTGGGCCGGCACGGCGCTCGGGATCACGAACGGCATCGGGGGCATCGCGCCGCTCGGGGCGTGCCGCGTCGTCCCCCAGGCCGTGGGCTTCGTGTTCGAGGCCATCTACGACACGCCCGGCTACGGCGGCGTCCGCGGCGCGTGCGAGGCCGTCGCGCACGAGATCGGCCACACGCTCTCGCTCTCGCACGAGCGGCTGGCCGTCGACCTGATGTCGTACGCGCCGGCGAACCCCGCGAAGGCCTTCCAGGACGCCGCCTCGGCATGTGGGGTCTCCGCGCAGGCGCCCGAGAGCTGCTCGTGCGGGGGCGCGACGCAGAGCAGTCATCAGCAACTCCTCTCCGTCGTTGGCCCGGCCGGCACGGGCGGCGGCGGCACGGGCGGCGGCGGCGACACCGTTCTCCCCACGGTGAGCATCGTCTCCCCGACGACAGGCACGCCCCTGCCCGGCAACGCGGTGATTCAGGTGGTGGTGGACGCCAAGGACGACAAGGCGCTCGCCGAGGTGAAGCTCGTCTGGCAGTACACAGGCGCGGTGCTCGGCTGCGACGCGACGTTCGCCGGCGTCTCGTGCACGCAGACCGGGAGTCGCTACACCTGGTCGATCCTCGTCGGATCGGGCTCGCGCGGGTTCTACGCCTACGTGCGCGACGTGGCCGGCAACACGGCCGCCACCAACGTCGTCACCATCGAGGCGACCTCGGCGACGGCCCCGCCCGTCGAGGCACCGCCTGTCGTAGCCGTCCAGCTTCCCGACGACAACCAGGTGGTCGTGCGCGGATCAGATCTCATCTTCCAGGCCGACGTCCAGGGCGCCCGTGCCATCGCGGACGTCCGCGCGGTGTGGAGCTACCCCGGCGGAAGCCTGGAGTACCCGATGGTGGTCACCACGGTGGCCGGCGTCTATCAAGCGCGCACCACGGTCAGCACGACGGCCCAGGCGGGCTGGCGTGGCGTCGAGATCCAGGCCGCGGACGACAAGGGCCGACGCACCCTCGCGGCCCGCCGGTACGTGTACGTCCAGTAAGAATGCTACCGCCGCGGCCGTGGCGGACTTGACCCGGCTCGGTGACCATCGGCTGCCAGAAGACCCTCCTCATGGCGGAGGGTCCCGCGGGTCTTCTCACGCGAATACCCACGGCTTCCGGTGTGGTACGACTTCGAGATGGGGCAGCCGGAAGAGATCAGGAGGGCAAATGCGTCGAGTCGGGCCACGGTGCTCGCGGGCGCTCTGGTCCTCACGTTGCTCCCCGTCCTGCTCCTTCGCACGTCGGTCGCGGCAATTGCGGAGGGCAGCGACGGCGTCGCGTTCGTCGATCCCACGAACGCGATGGCTGGGCTCGGCTTCACGGGGCTATGGCTGGCGCTCGTCTGGTGGGGCGCTTGGAGTCGCGCGTCGCGCGAGCCGTTGACCGGTTCCTCGAGGAACGCGCGGCGCCTGGCGGCCACGTTGGTCGTCGCGCTCGTCGCGCTCGGCCTCGTGGCGGCCGAGCCCCTGACGGATGTCTACGCGAAATGGCACGGGTACCGCCGCTGCGCCGCGGCGGACCGGTTCCAGGCGGGCAACGTGAAGAAGAACGACGTGACGCTGCACGCGTATGTTCGTCTCGACACCACCAACGCCTTGCTCCGAGCGCGCTGCGACGGAGCGACAGACCCCACGTCCTCGCGCTGAGAGCCCGAAATAGAGGAAACAGGGGCCGAGCGAACAGAGGGCCCCGTGGAGGTCAACGACATCGACGCTTCGGAGATCGGTCGTCGAGCGCCGGACGGGTCAGCCGGTCAGTTGCGACCGAGGAATCTCGCCGTGCCACTCGAGGCACAACCGCGATCCCTCGATCCGAAACGCGGAATGGAAGACCGAGAATACAGCCTGAGTATGCATGGCACGCCGGTTGCTCGATCGCCTGCCATGCACAGACGCGCTCGCCGTTCGATGTCCGCGCACAACCTCGCGCATGCGTTCGAGGCGATCGTCATGGCGACGGCGGCCGCCGGCGCGTGCCTCGTCGCATGCGGCGGGACGACCGTGAACGGCGCCAGTAGCGATGGCAATCCGCGGGCAGACGGAGGCTCCTTCGACGGCGCGACGGGCGACGGACGCGGCCTCTCGTACGAAGGCTTCACCAAGCTCCAGCCGCCCGAGGCATGCGCAAATGCACTCTCTCTGCTTCCCGGCATTCACCCTGTGGACGAAAACGCCTCGTTCCAGAGTCGCCACGTCACCGTGAGCGATACGTTCGTTGCAGACGCTGCGGACGGCGGCGCGACCGATGCCACGGGGTGCCGGGAGGGCGTGCTCACCGACGTGTTGGTCGAGGCGTACGGCACCGCCTGCGATCGCGCGAGCGACAAGGCAAGCTGCCTGCACCGCGTCTCCTGCGTGACTCCGCCGGGCGCCCGCTGGCTCACGGAGACTTGCTCTGGGCCGTGCTCCCCGACGAAGGAGGGAACCTTTTACATCGAGGTCGACGGGGAGACGCTTTCCTTCCCCACCGACCTGAAAGCGATGCTGGGCCCGATCGACACGTACGCCGAAGCGGCGCTCATCGCGAGCGCCGCCGGCTACCAGATCGCCACGGGCTGCGAGTCGACCCTGCCCGCGGCGTACCGGGCTGTCGGCGGCGCGTTCGAGCTGCTGGTCCTGCGACCGCAGGACTGTGGCAGCGGACTCAAGCAGATGCGTATCCGCGTGAACGCGGACGGCACCATCGACGTCCTCGAGACCGCGGTCGTGAAGCCCGACACGCAGACGGCGTGCGCCAGCGGGCGCCGGCCGGAGGGCTTCGTTCTCAAAGAGGCAGGGGGCGCGTCGCGGAGCATCGCCGACTACCTCACCGAGCTTGCGTTGCTCGAAGCGGCTTCGATCGCCGAGTTTGCCAGGCTCCGTGACGAGCTCCGGGCGCATGGCGCTCCTCGCTCGCTCGTCTACGCGGCGGAGGCAGCACGTCGCGACGAGATCATGCACGCGCGGGTCACGCAGCAGCTCGCGCGTGCGTTCGGCGGCGCTGCGCGTCGCGTGACCTTGGCCGCACAGGCGCCACGAAGCCTCGCGGAGCTGGCCATCCACAACGCCGTGGAGGGCTGCGTGCGTGAGACGTTCGGCGCGCTGGCGGCGACGTGGCAGGCGCGGAACGCTTCCCACCCGGAGATCGCGCGCGCGTTTGCTCGTATCGCCGCGGATGAGACGCGCCACGCAGCGTTCTCGTGGGATCTCGCTGCATGGCTCGAAGGTGAGCTCGACGAGGCGGCGCTCGCGCGCGTGGCGAACGCGCGTGCGCACGCGATCGAGGAGCTGCGAAGCTCGCTGGCGATGGAGCCGGCCAGCGACGTCGCTTCACTGGCGGGCGCGCCGAGCGCGGCGATCGCGCAGGGTCTCTGCGACCAGATGACGAAGCTGTTTGCGCTCGACGTCGCGGCGTGAGCGGGCGCGCGGCGTGGTCGATGCGTGGCCCCATGACGCGATAGGCTACTCTCCTACGTCGTCCGCGGTGGTCGCCTCCGCCTCCGTCATCGGCTGGCTAGCCTGGAGGACCGCTTCGAGCTCGAGATTGATCGCAGCACGCCGAGCTCCCGGGTCGCCGACGCCGCGTGAGCTGCCAGTCGAGGAGGTCTCCTCCGCGGCGATGGCTACGCTCAGGGGAAGGTGACGTCTTCCGTGCTGGTCACGACGCCGGACGGCGAGCTCGCGCGCGACGTCACCCGGTAGGTTCCGTCGGGAAGGTCCATGCCGGAATGCGTCGGGAACGTGCAGTTCAGGGTCGAGAACGAACCATCCGCGTTGCGGCGCGCGAGGTTCACGGTGCCCTTCACGAACGTCGTGCCGCCGCCGGCCTGCGCGACCTCGACGTCGTCGATCTCGAGGCGGTTGAGCTGGAACGTGTTCGTTCCGCCCGCGATGGTGTTCTGCGAGACCTCGATGCCGTACGCGTTGATGGCGACCGGCGCCTTGATGCCCTGAGGAACGACGAAGCTCGCGTTCGGCGATCCGTCGGGCTTGCGGACCGGAGCGTTCGCCGTGAAGACCTGCGCGCCAGCGCGCACGAACGTCGCCGTGCAGCTCGGCGCCGTCGGGTAGGCGGGGTCGTACGCGTCGACGAGGAGCGAGACCTTCGAGGTCGGGAGCACGATCTCCTTCAGCGCGTTCTCGGCCACCACCGCGTCGACCTTCACGCTGTCCGCGTCGGACGTGACGCCGAACTTACCGGCGAGCACCAGCATCGATGCGCCGTTCGCGGCGGTCGCCCAGGCGCCGTTCGGCTGGAGGACGCCCGCGCTGTTCACGTCGGAGACGAAGGTTACCCGGGTCGAGCCGAGCGTGACCGGGGCGTCGAAGCGGATGCGCAGGCCACCGAGCTGGTGCTTCGCGACCGCGCCTGCGCTGACCGAGAACGAGAGCGTCTGCGCCGCGGTCTGACCGTCGGACGTGGTGTACTCCTGCGCCTGGAGGTTGTACGTGCCGGGCACCTTCTCGCGACGTTCACCGGCCCTGATACCGGCGTTGTCGAAGAAGAAGCTGCCCTGGAAACCGCCCGTGTTGAAGGTCGTCAGCGCCACGAGCTCGAAGGCGCCGTTGCCGCCCGTCGGCTTCACCTTCTTCTTCTTCACGTCCTGGTCCTGCGAATCAGCGCTCTCGCCGGGCTCGTCAGCAGGGCTGACGCAGGCGACGAGGCCGAGCGTGCAGGAGGACAGGAGGAGGGCGGTGAGGATGCGCGAAGAGCTCATGGGCCTGTCGTACGGATCCAGCGGAAACATCTTCCTCACAATGTGCCGTCGATGGCGTTGGCATTCGCGCTCGAGGTTGTGGCTCGCAAGACGGCGGCGCGGGGTCGGCGGACGGAGCATGGGGCAGCCACGGGGCGACGTCTCGCGCGCGTTGGACGGTGGCGAGGTCAGGCGGCGACGTCGCCGACGCCAAAGGCATCGCCATGGTGCTCGACATCGGCCCCCGGCCGGCCTGGGTGCGCGTCGACCCGGAGCGCGTGCAGCAGGTCCTCTGGAACCTCGCCAGCAACGCCGTCAAGTTCACACCGCCCGGCAGCCGCGTCGCCGTGCGCCGCGTGGTACTCGATGGCATTCGATGGCTTCCGACAGCAAGATGCAAGCAGCACGCGCACGCACGGCGGCCTCGGGCTGGGGATCTCGCATGCCTCCGATGCCCAGCCCCCGGTCAGCGTGAGGACGCGCCCGCGGCTCTCCCGATTGAACGCGCCCTCCCGCGGCCCTACGTTCCCCTCATGAAGCTCGTGATCGCCGGGGGCACCGGGCAGGTAGGCGCACTGTACCGACGCCGCGCGCTCGCCCGGGGTGACGACGTCATCATTTTGACGCGCAGACCCCGCGAGGACGGTGACATCGCCTGGGACGGGCGCACCCTCGGCGCCTGGCAGAAGGCCATCGACGACGCCGACGTCGTGATCAACCTCGCCGGTCGCACCGTCAACTGCCGCTACACCAGGAAGAACCTGGCGGAGATGATGGACTCGCGGGTCGACTCGACGCGCGTGATCGGTCAAGCGATCGTCGCCGCCAGGCGGCCGCCCCGCGTGTGGCTGCAGATGAGCACCGCGACAATCTATGCGCGAGCATAGGAAGCCCAACCCCGATCCGCGGGGCCAAGCCGGGGACCGCGGAAGATCGCCGAAAGGCAGGCGCGGGCCATAGGGGACGAACTACAGCCCCAC
>JAYTHX010000411.1:0-10449 GCA_043732195.1 Polyangiaceae bacterium
AGCCCACCATCACGTCTCCGCGACCGGCACTTCGTCGGCCGCCTTCTCGCCGAAGACGCCCTCCCAGCGCGCGATCACGCACGCCGCGAGCCCGTTGCCGGTCAGGTTCAGCGCCGACCGCGCCATGTCCATGATCTCGTCGACCGCGAGGATCATCGCCACCCCCGCCTCTCCCGGCAGACCGAAGCCCGACGCCGTGCCGGCGATGATCACGAGCGTCGCGCGCGGAACGCCGGCCACCCCCTTCGAGGTGAGCATGAAGGTGAACACCATCATGATCTGCGCGGTGAAGCTCATCTCGATCTTCGCCGCCTGCGCGATGGTGAGCGAGGCAAGCACGAGATAGAGCGTCGAGCCGTCGAGGTTGAACGAGTAGCCGGTGGGGATGACGAAGCTCCCCACGCGCCGCGGCACGCCGAACTTCTCCATCTGCTCGAGCAGCTTCGGCAGCGCCGCCTCGCTCGACGCCGTGGAGAAAGCCATGATCGCCGGCTCGCGGATGTGCCGGAGAAAGCCGAGGATGGGGATGCGGAAGAGCAGCATCACTGGCACGAACACCAGGAGCAAGAGCAGGATCAGCGAGAGGTAGAGGCTGCCCACGAGCACCGAGTAGTGCTTGAGGAGATCGACGACCGCCGGCCAGCCCTCGAGGCCGTTGCCTCCGCCGCCCGAGGCCATGTGGCTGACGTTGTAGGCCATCGCGCCGAACACGCCGATGGGCGTGAGCGCCATGATCATGCTCGTGTACTTGAACATCACCTGCGCGCAGCCGTCGAAGAACGCGAGCACGGGCGCGCCGCGCGGTCCGATCTTCGTGAGCGCGATGCCGAAGAGCGTCGCGAAGATGACGACCGGCAGGATGTCGCCCTTCGCCGCGTGCTCGATCACGTTCGACGGAAACGCGTGCAGCGCGATCTCCCAGCCGGTCTTCGGTGTGGCGAGCACGGTGTGAGCGTCGGCCTTTAGCGGAAGGCCGTCGCCGGGGCGCAGCCAGTTCGCGATGCCGAGCCCGAGCAGGAGCGCGAACGTCGTCACCACCTCGAAGTAGAAGAGCGATTTGGCGCCCATGCGCCCGACCGCCTTGAGGTCGCCGGTCTGCGCGATGCCCGTGATGATCGTCGAGACCAACAGCGGGACGATGATCCCCTTGATGAGCGCGAGGAACCCCTTCGAGCAGAACTGGAAGAATGCGAACCAGACCGGGTGCCGATCGGCGGGCAGGAAGCCGCCCATCAGCACACCCAGCAGGAGCGCGCCGAAGATCAGCGCGGTGCCGGATCGCCAGAACGGCTTCGGTGGCGTCGCCGGGTGCAGCGACGCGGGCGCCCTGCTCTCAGCCACGATCGTGGATCGTCGGGTCGGCGGCGCGCTCGGTCTTCTGCTGCGCGCTCTTCGCGGCCGCGGCGCGCGTGCGCGCGGCGTCGTCGGACTTCACGATGGGGACGAGCGCCGACGGGTCACGACCGTCGCGCACGAACGCGGCATGCCGCTGGCGATCGGCGAGCACCTTGATCGCGTCGAGGCAGCGGTCGGCGGCGCGCTTCTGCGCGGTGACCATGTTCGCCTTGGGGCGCAGATCGGTGAACTCGATGGGCGTACCGAAGTAGAGGTCGACCGGCTGCGTGTCCGCCTCGAAGAGGTTCTTCCGCCACTCGCCGGTGATGCTCTGCGCCATGCCGAGCACGAACACCGGGATGACGTGCGCGCGCTGCGAGCCGAGCGCGATGCGTCCCACGCCGGGCTGCGCGGGCAGGAACTCGTAGGGGTCGTCCGACTTGTTGCGCGTTCCTTCGGGGTGGATGCCGAGTACGGTGCCGATGTCGGGACGGTCGAGCTCCTCGATGCAGCGCGCGACCGCGTAGGTGTTGAAGCCCTTCTTCTCCTTCTCGCGCATGATCGGCGGGAACATCCGCATGCCGCTCATCGCGAAGTTCACGGCCGGCCCGAGCGGGTGGTCGTAGAAGAAGCTCTGGCGGACCGGGAAGAAGATCCGCTTCGTGAGCTTCGTGTGCCAGTAGAGCAGCGCAGTGATGGTGAAGAAGTCGAAGAACGAGCGATGGTTCGCGACGAGCAGGATCGAGTCCTTCTTGCCGAAATGCGCGAGGTTCTCGAGCCCGTGGATCTTGAAGCGCCGCCCGCCGCAGCTCCAGATGAGCGCGCCCATCACGACGGTGTTCCAGTTCGCCGAGAGCGGCGTCAAGCGCGGCGCCGCGAGCAGATCCGCGAGGCGGAAGGAGGCACGCTCGAAGCGCGTCAGGGGTGCTAGCTGCTCGGAGGTAGGACGCACCGGCGGTTCATAGCAGCGCCCCGCCACGAGGTCAGCCGTTCGCGAATTTCATTTTATTTTCGGCGCCTTGCCCATCACTTCGCGGGAAGCAGGCACCCCGGATTGAGGATGCCGCTCGGATCGAGCTTGTCCTTCGCGGCCGCGAGGACCGTCCCGAAGAGCGGCGAGCGCTCTTGCTCCCACCACGGTCGGTGGAGCCGCCCCACTGCGTGGTGATGGGTGATGGTCCCGCCGTTCGCGAGCAACGCCTCGCTCGCGGCGGCCTTGATCTTCGACCACTGCTCGAGCTCGGCGCCCGGCCGGCCCGGCGCGACGAACGTGTAGTAGGGCGCCGGCCCATCCGGATAGACGTGCGTGAAGCGGCACGTGACGATGCCCGCGCCGCAGGCTGCGTCCATCGCCTTCGCCACCGCCGTGGTCACGGCGTGGTGGAGCGCCGCGAACTTGTCCCAGGTGCACGCGGTTTCGAACGTGTCGCAGACCACGCCGAGAGAGACGAGCGCGGTCTGGAGGTAGGGCGCGTCGAGGAACGCTTGCTTCCAGCTAGCGGCGTCATCGGTGTCGTGATCGATCGACGGAGGGCGGTTCGATGGCGTGGGCGCGGCGGGCACCATCGAGGCGCGCGGCGGCGTCGAATACAGGACGTCGGTCGTGTACTTCGGCTCGTCGCCGTCGCCTCCGAGGTCGGTGGCGATGGAGAGCGCGCGCTCCATCCACGGCTCCACCGGATGATCGGCAGACTCGAACGCGACCAGCAGTACGCACGTGCCCTTGTCCGAGACCTGGTGCAGCATCGCCTCGCCGGCGTCGAGCAGGCGGCAGTTCGAGGGATGGAGGCCGGACTGCGCGAGCAGCCGCGAGGCCGCCACGCCGTCCTCGAAACGTGCAAAGTGCACGCTTGCCGAGGCGCGCCAGCGCGGCCGCGCCTGCACGCGCACCCAGGCCTCGGTGACGATGCCGAGCACGCCCTCCGAGCCGAGCACCAGGCGCTCGGGGCTCGGGCCCGCGCCCGAAGCGGGCAAGCGGCGCGTCTCGAGGACGCCCGCGGGCGTCACCATGCGCACCGACTCCACGAGATCGTCGATGTGCGTGTAGAGAGTGGCGAAGTGGCCTCCGGCGCGCGTGGCGATCCAGCCACCCAGCGTGGAGAACTCGAAGCTCTGCGGGTAGTGGCGCAGCGAGAGCCCGCCGTGCGCGTTCAGCTGCTCGGCGATGCGCGGCCCGGTGGCGCCGCCCTGGATGCGGGCCGCGCGCGAGAGCGGGTCGACCTCGAGGACCCGATCCATCCTCGAGAGATCGACGGACGCCGTCCCGCGGAAGCGCCCGCTCGCGGCGTGCTCCGTGCCGCCCACCACGCCGGTGCCGCCGCCGAACGGGACGAAGGCGATCGACTCCTTCTCGCAGAAGCGGAACAGCGCCGTGAGGTGCTGCTCCTCGGTCGGATGGAAGACCCAGTCGGGCGCGGCGGCGAAGTCGCCGTAAAACCCGCGCACGAGATCGCGGTAACCGCGACCATGGGTGTGCAGCGCGCGCGCGTGGGGTTCGGTGGTGCCGATCCCGCGGAGCTCGACCGGAGGCGCATAACGGGGCTCGGGCAGCGTGACGGCGTCGAGCGACGGCGCGGCCCGGAGCGCAGGGGCCGTGCCGAAGACCGCGCCCAGGCGCTTCGCGAGGGCGAGCCGCGCGCCGTCACCGGGGAACCTGTCCTCGTAACCCCAGCCCCAGTAGCTCCGCGTCTGCGCCATCCCGCGACCAGGGTACCAGAGCCCGGCCACCGGAGGGGAAAGGCCTGCCGTGGTACGTCAGCGGCGCGTGCAATCCAAGGGTCTTCGCGTCGTCACCCTGGCAGGTACCCAGGTTCTGGAGCTAGGCGTTGGGCTGGAGCTGGAGCTCTGACCTACGCTCGGAAGACGACGCTCAGAAGGACACCTTCGGCGCCGCCGTGGACTCGGGAGCCGCCGAGTAATAGACGCGCGGCTTGAAGGACGTGCCCGTCGCCTTGTTGACCACCGCGCCGCGGATCTTGCCGAGCTCGCTGTTGTAGTCCTTGACCGAGTCGTTGTACTGCTGCCGCGCGCGCAGGATGCGGTTCTCGGTGCTCTCGAGCGACTTCATGAGGTCCGTGAACTGGCCGTTCGCCTGGAGCTTCGGGTAGTTCTCGTTCTGCACGAGGAGCCGGCCGATCGCGCCCGAGCTGAGCTTCGCTTGCGCCTCCTCGAAGGCCTTCATCTTCGCGGGGTCGGTGAAGTCGTCCCCCGTGAGCTTGATGCTCGTTGCCGAGGCGCGTGCCTCGGTGATCTTCGTGAGCGTGGCCTGCTCGTAGTTGGCCGACGCCTTCACGGTGGCGATGAGGTTGGGGATCAGCTCCGCACGCCGCGTCAAATCGGCGTCGAGATCGGCCCAGCGCTGGAGGCAGACCTGGTCCTTCTCGATGAGCGTGTCGTACTTCTGGCATCCGGGGACGGCGAAGATGCCGGCGATCACGAACAGGAAGAGCTCGACCACGCGCCAGGAGGCGATGGTGGAGATGACGCTCAGGGCTTTTTCGTTCATGTCGCGGCAACCGTAAGGAGGATGGTTGGACGATGCAAGGGGAGGACCTACCTTAGCCGTTGAACGGCACCAGAATGCGTGGCACCTCATCACGATGGGGTTCACGGGCGAGACCCGCACGACGCGCCGAGCCCTCGCTGGCGCCGCGAACGCGCACGGCGTGGTCCTCGCGCAGATGCTCGCGCATCGTCCGGCCATCGCGCCGCAGGTGCAGGTGCAGGTGCATAGCGCCGGGACCGGCGCGTGGGCCGGCGCGGCCTCCGAGGTTCCGAACACCGCCGCCGCGAGCGGCGAGCGCCCCGCGGGACCGCTGGCGTTGCTGCGCGAGGATGCGCCGCCGCCCATCGCCCTCGCGCTCGCGCAGTTCACGATCATCGCGGTGAACGGCGACCCCGCGAACATCGGCGCGAAGCCGCAGCGCGTCGTGCACGCGCGCCTGCTCGACGCGCAGGTCCTGTAGTGGGCATCGTCCTCAACCTCGACGGCGGCGAGCACGACGACGAACCGGAGGCGCTCTACGCGCTCGCCGACGTCGTGCACATCGCGTGCGGCGGACACGCGGGGGACGAGGCGTCGATGGACCGGGTCGTCCAGGCGTGCCTGCGATCCGGGACGCGCTTCGGCGCGCATCCTTCCTACGACGACCGCGAGGGGTTCGGGCGGCGTGCGCAGGAGGTCCTGCCCGAGGTGCTCGCGGCGTCGATCGCGGAGCAATGCACGCGGCTGCTGCGGGTCGCCGAGCGGCATGGCGCGGGGCTCGTCTCGGCGAAGCCGCACGGCGCGCTCTATCATGCGGCGCATGCCGACGAGGCAACCGCACGCGCGTGCGTCGCGGGCGTGGCGCGCGCGTTGGGGACCGGCGTGGCGATCGTGGGCCTCGCGGGCGGCGCGCTGGAGCGCGCGGCGCTGGCGGCAGGCCTCGCGTACCAGCGGGAGGCGTTCGCCGACCGCGGCGTGCGCGCGGACGGCAGCCTCGTGCCTCGCGGGGAGCCGGGCGCGCTGATCGAGGACGAGGCGGTGGCCGCAGCGCGCGCGCGGGCGCTCGCGGCGCGCGGCGACGTCGATACGCTGTGCGTGCACGCGGATACGCCGGGGGCCGTGCCGATCGCGCGCGCGGTCCGGGCAACGCTCGGACCCAAGGCGTGAGCGTGCGCGGAGGCGGAGGCGCGCGCGCAGGCGCAACGGAGATCGTCGCGCTCGGGGAGAGGGCGTGGCGCTTCGCGATCGATGACACGTGGGACCGGGGGCGACTGCTGGCGCGGCTGCGGGAGATCGTCGGCGTGACGGACGCGGTGATCGCCGAGGCGAGCGGGGCCGTGTGGTTCGAGGAGGAGACCGCGGCGCCGGCGATCCGCGTGGCGCTCGCGAAGATCGGCGAAAGCGGAGGCGCACGCGAGGGCGGCGGGGCGCGGTCGCACAACGTTCGCGTCGTCTATGACGGCGAGGATCTCGGCGACGTGGCTCGCGCGGCGGCGATGACGGTGGACGAGGTCGTCGCGATGCACGCGGGGGCGACCTACGACGTTGCCTCGCTGGGCTTCATGCCCGGGTTCGCGTACCTGCGCGGGCTCGATCCGCGCCTCGTCCTGCCACGACGCGCGTCGCCTCGCACCCGGGTGCCCGCACGGAGCGTCGCGATTGCTGCAGGATACACGGCCATCTATCCCTCCCCGTCCCCTGGCGGATGGCACCTGCTCGGAGAGGCGCTCGACGTCGCGCCCTTCACCGACTCCGGCGCAGCCTTCGCGACCGGCGATCGCGTGCGCTTCGAGCCCGTCACGCGCCTCGCCGCGGGCCCGCGTGCCGCCGAGAACGCGCGTGCTGCCGCGACGGCGCGCGACGGCGCGCCCCGCGAGGGAGAGCGCTGGCTCGAGGTCACCGCCGTGCGCGCGCCAGCGTTGCTCGTCGATGGAGGCCGTCCCGGCTACATGCACGAGGGCGTGCCCCGCGGCGGGCCGCTCGTGCGCGCCGCGTTCGCCGCCGCCGACGCTCACGCCGGCAACGCGTCAGGCGCCTGCGGCGTCGAGCTGTACGGCGCGATCGACATCGTCGCGCGCGGCGGTCCGATCACCCTCGCGGACCACCGCTGCGCGCGCACGCTCGCGGAGAACGAGGCCCTCACCGTCGCGCCTCCGACGGGCGCGCGCGCCGGGTATCTCGCCGTTCGGGGCGGCATCGACGTGCCGCTCTTCCTCGGCAGCCGCACCACGCTCCTCTCCGCGCAGCGCGGCGGCCTCGACGGTCGCCCCCTTGCGCGTGGCGCCCGGCTCGTCGTCGGCGAGGCCGCGCCCGCGCACGCCTGCGCGCGCGAGGCGCACCGCGCGACGAAGAACGGGAGCGCCGCGATCCTCGCCGGGCCCGATCACGACGAGGCGGTGCTCGCGGCGCTCCTCACCGCGACGTTCCTCGTCGCGCCCGCCTCCGATCGCACCGGGACCCGGCTCCTTGGTCCGGCCCTTCCGCCATCCATGCATTCTACACGCGATCGCCGCTCGGCCCCCATGGCCTGCGGCGCCATCGAGCTGACCCCCGCCGGGCTGATCGTCCTCGGGCCCGATCACCCCACCACGGGCGGTTATCCCGTGATCGCCGTGCTCCGCGAGCACGCCCTCGACGCCTTCTTCGCGACCCCGCCCGGTGGCGCCGTTCGCTTCGCGTAGGCAACACACCCACACTGTCCGCACAAACGTCTGGGCGCTGCAGCACGGCGGCTATGGAGACTTGCTCCTGCACCCGCGCACTGCGAAGGACCGCTCGTCATGAGAGCCATCCTCGGAATCGCCCTCGTCTGCCTCGCCGCGACCGCGCTCGGTTGCAATGACAACACGGCCGCGACCGTGAGCGCGCCGCCCGTCAGCACCGTCAGCTCGCGCCTCACACGGGGGGCCGTGACCTGGCCGGACGCCTCGAAGGTCGACGAGCGCGCGATCGCCGCCCTCGCTGCACCCCGCAGCGACGGCAGCAGCGCGATCGGCGGCCGCGAGCTCTCCGCGCTCATCGCCCGCTCGCCGGTGCCGGTCCTGGCGCCGAGCCGCGCGGTGCTCGCGTCGCCCTCCCTCGTGGTCGAGGGCGAGTACTTCGCGCTGTCGGGACGCATCGACGGCGCGACCATCGCGCTCCAGGGCACGCGCGCCGCGCATCGCTACGAGGGACTCGAGCCGATGGCCGGCGATCGCGTTCTCCGCGCCACCAAGGGCTTCGTCTCCGTCAACGAGGGCATCCGCACTGCCTCGTGGATGGAGAACGGCGCCGCCTACAGCGTCGATGTCGAGTGCGCCGACCTCGTGAACGACGCACGCTGCGCGAGCGACGACTTCCTCCTCTCGATCGTGGCGCAGCTCACGTACGTCGGAGGCTCCGGCCGATGAGAGCACCCACCTTCGCGCTCGCGCTCGCGTTCGCGCTACTGACTGTCGCAGGCAGCGCGGGCGCCGCGCCGTTCACCTACGATCCGCCCGGCGGCCTGGTCGCGGGCTCGGGCAAGGGGCGCGTCGATCTGAAGGTCTACGCGCCCGGCATCCGCTTCCCCATCGAGCAGGGCCCGGCGTTCGCGAACTCGCAGGTCTGGGGCCACGGCGGCAACAGCGGGCCCGCGAGCACCGACCAGTGCGACGCCGAGAACTTCTCGTACCCGTGGCACGACAACTACTGCGAGACGCGCGCGTACTCGATGCCGCTCTGCCCCGCGGGCAACGGCCACCAGGGCCAGGACATCCGCGCCGCCAGCTGCAAGATGGGCGTGCACGCCACCGTCGCCGCGGTCGACGGAACGATCACCAGCATCGGTAGCTACTCCGTCTACCTCACCGCCGTCGACGGCACGCGCTTCGACTACCTGCACATGCAAGACGTCGCGGTGAAGGTCGGCCAGAAGGTCAAGCGCGGCGACCCGATGGGCAAGGTCTCGAACCAGTTCGGCGGCGAGGCGACCACCGTTCACCTGCACTTCAACATCCACCAGAACGTCGCGGGCGTGGGCGCGGTCTACGTGCCGACCTATCTCTCGCTGGTGCAGTCCTACGAGACGTTGCTCGACCCGACCCCCAACGCCGACGCCGGCACCGACGCCGACGCCGCGCCGCCGCCGCCGCCGCCGGTCATCCAGCAGACGCCCGCGTCCTCCGATCCCGTCCCGCCGCCCCCCGCAGAGGACGCGGCAGACAGCGGCTGCAATGTCACGCGACCGGCGCCGGCGCCGCTCTTCGGGCTCGCGCTGGGCCTCGCGGCGCTCGGCATGATCGCGGCACGCCGTCGTCGCTGATAGCCTCGCGGCGTGCACCTTCGCCCCTTCGGCCCGCTCGGCCCGCTCGGACGCCGCGTGCCCGTGATCGGGCTCGGCACCTGGCGCATGGAGGCCGACGATCGCCACGCGGCGATCGTCGCCGTTCGGCGCGGCATCGAGGCGGGCCTCGCCCATATCGACACCGCGGAGATCTACGGCAAGGGCGCGGTCGAGGAGCTCCTGGGGGAGGCGCTCGCGGGCTACCGCAGCGACGTCTTCCTGGCCTCCAAGATCCATCCCGACCATGCGACCTACGCCGGGACCCTCCTCGCCTGCGAGAAGAGCCTTCGCCGGCTCCGCACCGACCGCCTCGATCTCTACATGCTCCACTGGCGCGGCACGCAGCCGCTCGAGGAGACGTTCCGCGCCTTCGAGGAGCTGAAGAAGGAGGGGAAGATCCTCGCCTGGGGTCTCTCCAACTTCGACGTCGCCGACATCGAGCGCGTGATCGAGCTGGTGGGCGAAGGCGTCGTCGCCTGCAACCAGGTCCTCTACAACCTCACCGAGCGCGACGCCGAGCACATCGTCCAGCCCGTGTGCGAGCGCCACAAGATCGCGTTCGTCGGCTACAGCCCGCTCGGCTCGGGTCAGTTCCCGGAGCCTGGCACGTGGCGCGGTGACGTCCTCGCCGGGATCGCGACGTCGCACGGGGTGTCGGCGCGGGCGGTCGCGCTCGCCTTCCTCGCGCGCCGCGAGGGGGCGTTCGTCATCCCCAAGAGCTCACGTCAGGAGCACGTCGAGGACCTCGCGCGCGCCGGCAACCTCGTGCTGACACCGGTGGACATCGAGACCATCGCCGCAGCCTTCCCGCTGGGCCCCCCGAAGTCTCACATGCCGTGCGGCTAGGTGCCGCGAGGATCGGCCGGGCTCGTCTAGCGCTCGCGCGAGCGGAGGGTCGAGGAGGTCGCGCCCGTCGTGCCCGTCGCGGACACCGGCTGGCGGAGCGAGAGGGGTGAGTGGCGGCGGACGATCGAGCCCTGCACCAGCGTGCAGCCGGCCTCGGACAGCGCCTCGGACTCTTCTGCTGTCGACACGCCCTCGGCGATCGCCACCGCATCGAGCGACTTGCACATCGAGACGAGCGCGGTGACGAGGCGCTTGCGGTTCGCCGAGCCGTTCACGTTCTTCACGAGGCGCGTGTCGATCTTCACGAACTCGGGCGAGAGATCGGCGATCTGCGAGAGGCACGCCTGGCCGGCATCGAGGTCCGCGATGGCGAGCCGGAAGCCCACGAAGCGCAGGACGCTGGCGCGCGCGCAGAGGTCCTCGACCGAGAGGCCGCGGGCGCGGACCTGGAGGACGACGCGCTCGGCGATCCGCGCGAGCG
>JAYTHX010000412.1:0-3189 GCA_043732195.1 Polyangiaceae bacterium
TTCTCGAGGCGATTGCGCATCGCAGTCAACGTATGCCAATCGCCGCGCGCTCGCGACTACCGCGACTACCGCGACTCTCGCGACTGTCGCGACTACCGCGCGTTGCACTCGTGCATCTTGATGCACTGGCCCTTGCCGCCGCGCGCGCAGTCGCTCTGGCCCATCACCGACTTCGTGCCGTTCACGTTGCAGCAGCAGTTCTTCGTGCCCTCGACGGGCTTCAGCGCGGCCTCGGCGCAGCGCTCCTTCTTCACGCACTTGCCGTGCTTCGCCTTCGTGCACTCGCTCTGCCCGACCGCGGCCAGCGGCTGGCCAGCGACCTCGCAGCAGCACTCGCCCGCGGCGGGCGCGCTCGCCACGGGCGCGGCGGTCTCGGCGACGATCGCGGCGGCGGCTCCGCTACCCGCGGCCCCGGCTGCTGCTCCCGGCCGTGCGCCGACCACGGGCACCGGCGTCGCGCCGGCGTCGAACTGCGCCACGGCAGCGTCGGTGTCGGGCGGCACGAGCACGATGACGGCCGCATCGACCACGCCCGCCTCGACGGTGGGCTCGGCTTTCTTCGGACATGCAGTGAGGGTGCTCAGGGAGAGGCCGACCAGCAGCGCGGTCACGATCGTTCGGTTCGCCATCGGCGCGCCACATGCGCAAAGGCGCGGGCCGCGGTCAAGAGCCGATCGCGTGCCGCACCGCAACGCGTCCGGGCCGCGTCAGTTGCCTGGCTCGTCGTGCTCTTCCTCGGTGGGGTTCGCGGCGGCGGCGACGGGGATCTCGTCGGGCCACGTGGGCAGCGAGCGCCAGCGCACCATCTCGAGCCGCACCCAGCGATAGCCCTCGCGCGCGAACACGGCGAGCACGGTGAGGAGCGCGAGCAGCGACACGAGCAGGCAGATCATCAGCATGCGATCGCGGAACGCGATCACCACCGTGTGCTTGCCGGCGGGCACCTCGACGGCCAGGAGCTGCTGGTCGTTCTTCACCGTGCCCACGCTGGTCGTCCACTCGGGCGCCCAGTTCTGGTTGACGTGGATGGTGGTCGCCTCCTTCGCGTCGACCTCGAGCGTGATCTCGTTGGGCGTCCACGCGAGGCGCTTCACCGAGGCCTTGGTGGGGTCGACGGGATACTCCTCTTGCTCGAGATCGCCGCGCAGCAGCGGCGACTCCGGCAGCGGATTGCCCGCGAAGCAGTACAGCGTGCCCATGTTGGCGGCGGCGAAGACGTGCGCGTCACGCCGGTTGCCGCGGCTCTGGCGGAACGGCTGATCGAACGTGCGCGGCCCCTCCTCGACGTAGATCTGGTCCTTCTTGATGCGCCCCCAGTCCATGACCTTCTCGGACTGTGGCCGCACCACGACGTAGGAGAGGTACGTCGCGAGGCCGACCGCCGCCCAGATCAGCACCTCGGGCACCGGGCGCGGCGGGCGCTTGCGCCACGCGGGCAGCGCGCTCCAGACGCGCCGCACCACCGCGGGCAGCGCGTCCTCGACGCGCGTGATGCCGCGCGCCGCGCACACGGCGAGGAAGAAGAGCACCACCACCACGTAGCGATCGGGAAAGCGCAGCTGGGAGAAGATGGGGAGCGACTTGAGGATGTGATGCGGCGACCACGCGCCGATGTCGCCCATCGCCAGGACGAAGAAGAAGATCGCGCCGCCCAGGAACAGAGACGCTGCGGCGTCCATGGTGACGAGCGCGACGAGCCCGAACACGATGACGATGCCGTACTTGAGCGAGAGCGCCGAGAGCAGCGACTCCGCGCCATGGTTCTCCACCGGCGTGAAGACGCGCGGGAACTGGCGGAGAAACGAGAGCGTGGGCAGCAGCTTGCCGAACGCGAGCGCGAGCGCGACCATGCCGATGCTGAACGCCACGACCCATGGCGTGAGCCACGCGCGCGGCGAGGGCACGTGGCCCTCGCTCTTGGCGAAGAGCCCGCGGGCGCTCGTGCCGACGGTCAGGTAGAGCAGCGCGAGGAGCGTGTAGGGCGTCGTGTAGGTGCCGGCGGAGAGCACGATCCACGCGAAGAAGCAGCCGCCCAGCACCCGCCAGCGCCACGACTCGAAGCCCTTGAGGAAGCACAGCACGACCCACGGGATCAGCTCGAAGCCGAGGAAGTTGATCCAGCCGTCGTGCAGGAAGCCGACGAAGCGATCACACGTTCCGTAGGCGAGCCCCGCGAAGCCGGCGGCGATCACCGTGCAGTCGAGGCGGCGGCAGAGGCGGTACATCCCCTCGAACCCCATCACCACGAGCAGGATGATGGCGAGGCGCCGGCCGTTCGCGACGCCGAAGAAGATGCGGAGCAGGAAGTCGGGCCCGAGGAACGGATCCTCGGGCGCCGCGATGCCCACCGTGCCGCCGCACCAGTACGGGTTCCACGCCGGGAGCTGACCCCAGCGCAGGAGCGTCATGCGGTCGGTCTCTTCCCAGGAGTAGAACTGGTGGTCGTCCATCCACTCGGCGACCTTGAAGGCATCCGCAGTGACGCCCTGGTGCACCCAGACGGCGATCGCGATCCAGACGACGAGGCGCAGGAGCGTGACGTTCGCGAGGCGATCGGTCCAGCGCGTGGTGCGCTCGAAGAGCGAGTTCGAGCCTGGCAGATCGGCCTGGCCGAGCGTGCGCTTCGTCCAGCCAACGATCCGCTTCACGGGCCCCATCGCGGGCGTTTATACGGCGTAGCTCACGAAATGGCGAGCAGCGCCGCCACCGCGGCCTCGCGCTCTTCCTCGCGCATGCCGTAGAACAGCGGGAGATTCACGACCCGCTCGCAGAACGCCTTGGAGCGCGCGAGATCGCCGTGCATGATCGTGCCCGCCGCCTTCGCGGGGGGCTGGATGTCCATCGTCTCGGGGTAGGTGCGGGCGGCGCCGATGCCTGCGGCCTTCAGCGCGTCCACCACCTCCTGGCCCTTCTTGCCCTCGACGGTGATCGCGTTGAGGTACCCGTTCTCGACCACGCCAGCGGGCGGCCCGTACACGCGCACGCGCTTCTCGTTCGCGAGGCGCTCGCGGTACCACGCGGCGCTCTGGCGACGGGACTCGAGGATGACGGGGAGCTCGTCGAGCACGCGCGAGAGGAACGCCGCGTTCATCGCGCCCATGCGCGAGTTCCAGCCGACGTGCGCGTACGAGTAGTGATCGGAGCGACCGTGGTTGCAGATCGAGCGCAGGAACGCCTCGTGCTCCTTCG
>JAYTHX010000413.1:0-10438 GCA_043732195.1 Polyangiaceae bacterium
CGCGAGCTTCTCCCACTCGCCAGCGGCGCGATAGAGCGGCTCCAGGATCTCGGCGATCTCGACCTGCTTGGTCAGCGCCGCGAACAGACCCTCGAGGGCCTCTAGCGTCGCGCGATGCTCGGGCGCCGCGTTGAGGACGTCACGGTAGGCCGTGATCGCGCCGTCGAGGTTCGCGAGCTTGTGCTGTTGCACCTGACCGAGCCGGTACTTGTATTCGAGGATCTCGTCGGGCGTCTGTCCGATCTCGGACTCGCGCTCGAGGATCTTCGCGAGCTCCGCCCACTGCGAAGTCTGGAGGTACAGGCGATCGAGCGAGCGAACGGCGATCTGGTTCTCGGCCTCGACGTCAGCGACGCGCTTGTAACGGCCGATCGCGTTGTCGACGTCCTCGAGCTGGACCTCGAAGATCTGCGCGGTGCGGAGACCGAGCTCCACGAAGCGCTCCGGGTTCTCGCCCTGCAGCTTGTCGAGCTCGGCATCGTAAAGCGCCGCCACACTTCCTGTTCCGCCCCATCGGTTCACGATCATCGCGAGCCGCTCCAGGTTCTGGAGCGTCGACTCGTTGCCGTTGTCGAGCGAGAGGGCGCGCGCGTACGTGTCGAACGCGGACGCGTGGTTCTCGAGCGCATCCTCGTAGAGACGTGCGATGCGATGCAACAGATCGACCTGCGTGAACGGGTCGGTCGCGTGCTTGACCTGGATCTCGTGGACGCTGATGAGTCGCGGCCAGTCGCTGGACGCTTCGTAGACGGGCTCGAGAACGGCAGCGGCGCCGAGCGGATCCTTGTCGCCGCTCTTCAACCCTTCGAGGGCGATGAGCGTCGGCTCGTTGTCGACCTGACGCTGGAGGATCTCGCGATAGAGCTCGATGGCGCGAACGACGTCGTCGAGCCGCTTCTCGTAGAGCTCGGCGATCCGGTACTGGAAGCTGATCGCTTCGTTCTGGTCCTCGCACATCTCGCTCTCGCGCGTGAGGACGCCGAGGAGCTCCTGCCAGTTCTGCGCTTGCTCGTAGAGGACGTCGAGACGCGAGAGCGCCTGCAGGTCATCGGGATCGAGCTCGAGGATCTTGGCGTACGTGTCGATGGCCTGCGGTACGTCGCCGAGCTCGCGCTCGTAGACCGCGCCGACCTGGTAGTAGATGCGCTTCTTCTCCTCGGGGTCGGCGACGAGGTCCGCCTTCTTCGAGTAGACGGCGAGCAGGTCCGCCCAGCGCGAGAGGCCGAGGTACCGCTTGATCAGCGCGTCGAGCGCGCGGAGGTCATCCTCGTCGATGGCGAGGACCTTGTTGTAGACGGCGATGGCGGCGTCCGGCAGCTCGAGGACGTCCTCCTCGATGGCCGCGGCCTGGAAGAGCGCTTCCTTCTTGTCGCCGGGCTCGTCGAGGATCTCGGCCTTGCGCTGGAGGATCTGCGAGAGATCCTGGTAGCGGTCGGTCTGCTTGAAGAGGCGCTCGAGGGACTGAGCGGCCGCGAGGTTGCGCGGGTCGAGCTCGAGGACCTTGCGGTACAGCGCAATGGCGGTGTCGACGTCGGCAAGGTCCGATTCGTAGACGCGCGCGCTCATCATCGTGAGCGAGGACGCGAGCTCCGCGTCCTCCTGCTCCGAGCCGAGCTGCTGGTAGACGGTCGCGAGGTCCGCGAAGCGGCCGGTCGCGCGGGCGACGCGGTCGATCTGGGTCTGCGTGAGCTCGTTCGAGGGGTCGGCCTTGAGGGCGCGCGCCAGCGTGAGGAATGCGCTGCCGTGGTCGGAGGCGGCGTCCTCGTGGAGCTGCGAGATCTGGTGCAGGAGCTCGACGCGGCGCTGCGCGTCGTCGGCGCGGCGCACCTGGACCTCGTGCGCGGCGATGAGCTTGGAGTAGTCGCCGATCTGGCGATAGAGGGGCTCGAGCAGGTCGGCGATGACGAGCTCGTACGCGGGCTGGGTTCCGAGGCGCTCCAGCGCGCCGAGCGCCTGCGCGTTCGAGACGTCACGCTCGAGGACCGTGCGGTAGCCGTCGATGGCCTGCTCGACCTGGCTCATCTCGCTCTCGCGGAGCGAGGCGAGGCGGAGCATGAGGGCGATCTGCGCGTCGTCTTCGGTGGCGAGCGAGAGCTGCGCCTCGAGGTTCTCGGCGAGGTCGCTCCACATCTTCTGGCGCGTGAAGAGCGCATCGAGCGCGGCGAGCGCGCTGGTCGAGGCGGGGTCGAGCTCGAGGACCCGCTTGTACGACGTCACGGCGTCGTCCGGGCGGCCGAGCTGCTGGTCGTAGATGCTGGCCATCTGGCCGTAGAGCGCTTCGCTGCGCTCGGCGTCCGGCGCGCCCTCGATGCGGCGCTCGATGACGCCGATGAGATCGGTCCACCGCTGCGTGCGCGAGAAGAGCATCTCGAGCGCGTCGAGCGCCTCCGCGTCCTGCGGATCGAGCGAGAGGACGTGCGTGTAGCCCTTGGCCGCTTCGTCGACGAGGCCGAGCTGCTGATCGTCGATCTGCGCGGAGCGCATCCAGTAACCGCGCGCGAGCGCCGCGTCGGTCATGCTCTCGGCGATCTCGTCGTAGAGCTCGGTGAGCGCCTTCCACGTGGTGGAGATCTCGGCGATGTTCTCGATCTCGACGCGCGTCGAGATGTGGGCCGGCTGCTCGCGCAGCGCCTTGGACAGCGCGGCGAACGCGCGGGCGTGATCGTTCAGGCTCTCGTTCGAGATGCGCGCGATCTTGCGGAGCAGCGCGACGCGGCGATCCGAGTCGCCCTCCGCCTCGCTGAGGATGTCGAGGGCGGTGAGCAGCTTCGCCCAGTCGCCGCGCTCCTCGTAGATGTTTTCGAGGATGCTTGCGGCTTCCGCGCGCAGATCCCCATTTTCGAGAAGCGACTCCAGGGCCTCGCGGGCTCCCGCGTGCTGGGCGTCGAGGAAGAGGATCTCGCGATAGTTCTCGAGCGCGCCGGCGGCGTCGCCGGTGTGCTTCTCGAGGGTCTGACCGAGGCGGTACTTGAGGTCGATGAGCTCGGGCTCCGAGGCATCGAGCTCGATGCGGCGGCGGAGCGTGTCGACGTAGGGCTCCCAGCGCTCGAGCTGCCGGTAGAGGACATCGAGCGCGGCGAGAGCGCGCACGTCCGTCGGCTCGTCCGCGAGGACGCCCGTGTACGTCTCGATGGCGCGGTCCAGATCCTTGAGCTCGGTCTCGTAGAGCTTCGCGAGCTCGTAGGAGATCTGCTTCTTCTCCTCGTGATCGGGGGAGAGCTCGCGGCGCTTCTCGTAGATGCCGAGAAGATCGGCGTAGCGCGACGTGGCGCGGTACAGGCGCTCGAGGGCGGCGAGCGCATCGGCGTTCTCGCTCTCGGCGTCGTACACGGCGCGGTAGACTGACAGCGCCTCGTCGACCTGGTTCATCTCCTCGACGAGGACACGACCCAGCTTCAGACGCAGCGTGATGGCAAGCGACGCATCGCCCGAGCCTGCGGCCTCGTCGATGGCCTTGCGGTAGGCGGCCTCGACCTGCGGCCATTCCGCGGTAGCTTTTGCGCCGCGCTCGGCGTCGACGGTGGTCTGCTCGTCCGCCGGGAAGAGCAGGAACGCGGCGAGGTAGCGCGCGAACGCCTTCTGCGGATCGCGGACCTTGCCCTCGTAGAGTCCGGCGACCTCGCGCAAGAGCGAGAGCTTCGCGTACGCGTCTTCCTCGTGACCGAGCTTGACCTCGATGGCATTGGCGAGCGCCTTCGCGTTGCCGGCCTGCGAGTAGATCGGGATGAGCGCCTCGGCGGCGCGGAGGTTCTGCGGCTCGAGCTCGAGTACCTTCTCGTAGGCGCGCGCGGCGCGGTCATTCTTCTGCTTCTTGTCCGCCCACAGCTCGGCGATCTTGAAGAGGAGGCCGATCTTCGCCTCGGGGACCGCTTCCTTCGCCTCCTGCTGCTCGAGGACGCGGATGAACTCATCCCACTTGCCGGTCTCGGCGTAGAAGACCTCGAGGTCGTCCCAGCGACCGAGCGTGAGGTACTTCTTCTTGAGGGCCTCCTGCGCCTTGCGATCGTTCGGATCGATGGCGAGGAGCGAGCGCCACGCGGTGACCGCGCCCTCGTCGTTGTTGAGACGATCGCCGTAGATCGTGCCGAGCTTCGTGAGGATCTGGACCTTGGCCGCGTTGTCGTACGTGACCTCGGCCTGCTTCTCGAGCACCTCGACGAGCTTGTCGAAGTCCTTCGATCGCTCGTAGAGACCACCGAGCGCGCCGAGCGCCTCGGCGTTCGCGGGATCGCTGTTGAGCACCTCGTGCCACAGCTCGATGCACACCTCGGGCTTCTTGACGCGCTCCGTGGCGAGCTTCGCGATCTCGAGGAACTTCTGCGCGCGCTCGTCGCCGTAGAGGCGCTCGGCCTCGCGACGCTCGAGACCGAGCAGCTTCTCCCAGTCGCGACGCTTCTCGTACATCCCGCGGAGGTAATCGATCGCTCCCCCGTTCTCGGGATCGATGGCGATGACCGCCTCGTACGCCTTCACGGCCTCCGCCTGGTTGGCGAACTTGCCGGTGTAGAGCTCGGCGGCCTTCGTGTAGAGCGAGACCTGCTCCTCCGCGTCGGGGACCATCGCCGCGAGCTGGAGGAGCGTCTTGACGTACTCGTTGTAACGCTTGTTCGCCTCCTGCTTGTCGGCGAGCGCGCGCAGCTCCGCGATCTTGTCGGGCGAACCGACGACGCTCTGGTGCGCGTCGGCGGCGGGAGCCGTCGTCTGCACGGGCGGCGGGGGCGGCGTGGCTTCGCCTGCGGCGGGCGGAGCAACGAGGCTTCCGTCGTCGGGGATCGACGCGCGCGCGGGATCGAAGTCGCGCGGCGGCGGCGACGTGTCCTGTACGGGCGGCGGCGGCGCGGTGACCGGCGCCGCGGCGGCCGGGGGAATCGAGCCGGGCGTCAAAATGGCGATCGCGGGCATCGGCGGCGGCGCGTTGGAGAGCTGCTCACCGATCTGCGCCTCGAACGCCAGGAGCATCGGGTGCTGCGGCTCGATGTGGCTCAGGCGCTCGAACACCGTCCGCGCGCGGATCAGGTTCCCGAGCTGGCGCCACGCGATCGTCCCGGCTTGCGCGAGGAGGAACGTCGTGTTGTGCGTGCTACTGCCGCCGTTCTCGCCGGCGTGCGTGACGGCTTCCTCGGCGAGTGTGAGGACGCGATCCCAGTCGCCACCCTTGCGGCCGTAGGCATCGCGCAGGTAGTGGAACGCGCCTTCGTTCTCGGGATCGAGCTTGATCGACTCCTCGAGGAACTTCGCGCCCGTGTCGACGTTCTGGTGCCGCGACACCCAGCGCGTGCCGAAGATGTGCGCCATCCTCGCGCGCGCCTTCTTCTCCGGCTCGGCCTGGAGAAGCTTGAACTGCAGCGTCTCGAGCTGCTCGAGCTTCCCGCCTTCGCCCATCGTTCCTTCGAAGAGCGCAGCCGCCTGCTTCGAGGAGGGATCGGCGGAGTACGCCTGCTCGAGCATGTCGAGCACGTCGTCCGGGGAGAAGCGGCGCGTGATGCGCGCGGCGCGAAGGTAGAGGCGGCTCTTCGCCGCCGCGTCGCCCTCGTCCTCGCTGGCCGCGCTGGCCGCTTTCGAGAGCTGCGAGACGTGCGTCTGCCACGAGCCGCTCTCGGCCTGGACGTCCTCGAGGCACGCGCGCGCTTCGGCGTTCTGGCCGCCGCTCGTTGCGAGCGCTCTCGCGTACGTGCTCGTCGCCTTGTCGTAGTCGCCGAGGTCGCAGAGGACGTCACCGAGCTCGATGAGCAGCGCGCTCGCCTGCGGCCCGTCCTTGTGCGTGCGCAGCTCCAGCTCGAGGAGCTTCTGCACCATGTTCAGCTTGCCGAGCGCCCAGTACACGGAACGCGCTGCTTCCAGGCTCTCAGCGAGCGCGGGATTCAGCTTGTACGCATCCTGGAAGTGCTTCAGCGCTTTGACGCCGGCAAGGAACTTCTGCTCGAGGACCTGTCCGAGCCGCAGATGGAAGCTCGCCTTCGCCTCGTTGCTGTGCGCGCTTTGGGACTGGATACCCTTTTCGAGCTCCTCGACGAGCCCTTGCCAGTCGCGGACAATTTCGAGCTGCTTCAGTCGATCCTGCAGGTCCATGGATTCCCTCGGTTATCGCCAACCGATCATGCCAACGGCGCGATCAACGCTACCAGAGCGCGCGCCCATGTTGGGTGTTCTCAGCACAAAGGTTGCAGCCCGCCCCGGGACGCTCGCGCCACGCAGAAGCGAGACAGAAGGGCTTGACCCTTCTGACGTACCGTGGTTCCGCGAGGACGTCTCGCGACACGCTACTGGAGCGTGCCACCGAGCTTCGTCGCGAGCTGCTGGGCCGTCGTGCACTGGTCAGCGTAACGCTGCGCAGCAGCAGTCTTGCAGATCATCTTCTGAAACGACTGGAGCTGTGCCATCGCGTCGCTCTTGCGCGCAGGCTTGAGGGTCGCGTACGCGGCGCCGAGGTTGAAGAAGGCGATCTGCTGTCCGGGCTCGTTGCAGAGCCCGCACGCCTTCTTCGCCATCTCGTACTCGGTGGTGGCCTTGGTCGAGTCGTTCTTCATGTCCGCGACCTGACCGAGCAGGCTGTGGACCGCGAAGAGCTGCTTGTCGCCGTCCTTCGCGAAGGAGACCGCGCTGTTGAGCGCGTCCTCGGCCTCCTTCACGAGGTTCAGGTTCAAGTAGAGGAGAGCGAGCGGCGGGTAGAACGAGATCTCGTCCGGCTTGACCTGGATCGCCTTGGTGTACTCGTCGAGCGCGCCCTTCTCGTCGTCGAGGTTGCGAAGGACCTCGGCAAGCTCGAAGTGCGTGGAGCCCGCGTTCTTCGCGTCCCAGCCGGCGCCGGTGGGATAGTGCGGGCCGTTCGGATCGAGCTTGAGCGACTCCTCGAGAGGCGCCTTCGCATCCGCCCAGCTGGTCGGGCCCTTGACGGCCTGACGCGCGAGAGCCTGACCATGGAGGTAGTAGAAGTTCGCGTGCTTCGGCTCGATGCGCTCGGCCTTTGCCATCGTCGACGCGACCTTGTCCCACGCCTCCTTCTTCGCGTACGCGGTGCCGAGCTTCCAGAGGATCCGGTGGTTCGTCGGATCGAGGTTGGTCGCCTGCTCGTACTTCGAGATCGCGGTGTCGACGTCCGTGCCCTTGGCCTTGTCACCCTCGTTGGCAAGGTTGACCGCCTCGATGTTGTTGCGACTGCAACCAGCACCGAGTGTGGCGAGAGCGAGCGTCGCGATTGCAGCCCCGAGCGTCACCGTCTTCATGGCGGCCAGGAGTGTAAGGGAACACTTCCGCCTGGCAAAGCGGAAAACCAGTTCCGGTCACGATGCCTCACGGGGCCTTCCAGCCGGCGATCTTGGGGACCAGAAAATCCGACCAATCGTCGCTCGTGCCGTCGTGCGTGCCCGGGACTTCCTTCTTCTGGAGCGGGATTCCTGCCGCCTCGAGCTTCGCCCAGTCGGCGCGAGCGCCGGCGATCGGGAAGCTGTCGTCGCTCAGGTGTGCGATGTGGGCGACGTTGATCTTCCACGTCGTGCTCGTCGGCTTCGCGCTGCCAAGGCCCGAGTTCTCGATGATGATGCCCGCGTACTTCGCGGACTGCCCGAGCCCCATCTCGTAGGCGAGGATCCCCCCCGAGGAGTAGCCGGCGAGCACGACCTTCTGCTGGTGGACGTAGAAGCAGCTCGCGATGTCGGCGATCGCAGCGGTGACCTTCGGGTCGTCGTTCTTCGTGTCCCAGCACTGGCCGTCGCGGCCGCCGATCGAGATGCCGATGTGCGTCTGCGTGGCGATGGTCTTGTACGGATTGACGGCCCACTTTGCGAAGTTCATCGCGGAGTCGCCGCAACCGTGGATGCCGACGACGAGCGTGCTGGGCTGACCGGCATAGGTCTTGGGAACGAAGCCGACGTACGAGCCCTGCGGCGTGCTCCGCGTGAAGAAGCCGTCCTGGTCCTTGGTGATCCCCGAGCATCCCTTGGGCGCGGGGCCCGGCTGATCCGCGCTCGGCGTCGGCGGCGTCACGACCGGCGTGGTGGTGGTCGGTAACGGCGCAGGCTGCTCGCTGCCGTTCACGGTGGGCGCCGGCGCCGGCGCCGGATCGCCCGTTCCGGCTGCATCGTCGTCGGACGAAGAGCAGCCTGCGAGAGAACCAGCGACGACCCCGAGAGCTCCGAAGAGCAGCGAGAAATTGCGCATGCGCGATCCAGGCTACGACGTCAGGGGGCCACGAATCCAGCGGACTGGGCTACGAGCCACGCCGCCCAGTCGGTGCTGGTCCCATCGTGTGTGCCGGCAACCGGCAACGACGCTCGTGACGAGCGGAAATCCCGCGGCGCTCGTCTTGTCGCGAGCACCGCGTCCGCCGCGCCGGTGCCGTACAGCCCCTCGTCCTCGATGACGATCCCCGCGAAGCGATCCGCGTTCTTCAAACCCACACGGTAGACGCTGATCCCGCCCGACGCGTAGCCGGCGATCACGACCTTCTTCTGGTGCACCCAGAAGCAGCCCGCGATGTCGTCCACCGCGGCGAGCACCTTGTCGTCGTCCGAAGCGCTCCAGCACTGCCCGTCCCTGCCGCCGATCGCGATGCCGATGTGGTCCTGGCTGGCGCGCGTGTCGTGGTGGTTGATGCCCCACGAGCCCGCGCCCGGCTCGACCCCCGCTCGTCAGGGCGCCGCGAAGCCGGCGGACTGCGGGATGAGCCACGTCGCCCAGTCGGCGCTCGATCCCTCGTGGTCGCCGGCGGTCACGCTCGTCTTGATGGGGAAGCCCGCGGCGGTCATCTTCGCCCAGTCGGCCTTCACCTGCGCGAGCGGGAAGACGGGGTCGGCCGTGTGCGTGCGGTGCGCGACGTTCAGCTTCCACGCGGCGTTCGCGAGCAACGTGTCCGGGTTGCCGGCGGCGTAGAGGCCCGAGTCCTCGACGATGATCCCCGCGAAGCGCGACGCGTGCTGGAGGCCGACGCGGTAGCCGATCTCGCCACCCGAGGAGTAGCCGGCGATGACGACCTTCTTCTGGTGCACCCAGAAGCACGTGGAGATGTCGTCGACAGCGGCGAGCACCTTGTCGTCGTCGCTGCCGTTCCAGCACTGCCCGTCGCGGCCGCCGATGGAGATGCCGATGTGCTGCTGCGTGGCGCGCGTGTCGTAGGGGTTCACGCCCCACGTCGCGAAGTTGTGCGCGCTGTCCCCGCAGCCGTGGAGCCCCACGATGAGCCGCATGGGCGCCGTCCCCGTGTAGCTCGCCGGCACGTACGCTTCGTAGATGCTCTTGGTCGTGCTGCGCACGAAGAACCCGCCGCTGTCCTTGGTGACCGAGCACGTGGTGGCGGGCTTGGGGCCCGCGCCCGCGTTCGGATCGGACGGCGCCGGCGGGGCCCCGCCGCCGCTGCTCCCGCCGCCGCTGTTCGCATTGATGCCGATGGCGTCGCGTACCTCGTTCGTCACGACGCCATCGCGCGCGTGTTCGCCGGGCACGGTGACGGGCGCGCTCGCAAGATCGGGCGCGGGGTTGGCGGCGGGCTCGCTGACGGCGGTGTCGGTGCCGTCTCCCGAAGGCGAAGATCCACAAGCGACGGCAGAGAGGGAGAGGAACGAGAGGGCGGTCGCGGCGATTCGTTGGCTACGCATCAAGGTCGTTTCTAGCGAGCCGCCACCGTTCAGGGAAAGCTAACCGACATACCGCGAGCACGTTCGGTCGCTCCCTTCGGCACCCACGCGGAGAGTGTGCCGCCACCTGCGCACCTCCTTTTATCGGCACAAATCGGCGTATTTTACATGCATACCACACGCTTTTGCGTGTAACGCGCACAGATCCGTCACGCAGTGCTCGCGCTGCGCGTGTGACGATGGATTCCACCGTCGAGAGATCCGCGAGATCTGCTCCCTGTTCCCTGTTCCCTGTTCCCTGTTCCCTGTTCCCTGTTCCCTGTTCCTGCCCTGTCGTCTCCCGCTCTCGCGCATCACCGGCTCGCGCGCAGAAGAAACGAAAGAGGGGAGCTCGCTCTCGCGGCTCCCCTCCTCCACCAATCTCCACCGCTCGGTCTCGCGGTGAGCGGGGGCGGAGCCCCGCTCGTCCCTGACTAGTCGCCGGGGTTGAAGATGATCGGATACACGACGGTGACGATGCCGCCTTCGGGCTGCGGGAACGACAGGTTGCCGAAGCCGCGGACGACGCAACCGACGACGCCCTGATCCGGAAGATCCGAGCCACCGTCCGACGCGGTGGACACCGCGCCCGAGCGGTCGATGACGAACTTCACGCCCACGCGACCCTGGAGGTTCGGGTTGGTGCGCAGACCGTTCTCGTAGCAGAGACGGAAGCGGCCGAAGTTCTGGCGGACGATGCGCTGGATGACCTCCGGCGGGAGGCGACCGTTCACCTGCGTCGCGCCCTGACGGAGCGAGGGGCTCTTGGTCTGGTGCGCGCCGCCGAGACGGCCGTGGCCGTTGCCGAAGCCCTGACCGGTGCCGGTGCC
>JAYTHX010000414.1:0-10352 GCA_043732195.1 Polyangiaceae bacterium
TTCAGCAGCTCGTTGAGGACCGAACGGAGCTCGTTTTGCCACGCCGCCGCGCCGACGAGCGGCGCGAGCAGCGGACGCTGCGGCTGCGGCTGCGGCTGCACCGGCTGCGGCTGCACCGGCTGCTGCGGATACGGCTGCGGCTGCACCGGCTGCTGCGGGTAAGGCTGCTGCGGGTAAGGCTGCTGCGGATACGGCTGCTGCGGGTACGGCCCTGGCTGCCCGGGGCCGTAGTACGGCGGCTGCTGCGCAGGAGGCGGCGTCGTCGACGCCTGGCACGCCACGAGCGAAGGGAGAACGAAGGCGCCCGCGAGGAGCGCAAGAGAGCGGAGCTTTCCCACGCCCGGAAGGTACCAGAGGATCGCGCCCGGCGCCCTCAGCTGTGGACGTCACCGGAGAGCGCCGGCGCCGCCGGGGTCTCCGCGCGCAACGCGCGCAACGCGCCGAGCAGCGTCCGTGCGTCCTGGTAGCGATCTTCGGGGCGCTTTGCGAGCGCGCGCTCGACGATCACCCGCCACGCCTCGGGCACGTCGATCGGGCCGGATAGCGCGGCCGGCGCCGCGCTCGGCATGCGACGCGATGCCGGATGCACGCCCGAATCGGGTCGCGCCTGCCGCATGCGCTCGTCGTCCTCGGGATCGAGCGGCAGCCGCAGCCCGATGCTGCTGGGCGGCCGCTTGCCGGGCGTCCACAGGTCGCTCGGCGTCGGCGGCGGCGGCTCGCCGACCAGGCACTCGTAGATCACGGCGCCAATGGCGTAGACGTCGCTGCGCGCATCGACCTCGCCGCCGCTCTCCTGCTCCGGAGACATGTACCCGGGCGTGCCGAGCGGCGCGCCCATGTTCGTGATCCGCATCTCCTCCCACTCGACCCGCGCGATCCCGAAGTCGAGGATCTTGGCGCGCTCGAGGCCCGCCTCGTCGTGCGTGAGGTAGATGTTGGCGGGCTTGAGATCGCGGTGCACCACGCCCGCGGCGTGGATCGCGACCACCGCCTCCGCGACGTGCACCGCGATCGGCACGAGCTCCTCGGACGTGAGGCGACCCTTGTACTTGAGGCGGTTCGCGAGCGGCTCGCCCTCGAGCAACTCCATCACGAGGTAGGACGTGCCGTCGGGCAGGTGCCCGTGGTCGATGACCTCGACCACGTTCGGGTGCCACGCGAGACCGAGCGCCTCGGCCTCGCGACGGAGCCGATCGGACGCCACCGCGTCGTGCGCCGTCGCCGCGCGTAGCAGCTTGATGGCGACCGGCAGGCCGTCGGTCAGGCGCGTTGCCTGGTAGATGACGCCGCTCGCGCCCGAGCCCATGCGCGCGCCGATCCGGTACTGGCCGGCGACGACGTTGCCCTCGAGATCCCCCGCGCCGGAGCGGCTCTCGGTCTCGCGGATGGCGAGGCTCCGCTCGAGCGCGTGCACGCGGATCGTTTGCGCCGCGGTCTCGATCTTGCGCGTCCGATCGCGCGTCCACGCGAGGCCGAGCCCGCCGAGCGCGAGCGGCGCGGCGAGCGCCACGATAGCGCCGATCATCGAGGGCGCGGCCGCCAGCGAGCCGGCACCGATCGCCACGCCCACGGCGGCGCCGATCCCGACCCCGCGCGCGGTGGTGGGCAGCGCCCAGCGCACCTCGAAGTCCTGCGAATCGTCGGTGGTGGCGAGCGCGGTCACCGTCCCCCCGGCATACCCGAAGAGCGTCGGCACCACCGCGAGCTCGAGGACGCGCGCCTTCGCGAGGAGGCCGTCCTTCTCCAGCGCGGGGTCGTGCCCGATCCGCACCTTGCCCCGCCAGTGGCCGGGCCCCGACTCCTCGGTCTCCCAGCGCGTGGTGCGGCCGTGCTCGCTGTCCGACGAGTCGATGCGGGCGAACGCCTCCTGCGGCGCACGCGTCCCGCGGAGGAGGCGCGCCCACGTCCCGAGGTTCTGCGACGCGACCAGGTAGGGCCCGACCTCGCCGAGGGAGCCGGGGAGCGCCTCCTCGAACGCCTTGAGCGCGGAGTGCAGCGCACCGAGCGGCAGGAGCCTCGTCTCGTCCTCGAGGTCCGCGCGGCCGAGACGGAGCTTGGCGAGCCAGGCCTCGCCGGCCTTCGCTCCCTGCTTGGCCTCGAGGCAGAGGAGCAGCGCCTTGATCTTGGACGCGCTGGTCTGTCCCGTGGGAAACGTCTGCCGGACCTTCAACCTCTCTCGAGGGTACGCCGCGCCGGTCCGCGCGAACAGGGCCGACCGTGAGCGCACGATGTGCGCAGGCGCGCTAGCATCCGGTCGTCATGAGCGACGAGCATGTGCCAAGCGCGATCGTGCAGGAGGCGGACTCCGCGGAGCGGGTGGTCGTCCTGAAGATCCGCGTGCCCGGGCGATCCGCGTTCGTGATCGTGGGCGCGACGCGCCAGGGCGGCGGCGCGGGCCTCCTGCCCCAGGGCGCGCGTCAGGAGCTGTGGGCGGGGCGGCTCCCGCCGGGATCGGCGCGGCAACGCGGCCGGGAGGACGCGCTCGAGAAGGCGCGCCTCGTCGCCATCACGGAGCAAGAGGTGCTGTTCGAGCCCTGGAGCGCGCGACGGGAGAACCCGGCGAACGCCGAGGCGCTCGCGGCGGCGAGTCCGGCATGGCCGGTGCTCGTGCGGTCGCTGCGGGCGCAGGGCGGACGCGTCGTGGTCACCGACGTCACCCCGGGCACCTTCACGCCGTTCGTGGAGGCGTTCGACGCGCAGCAGTCCGCGCTCGAGGCCCGCGGTCTCGCCATCGTGCAGGCGCTCGCGGACGACGCCATCGAGATCCACCGCGGAGAGCTGGTGCGGACGCTCGAGAAGGCGCGCGTGCGCATCGATCGGCGGCGCGCCGCCATCCAGGAGGACCTCGCGAAGATCGCGCAGGCCGACCGCATCGCGTCGCAGGCGCAGTGGCTCGTCGCCGAGGCGACCCGCGCGCCGCGCGGCGCGACAAAGCTCGTGGTCACGGACTGGTCGTCGGGAGAGGCCGTGCCCATGGAGGTGCTGCTCGACCCGGCGAAGAGCGCGCGCGAGCAGGTCGACGCGATGTTCAAGCGCGCGAAGCGGCTCAAGCTGGGCGGCAAGATCGCGGGCGAGCGGCTCGCGCAGGCGGACGGTCACGCCCTCGCGGTGGCCATCGCGATCGAGGCCGTGCGCGCGGCGCCGGGCGTGCTCGCCATGAAGGAGGCGGCGCGCGAGGCCAAGCGCGCCGCGCCGCGCGACGTGAGCCTCCCCGGCGCGACCACGAACGCCGGCGTGAGCGCGGGCGCGGGCGCGAAGAGCGCGGCCGCCGGGGCGAAGGGGCGGCGGATCGCATTTCGCACCTTCAGCGCGCGCAGCGGCAAGAAGCTCCTCGTGGGCAAGGGCGCGGCCGACAACGACACGCTCACGCTCAAGATCGCCAAGCCCAACGATCTCTGGCTCCACGCGAAGGACCGCACCGGCGCGCACGTGATCGTCCCGCTCGAGAAGGGCCAGACCTGCCCCGCCGACGATCTGGTCGACGCCGCCCATCTCGCGGCGCACTTCTCGGAGGCCCGCGAGGAGAAGGCGGTCGACGTCCAGTACACGCCCAAGCGCTACCTCCGGAAGCCGAAGGGCTCGGCGCCCGGCGCGGTGGTGGTCGACCGCGAAAAGGTGCTCGCGCTGCGCTTCGACGCCGCGCTCCTCCGGCAGCTCCTCGAACGCGAGGAGCTCTGACCGTGGACTCGCCGAAGTGACGATCGGCCCGGGCGCGCGTGTGCTCGCCGACGCCGCGGATCGCGCGGTCGATGCGCGCGTCATCCCGGCGGACGCCCGGACCTGAACCGGCAACGGCCACGCGTACCTCCTCGTCCTCGTGCCCGTCGGCCTCGGCTGGGACGACGCCCGCGATCGCGCGGTGAAGGCCGGCGGCCTGAAGGCCGGCGGCCACCTCGTGACGATCGCCTCCGCGGGCGAGAACGACTTCGTCATCGCGCTCGCGAACGAGCGCTTCGCCGAGGCGTTCAACGATCAGGCCGTCGGCCCCTGGCTCGGCGGCGTCCAGCCGAAGCAGGGCGGACCCGACGAGCGGGATGGCGGCTGGCAATGGGTCGACGCCACCCCGTGGGCCGCCTGGAACGACGAGGCGATCGGGGGCACGTTACGGGCGCCGCGGAGCGCGCGGCCCAGGTGTGATAAACCTCGGACGTCATGCGTCTCGCCGAGACCATCGCGGGCTGGCTGGGGCGCGTCGAGGTCGTGCTCGCGGGTGTCGAGGGATACCTCCGCGAGGGCGAAGAGGCGCTCGCCAAGGGCGATCCCATGCGCGCGCGGATCGCGGCGAAGGCGATGCTGCAGCGCGTACCGCACTCGCCGCTGGGGCTCGCGCTCCTCGCCGATGCCTGCGAGGCGGCGCAGCTCGATGCCGAGCTCGCGCTCACGCTCGAGGAGCTCGCGGCGCGCGTCGCCTCGCGCGGCGAGATCTGGGTGCGCCTCGGCCGGGCGCGCGAGCGCGTGGGCTCGCCGCCGGAGGAGACGCGCGACGCCTTCCTGCGGGCCCTCGCGGTGGCCGAGCCGGGCAGCGATGCGCGGCGCGAGGCGCTGCTGTGGCTCGCCGATCTCGATCTCTCGCTCGGGGACGGCGCGCGTGCCGAGCTATGGCTCGAGCGCCTCGCCGATCGCAAGCACAAGGACGTCGCGTTGCGGCGCGCGGAGGCGCGTCTCCTCCAGAACGACATCGACGGCGCGCGCGAGGCGCTCGAGGGCCTCGAGGCCGACCCCACCGACGGGCGCGCGGCGCTCCTCCGCGGGCGCGCGCTCGCCATCGCGAACGACCCCGCGGCGTTCCCGCTCCTCCTCCGCGCGATGGTGCTCGAGGTCGCGGGCTCCAGCGAGGCGCTCGCCTCCGCGCTCGCGTGGATCCCCGCTGACGACGTGACCCGCGCGAAGATCCACACCGTCGTCGACGGCCGTGGCGAGCGCGATCTCGCGCGGTGGAAGGCAGCGTTCGCACGTGCGGAGGGCCGACGTGACGAGGCGCGCGCGGCGCTCGTGACCGCCGTGCGTGCCGGCGATGCCTCGGCGGCGCGCCCGCTGCTGGACAGCGCGCTCGAGGATCAGGATCATGCCTCGTTGCAGGTGGCCATCACCGCGCTCAGCACCGGCCCGAACGCCGCGAAGACCGCAAACGACCCGGTCGTGCGCGACGCGCGCCGCCTGCCCTCCCCGGCCCGGCTCAAGGATCCTGGCGAGGCCTCGGCGATCCTCGACGAGCTGACCGCCGTCGAGACCAGCCGCGCTCGCGCGTGGGCCGACACCGCGCGTGCAGCGGCGCTCGCCGGCTGGATCCCCGCGAGCGGCGCGCCCGGAGACTGGACGGCGATCCTCACGCGCCTCGACCGCCATGCCCGCGCGCTGCACGCGCTCGAGTGCACGGCCAAGGTCGGCGAGCTCGCGGTGGAGCGCTCGCGACCGGTGCGCGTGGCGATCGTTGGCGAGTTCAACGCCGGAAAGAGCACGTTCATCAACGCCGTGATGGGCGCGGACGTCGCGCCCACCGGCGTGCTCCCCACCACCGCCACGCTCCACCACCTCCGCTACGCGCCGGATCCGTTCGCGCGCATCCAGTTCTACGACGGCGACGTGAAGGAGCGCATCGTCCCGTCCACCGAGCTCCGCGCGGCCCTGAAGACGGTCGAGACGAGCAACGTCAAGCGCGTCGAGATCCTGATGCCGATCGCGTCGCTCACGCGCGTCGAGATCCTCGACACGCCGGGCTTCAACGCGCCCGATCAGCGCCACACCGACGCCGCGCGCTCCGCGTTCGAGGAGGCCGACGCCGCGATCTGGCTGCTCGACGCGAACCAGCCGCTGAAGCAGAGCGAGCGCCGGATCCTGGAGGAGGCGAAGACGGCGAAGCTGCCGGTGCAGATCCTGGTGAACAAGGCCGATCGCCTGAAGCCCGAGGAGCTCGCGACGGTGATGAGCAACGTCGGCGAGTCGCTGCTGGAGACGGGCCTCACCTCGTGGGCGCAGCCCATCGCGCTGTCCGCGCGTCTCGCCCTGCAGGGCAAGCTGGGCGACGCCGAGGCGCTCGCGAAGAGCAACTGGGAGACCGTGCAGCGGCTGCTGGACGAGGAGCTGATCGGCCGCAGCGACGAGCTAAAGGAGCGAGGCCTCCGCCGCCGCGGCAATCGCGTGGTGAGCGAGCTGCTCGACCGCGCGCGCGAGGCCGCGATCGACGAGCGCAGCAAGATCGACGCGGCCCGCACGCGCGCGCAGGATCTCGCGCTCCGCGCCGCGAAGCTGGAGCGCGAGGCGGACGACGCCGCGCAGGTGGTGGCCGGCGCGCTGCTCGGCGCGGCGGCCGACTGGAAGCACGATCTCGACGTGGTGGTCACCGGCCGCGACGCCGCGCAGGCCGAGGCCGATCCCGTGCTCATGCGCTACCGGATCGATCGCGCGGTCACGCGCCTCGCGCAGCCGCTCGCGCGCGTCCTCGCCTCGGTGGCGGGCGGCGCGGACACGCCCGGTATGACGGAGGAGGATCTGGGCCCGCTCTGCCGCGCGGTGGTGCGCACGTTCGCGGCGTCGGGCGGCCGATCGACGGCGCTGGTCCCGCTCACACGTAGCGCCATCGCCTCGGTGGTCGAGCACCTCCTCGAGCTCGCCGCCTCCCCTCCCGAGCGTGGGCGCGCGGAGGGCCGCGTCGCGGAGCTCGAGGCGATCAGCCTCGCGCTGGCGTAGCCGGAGGCCGGACGCTCACCGGTACCCACCGGACCAGCCGGGCGGCGCTTCCGGGCGTCGGTGAGCGCGACGTGACTCTGAACGATCACGTTGTGCCCGACCTGGCCGGCCACCGAAATCCGCAGATGGATCACGTCATCCGCGCGAAGGTCCTCCCGGCTCGACTTGGACGAAGCGCGGGGCGTCTCATCCCGCTGAAGATGTCGCCCATCAGACCCCGACAAAAACGTTGCGCGCTTTCCTCGTGGGCGCGCCGACGCCGTGCGCGCGGCGAGGCCGGCGCGCCGCTGAGCGGTCTCCGTGCTTGCGCGACGCGGCGACATCAGGCAACCCTGTGCATATGAAGCGCCTCGCCTTCGCAGCCCTCGTCGTGCTGCTCGGCACCTCGCTGCTCCCCGGCGAGGCCGAGGCCGACCCGCTGCTCGACGTCGGCAAGGGGGACGTGAGCGTGCAGGCCGACAAGCTCGAGGTCGACGTCGCCACCGGCTCCGCGGTGCTCACCGGGCAGGTCGTCCTCTCCAAGGGCGACATGGCGGTCCGCTGTCCGCGCGTCGACCTCAAGTTCGATACGTCGCCTCATCTCAACTGGGCGAAGGGCTCGGGCGGCGTCGTCGCCGACGTGCGCGGTGTCCACGGCGAGGCGCCCGAAGTCGAGATCGATCTCAAGAAGCAGGTCCTCGAGCTGCGCGGCGGCGTGAAGCTCTCGCGCGGCCAGGGCTGGATCCAGGCCGACAAGGCGACGATCGAGCTCGCGACCGGCAAGGTCACCGCCACGCAGGTGAAGGGCTCGATCCCCGTCCCGAAGCCGTGAGCGACGAAGCGCCCGCCGCCATCGAGTCGCGCGGCATCCGCGTGGCCCGCGGCGACAAGATGATCCTGCGCGGCGTCTCGATGCGCGCCGCGCCCGGCGAGGTGCTCGGCGTGCTCGGTCCGTCGGGCGCCGGCAAGTCGACGCTCTTCCGCGCGCTGGTCGGCGAGATCCCGATCGAGGACGGTCAGGTCTTCCTGCGCGGCACCGAGGTCACGCGCGAGGCGCTCTGGGAGCGCGCGCGCGGCGGCGTCGCGTACGTCCCGCAGACGCCGAGCGTGCTCTGGGATCTGTCGGTGCGCGAGAACCTCCGCGTCTATCGCCGCATCGTGCACGGCGGCGGCTGGCCGAGCCGCAAGCGCGCCGGCGAGGACGCGGCGATCGATCAGCTCGCCGACAAGGTCGCGCTCTCCGATCGCATGGAGGTCCGCGCGGGCGAGCTCTCGGGAGGCGAGCGCCGCCGCCTCGAGCTCGCGCGCGCGCTCACGCGTCCGCCGAGGGTGCTCGTCTGCGACGAGCCGTTCGCCGGCGTCGACCCGCAGCAAGCGAGCCGCCTCGGCGATATGCTCCGCGACCTCGCGCGCGAGGAGCAGGTGGCGGTGTTGCTCTCCGATCATCACGTCGCCGAGGCGCTGCGGGTATGCACGCGCGCGCTCCTCCTCCTCGACGGTCAGGTCGCGATGGAGGGCACGCCCGAGGAGTTCGAGGAGCACCCGCTCGTCGTCGGACGCTACCTCGGCAACTGGGGACGGAGTCTTCCTCCGCCTGCGCTGTAGGCCTCACGCTGACCTCGGCGAGGCAAAAAGCCTCGTGGCCCGATTTTCGCGTTCACGGTCCGCATCGGCGTGTAACCTTTGTTTGCAGGATTTTTGCCGATGGAAATCAAACAGCAGCTCAAGCTCAGTCAGCAGCTCGTCATGACGCCGCAGCTCCAGCAGGCCATCCGGCTGCTGCAGCTCTCCCGGCTCGAGCTCATCGAGGAAATCCGTAAGGAATGCGACGCTAACCCCGTGTTGGCGGACGAGGAGTTCGAGCCTCGGCCCCGCGCCACCGGGGACAACGCGGTCGACGTCGCCCACCAGTCCAACGAGCAGGGCGAGCTCCGGATCGACCGCCTCGAGGACCGCAAGCGCCTGGAGTCCGGCGAGGCCCAGAAGACCGACGCGAAGCAGGTCGGCGAGATCGACTGGGAGCAGTTCCTCGAGAACCGCACCCTCCAGCAGGCCCTTCCCACGAGCCGCGGCGGCTTCGAGGAGCTGCCGCCGATCGAGCAGAACCTCACGAAGCACGAGTCCCTGGTCGACCACCTCCGATGGCAGCTCGGCCTCTCCGACTTCACCGACTCCGAGAAGCGCTTTGCCGAGCTCGTCCTCGGCAACCTCGACGACCAGGGCTTTCTCGACCTGAAGGGCGTCGAGCGCCCGGACGCTACGCGCACCCCCGACCTCACCATCGAGGAGCTCGCCGAGGAGTCGGGGGTCAACCCCGAGGACGCCCCCGAGATCCTCCGCATCATGCAGGAGTGGGATCCGGTCGGCGTCTGCTCCCGCGACCTCCGCGAGTGCCTGCTCGTCCAGGCCGAGGTGTTCGGATCCGAAGACCTCGACATCACCATCATCGACAAGCACCTCCACAACCTCGAAAAGCACAACTACCAGGCCATCGCGCGTGACCTGAAGGTGCCGGTCGAGGAGGTCTACGAGTCGGTCAAGGAGATCCAGAAGCTCGAGAGCCGCCCCGCGCGGAACTTCAGCGAGACGGACGAGAAGCAGATCGCGATCACGCCCGACGTCTACGTCGTGCGCGACGAAGAGAAGTGGACCGTCACCGACAACGATCGCGGCGTGCAGCGGCTCTACATCAACGAGACCCTCACGAAGCAGCTCCTCAAGGACCCCAACGCCAAGGAGTTCATCGGCGAGAAGCTGCGTAACGCGCAGTGGCTCATCCGCGCCATCGAGCAGCGTCGCAAGACGATCATCCGTGTCACCGAGTGCATCGTCGAGAAGCAGAAGGAGTTCTTCGAGAAGGGCGTTCAGTTCTTGAAGCCCATGATCCTCCGCGACGTCGCCGAGGCGGTCGGCATGCACGAGTCGACCATCTCGCGCGTCACGACGAACAAGTACGTGCACACGCCGCAGGGGCTCTTCGAGCTGAAGTACTTCTTCAACTCGTCGATCCGTCGCGTTTCCGAGGACGACATCGCCTCGGAGAGCGTGAAGCAGGCGATCAAGAAGATTATCGACGGCGAGGACAAGCAGAACCCCCTCAGCGATCAGGCGATCGTCGAAATCCTCGCGAAGAACGACGGCATCCAGATCGCGCGCCGCACGGTGGCGAAGTACCGCGAGATGCTGGGCATCCTCGCGTCGAGCAAGCGCAAGAAGCTGTTCTGAGGCCTCCGACGGCCCTTCTTTTCCGAACGGAATCGTCCGTCGTGCGTGGATCAATGGTTCCCCTCACCGCGACGTAGCCCGCGCCAGGTCGCGCCAAGTAGCGGGAACTACACGCGCGCACGGGCGCGGTTGTCTGACACACGACATGTAGGTGTCTGTGTCAATGCTGACCCGCCGCCTCTCCTCTTTCTCGCCCGTCGCGCTCCTCGGTCACCTTGCGGTCGCGGCGCTCGGCGCCGTCGTCGGCTGCGCGGCTCCCGCCGACGATTCGACCGGAGCATCGAGCGATGCGGTCACGACGAGCACGGACGCGAGCCGGCTCGTCGACATCCCGTTCTACTTCTCGGTCCCGAAGACGGCCATCACGACGGAGATCAACCGGCGCGGCTACTCCTACCCGACGGTCTGGAATCCCTCGACCGAGGTCAAGGAGTCCGGCCTGCGCGTCATCGCGATCCGGC
>JAYTHX010000415.1:0-26823 GCA_043732195.1 Polyangiaceae bacterium
GCGCAGCGATCTCATGGAAAGCGATTCTTCACGCCGAAAGGGCGATCGATCTCACACAGTGCGGCATGGAACACATGGGCTCACCCGTGAACGGGTACCCGGTGCGGAAGAAGCCGTCCTCCGTGAACGACGCAGCGGTCGCATCGGGCTGCTTCAAGTAGCCGTGGAAGAGCGAGGCGGAGTGGATCATCAGCTCGCCGTCGACATCGACGGGATTGCCGTCGATGTCGCGCACGTCGACGGTGACGCCGGGCTGGGCGCGTCCGGTCGCCGACAGCTTCTCCTCAGGCGCGTCGTGGTCGCCCATGAGCACGCCGCCCATCTCCGTCATGCCGAAGGGTGGGGCGAAACGCACGTGGGGCAAGCGCGCGTTCGCGCGGCGCGGAGCGCGGCGAGCACGTCGTAAGAGGCGCGGCCGTCGTGAATGTCAAGGTCACGCCCGCCTCTTCCATCAGCTCGAGCGCTGCGCTCGACGACCACTTCTCGATGAACACGATGGTGCCGCCCACGAGGAGCGTCGCACCGATCATGTCGAAGCCGATGTGGTGCCCCACGGCGGCGGGCACGAACTGCACGTCCTCGGCGGTGCGCGGAAGGCTTCGAGCCACATGCGATGCTCGGCGCACAGAGTGTTGGACGTGTGAACGGCGTCCTTGGGCAGCACGGTGGACCCCGAGGTGAAGCCGATCTGCGCGGCGCGGTCGCCGGTGAGCGACTTCTCCTCCATGAGCGCCAGGTCGCGCCGCTCGCTCGCGAGCAGCGACGTGAACGGCTGGATACCTTCGCCCGCGGCGCGGCGCGCGCTTACATTCACGCACGGTCGTCCCGATGGAGGAGCTTGCGACGCTGGCCCATACCAAGGTACTTTTTGGGGTGCGTGGGCGCGTTTGCCACGCGAAAGGCGAGCATGATCGGTCGACGTGGTCTTCGCGGAGCGTTTACAACCGTCGCCACCCTCTCCGGGCTGGTCGTCTTCAGCAGCGCGCCTGCGCTGGCGCAGAAGGCGGCCCCCCCCACCGCCACGCCGCGTCCTGGTGCTCCGGCGCCGCCCGCGAAAGCGGATTCGGCCGATCCGGTCGAGCGCGCGCGTGTCCACTACGAGCGCGGCATCCAGCTGTTCAACGAAGAGAACTACGATGCGGCCCTCTTCGAGTTCGACCGCGCGTACGAGCTCGCGCCCAGCTACAAGATTCTCTACAATATGGGGCGCATTCAGCGGCAGCAGAACAACTACGCCGCTGCCGCGCGTAGCTACTCCCGCTACCTCCGCGAAGGCGGCGCCGCCGTCTCCCCGGAGCGCCGTGCCGAGGTCGAGTCGGAGATGGCGACCCTCAGCCCGCGCATCGCGTCCGTCAAGGTGACCGTCAACATCGACGGCGCCGACGTCTACGCCGACGACATCCCGGTCTGCACCGCCACCATCGAATCCTCGTGCGTGGGGAAGTCGCCGTTGCGGGCGGCGATCATGGTCAACGGCGGACGTCACAAGATCACTGCAACGAAGCAAGGGTACGCACCGGCCACGGCTCTCGTCTCCGTCGTCGGCTCCGACTCGGTCGACGTGAAGCTCGATCTCGTCGCCTACGCGCAGGCGGCCGCTCCGCCCCGTCGTGTCCCGTGGGTCGGCTGGGTCTCGACGGGTGCGCTCGCCGCGGGCGCCGGTGTATTCGGACTAATGACGCTGAGCCAATCTTCGAAGCTCGAGGATGCGCGTGGTCAGAAGAATGCGGACCCGGATAGCCTCGAGACTCGCTCTAACCGCACGAAGACCTTCGGCCTCGTCGCCGACGGGCTCGCGGTCGGCGCGGTAGTGGTCGGCGCGATCTCGCTCTACTACACGATCAAGTGGGGCAAGGAATCGAGCGAGGCCCGCGCCACGCCCGCGGCCGCGCTGCCTGCGCCGACGCGCACGATCGACGTCACGCCCACCCTGAGCGGCGCCAGCATCACGTTCTGACCGGAGCGACCAGGCGATCGACCGACCCCGTGTGTGACGTGTGTGAGGCTCGCGGTGCGTGAAGGTACGCACGGCTCGACCACAGAAGTGGACGCGGGCTCCCATGGCGCTGCCGGATGCGCCTGGCTTGGCGGGCATTTGACAAAGCGCGAGAGCAGTGGTGTTTACCGATTCCGTAGCGAAGACGAGGCGCTCGGTAGCCCGGCCAAACTGTATCCGTACTGCATGTGGCCCTTGGACGCGCATGCCGGTCAAGGCCAACAACAGACCGAACAGGTCGAGAACGTCGGGCCGCGAGGCCCGCCTTCACCGACGGAAACGCGAACTGCCCGAAACGGGGAATCTGACGAGCCGCTTCCCGGAGCTTGAACCCCATCGTGCGACGGAGCTTGAGGTACTCCTCGAGTCTTCGCGAGGCTGGTCGTCGAGCTGCGTCCCGCGCAGCCGGCCAGGGTTGCGCGAGAGCTCGCAATGCCTCGAAGTCGACCGACGTCGTGCGTGGCGAGCGACGCCGCATCACCGACGCGATCTCGGCGTCTTCCTCTGAAGCGACGCGCGATGCGCATTCGCGCTCACAGCCTCGTTGCGGGTCCGGCGCCGGACACTGGCTTCGAGGCCCGCAATGCCGCGATCATCGCCCGCTTGTCCTCGACTGTCATCGTTCGATATTGCGTCCACGGCATCATGAAGAGCAGGCGCCCTGACTTCCCTTTGCCCTCGTCAAGCACCCGCATCAGCTCTTCGTCGGTGTAGGAACCGATGCCGCTGGTGGGGTCACTCGAGATGTTGGGCGCCACGGCCACGCCGTTCACGTACGGTAGCGCGAGACCGCCCCCTAGCTCCCGACCCGCGATCGGCCGATGCTGGGCGTCTGCTGAGTCGTGACATTGGTTGCAGCTCGCGGCCTTCAGCAGCCAGCGACCGTGCGCAACGGCGTCGGCGGCACCCGGTATCACCGCAGGCGTCGTGACGGGAGCGGGGACGGCGCGGATGAACATTGAGACCGGAAACGAGATCGATGTGGCGCCCGGATCGTGAGAACTCGGCGGCAGCGAGCGTAGGTAGGCCACGATGGTCAGTGCGTCGGCGTCCGAGAGGGTCTCACGGTACGACCGATACGGCATCATGGGAAACAGCGGGCGACCATCCCGGCTGATTCCTTCACGAATCGCGCGCACGATCTCACCGTCGGACCACGAGCCGATTCCCACAGTGGGATCGGGAGTCAGGTTGCGACCGCGGATCTTTCCCGGGAGCTGGTTGGCAGCGTCGAAGGTTCGGCCTTTGGCGTAGGTGTTGTGGTCCACCGGCGTACCAGGTTGGCTCTCGTCGATGGTGGAGTGGCAGACCACGCAGACCAACGCGCTCTCGAAGAGATACTTGCCTCGCGCAATCGTCTCCGGGGTCGAGGTGGCGGTGAGCGCCGCGGCGGGTCTCGAGGACGGCGATAGTGCGTAAAATTTCACAGCCACCGCGCAGACCGCAAGCAGAACGACGACCGGAACGGCCAGAGCGACTTTTTTCCAAGCCTTCATCGACTCTCCTTCGCGAGCTCCGCCGCCTCGACCCCGAGGCGGGATGCCACAAGAAGCCCGAAGAGGATACCGACGATCACCGCGCCGACGCTACCAGCCCACCCTGGCTTCACGATCATGAGATAAAAGATCGAGATCGTCGCCCCGGTCTGCGCGCCATGCGTTAGCCGCAGAACCGGGTCGTTGGCCTCGGCGTTCGTAACCGCCGGCACGCTCGCGGATAACGCTGCCGCTGCGCTGTCGAGCCTCTTGAAGCGCGGTCCATTTAGCGCGCCACCCAGGGCTGCCGAGATCAGCGTGGCTGCAATGCCGATGACGACAAATGGCGTGTTCCAGGACCACCCCGAGGACGTGAGGTAGATGCCTGACCCAAAAATGCCGATCGCCCACAAAGGGTGCAGTCGTTCGATCAGCTGCAGCTGACGGCTCCAGCCCTGAAACGCCGCACCTTCCCGAGTGTTTCGCATGCCCGAGAGCGCCGTCCACTCGACGGTGAGCGTGCAGCAAAGGCCAATCACGAACACAACATGAGAGAAAACTATCCAATGGTACAGCATTGATAACCTTCTGTAGCTGCTGCCACCGGCCGGTGGTGGGTCCTTTTTTATGGTAGTGAAGTGGATCCCCGAAGTAAAGAAGGTCAAAGGGACCGCGCGAGGGAACCTTGTGTGCGATGGGCCCACTCCGTCAGCAGGGGTGCGCGGAGTGCGTGGGTGCGTGGGTGCGCAGGTGCGCAGGTGCGCAGGTGCGCAGGAAGCTGCGCTTTTCGCACGCCTGCTATCCACCGTTATTGGTTTCCTCCGACGGCGAGGCGGCGTATCGTCAGAACGTTATTCGAGGGATCAAGTCCAGATGAACAAACTATTCGTGCGCGTGCTCTTCACCTCCCTGTCGTGCGCCGTCTCGGCGGCCTCAATTCTGGCCTGCAGCGACGACGATGGGACGGCCGCTCCGGTGACGGCCGTCGAGGCCGGAAAGGACTCGACCGCGGTCGACAACCTTCCGGGTTCACTGACCGGCAACGCGACTTACGCGGGGACTGCCAAGGGGCCGCTGTACCTCACGCTCTATCCGTCGCTTCCGCCCGTTGGAAATCCCTCGGGCATCGGCGCCGTCAACAGCCCCACCTGGCCGGGTAGCAACGCCTACGGGATTGCTAATGTCGATCCCGGCCGGTACTTCGTCCTCTCGTACATCAGTGTCGGCAGCGACCACAACATGGGCCCTCAGCCCGGCGACCCAGTTAGCCAGCCCGTTCCGGTTACAATCACCAGCGGCGGGCAGGCAAAGCAGGACATTGTGCTCGCCGACCAGAACACGGACGCAGGCGCTGATGCCTCTGCCGACGCCCCCAGCGATGCGCCGGACGGCGGCTGAGCGCAACCGCCTGGGTCCTCGATGAACTCGAATTCTTCAGCGATCGACGCCTTCCGCGCGGCGCTCGGCGGCGCGCACGTTACGACCGTCGAAGCCGAGATCGAAGCGATTTCCCGTGCAACGTTCGCGACGGGCAACCGGGTGGCCGCCGTCCTCCGACCCGGGAGCCGGTCGGAAGTCCAGACGTGCCTGCGCATCGCGAACCGGCACGGCACACCGCTACATCCGATCAGCCGCGGTAACAATTGGGGCTATGGCACGGCAGTGCCTCACGCGCCAGGAACCATGCTGCTCGACCTCGGGCGGCTCGACCGCATCATCTCGCACGACGATCAGCTCGGTTATGTGGTGATCGAGCCGGGGGTGACGGCCGGGCAGCTCGTCGAGTACCTCGAGTCCAAACGTTCCAAGCTCTTCGCCAGCCTGGGAGGTGCGCCACCGAGCGCGAGCTTCGTGGGCGTAACGCTCGAGCGGGGGATGGGCAAGTCTCGGTACGGCGACCGATTCGATGCCTTCTGCGGGCTTGAGGTGGTGCTGCCTTCCGGCGAGGTCGTCGAGACGGGCTACGGTCGCTTTCCCGGTGCCAAGGCCAACGACGTGGTTCGCGCCACGGTGGGGCCGTACCTCGACGGACTCTTCAGTCAGTCGAGCCTGGGTGTGGTGACTCGGCTCACCATGTGGCTTCCCCACAAGCCTGCCCATTTCCGGTCGTTCTTCTACTCGATCGACGAGCCCGAGAAGCTGCCCGCCTTGGTCGACGCGGTCCAGTCGCTTTATGCGCGGGACATTCTGCGGTCGCCGACGCTGCTCGGTAACGACCACCGCTGGCTCAGCTTCGTCACTCAGTATCCATGGGCCGCGATGAAGGGTAAGACTCCGTTGGCCGCTTCCCTGGTCGCCTCAATGCGCAAAGAAGCGGGGCGCGGCGTCTGGAACGGCGACGGCGCACTCTACGCAGCAAGTCCCGCGCATGCCAGCGCACTGAAGGGCGTCGTCGAGGCCACGCTCCGGCCCCTGGTATCGCGCATGATCTTCTTTGACCCGTTGAAGGCGCGCCTGGCTTCTGCGGCCGGATGGGTGAAGTACTTCGCGACCGGCAAGGATATCCGCCGCCTCATGCGACTCGCCTTTGCGCGGAGCGTGTATCGGGGTCATCCCATCGAAGGGACGCTCGCCACGCTTTACTGGAGGAAGAAGAGGCCGCCGCCTTCGATGATGGACCCCGAGCGCGATGGCTGCGGGCTGATCTCTTACGATATCCTGCTTCCGGCGCGCGGTTCCGATGTCGTGGAGGCAGACCGTATCGCCCGCCGCGAGTGTGCGCGCTTCGAGCTCGAGCCGAACATCGCCATGAACTTCGGTAGGGGCAAGGCGGTGTACATGACTGGACAGCTGCTTTTCGACCGCGATGTGCCGGGGGAAGACGCGCGCGCCTTGGCCTGTCACGACGCACTCATTGCCTCTTACGCGGCAGCTGGGTATCACCCGTGCCGTACCGGGGTGATGTCGAGCGCCCCGATATCGCCCGGCGGGGACGGATATTCTACGCTGCTCAGGGATATCAAGCGACTGCTCGACCCCAATGGTATCCTATCACCGGGGAAACTGGTCCTTGTCGACGACCCGCAAGGCTCACCCCAGGTCGATGGTGGTTGAGCCTTCAAGCCGAGTGGCGATGGCTTTGCCCTGCTCCTTGACCTTCTCGAGAAGCAAGTTCGACTCGTCGGAGGGCCCGCTCGAGCGACCGAGAATGCGCGAGACCCAAGGCTCGAGACCGAGGGCGTAGTTGAATACCCGAGTAGCGCCTACCGCCTGCGCTAGCGCCGCCCCCTCTTCGGCATTCGAGCCGCGACACCGCCGATCGGCCTCGATGCGTCGGTCGCGCATGCGCGGGAAAAGGGCCTCGTAGGTCCAGGAGAGCGGTGAGCCCGTCGCCTCGGTGTTCATGAATACGGTGTCGATGACCCCGAGCGAAGTACGCAGACGCCGGTAAAGCTCGAGATCGTGAGCGGCCGAGTCAGCGGCAAAAAGAATTTGATGGCCCGCCCCTCTTACCAGCCACGCGGCCTTGTTCCCGTGCGCGACGTCGCCGTGCTCGCCGAGGAAGGGGAGAGCTAGCAACTCGCCGTCGCCGAAGGGTACCCCTTCCAAGGATCCCACCTCCCGCACATTGCGGTAGCCGAGCCGGCGCGCCAGCATCGCCAGTGAGATGTCGCCTGCGAGGAGGCCGTGGTTCCGAGGGACGACCAGCTCGCCGATCCTGGGAAGAAGGCGCAAAAGGGTCTCGATGTCGAAGTGGTCGGGATGGGCGTGGGTGATCGCGGCGACATCGATCCGGGCGGGGAGGTCAGCGAAGGTGGTTCGCGGCGCGGCGCCCTTCGCTGACGGCCTCGACGACACGAACGGGTCGACGATCAATGATCGACCGGCGTGCTCGACGAGGACGCAAGCGTGACCGACGTAGCGAATGCGCAGGCCCGTCGCGGGGGGCGGGGCGGCGGCCACCGGCCCGGCCTCCACGAAGAACGCACCGAGCTCCTCACGCCACGCCGAGCCGAGTCGCTCGCGAATCCAGGACAGCGGGCGCGGGGCGACGTCCAGCGAGAAGAGACCCTGCACTCGGGCGTCGTCGAAAGGCACCGTCCACGTGACGTCGTCGCCTGGCAGACCCAGTCCGCTCAGGAAGAAGTCGCGGTCGGTATCATGCGCAAGCCGGTGGAAGGACAACTGCTGAAGAGCCGGCTTGTAATGAGCGCTGTGGTAGAGCACACCTTCGTCGAGACGAACGCTGGCGCGGCCATGGTAGTCGTAGACCAGCTCCGTGAACCCGCGAAGCGATGCCGGTAGCATGGCATAGAACGGAGCAAGCGACTGCCCGCGCGCCTCGGTGGTCAACATCATCGCAAAGGCGGCAGCGTCGGCAGCAAGCGCGATCGATCCGGCGTACTCGCGCTCTGCTAGCTCGGCGACCTCGGCGACCTCGGCCGCGCGGTCGGCCGGTATACGGAGATAGGCGGTGCCTGTCGCGTTCATCGACGCCGCGCGCAGGTGCAGCGCCGGGTCTCGCAGGTACGAACGCATGAGTCGAATCTGCTGGTGCGGGACGATGAAGGCCGCGGGCAGGGGCGCGACGTTTCCCCACCATGCAGGCCAGCCCGCAATTCGCGGCGCGACGAACACGTCGTCGGCGAGTCGTTGGAGCGGCTCGGTCACGCGATCAAAAGCAACGGTTTATGCCGCTCATCGCCTTTGTCGTGGACTCGTACTGCAGTCCGCTATCGACGATACGGTTCGGTTTCTTGGTGTCGGGATCGATGCAGTAGACCTGCATGACGTAGGACAGCGGCAGGCCAGTGGCGTCGAAATTGCCAAGCGTCATCGTTCCGTTCACGTCCACGTTCTGGCCGCTGCGCAGGGCGTTGCTGGCCTTGATGATGTCCTCTGGAATGGTGGAGACGGCGAGACCACCAGGCTTGAATTGATCCAAGATGACGCGTCCCACGCCGGTGCCGGTGATGGGCTTGTCGCCGAGGCCACTGAGCCCAAAGGCCGCATAGTAAAACAGATCGTACGTGCCGGTCGCCAAGGGTTGCGGCTGAAGCTCGGGGAAGGTCGCCGCAAAGCGGTTGTACCAGATGGCCACGCCGGTATCGGTGAGCGCACGGCCTGGCCTCAACCCAAGAACACGCTTTCGCGAGGCTTCGTCGTTGCCCATGAGATTTGCCAGCGCATTGGTCGAGGATTCCCCGGAGAGGATGTACTGAGGTGCGATCGTCTTTTCCAGAACCGGGACGGCAACACCGCAGCCCGCTCCGAGACAAGCGATGATATCCGGCTTGTAGTTGCTCACCGTGACCATGGCGGCCGAGAAAGCCGAGTTCGGAAGCGCCGCCTGCCCCGCGTCGCCGTACGCTACTTCCTTGTAGTTGTCGCCGTTCGCGGCGGCCGATAGGTTGTTGAACCTGACGTCACCGAAGAAAATGCGCGAAGCTTCGGTGGCGACACCGTCGCCCGGCGTCAGCAGCGCCACCTTGATGGGACGCGTGGTGCCTGCCGAGCGGAGGCGCTCCTCGTCCTTTGTGACGAGAAGCGCGGCCACGCGTGGCTCGGCGGCGGCCGGAATACCGTTCGAAAAATAGTGGCCATTCAGGCCCGGCAGACCGGCGAACCCTGCATAGGTCGGGTCGGGTGACATCACCGCGATTCCCTTGGGCACCGCCTGGTTGATCGCATAGTTGATCCAGTCGGCCAAAAGTGGCCCGAGAATGATCGGCACGCGCACGTCGTTTACCAGGTGGTCCACCGCCTGTTGGTGCGTTTCCGGAGCGTTGATCGGGATATCGCAGTCCACCACCACGATGGGGCGGGTCTTCTTGCCCGGCAGCGGCGGCACCCCCCCCTGGGCTTTCTTCAAGTCGCGGCGAGCCAGCTCGAAGCCATTCTCGGCCGCAGCGAGCGTCGGGTTCCAGCTCCCCATCCACACTGCGCCGAGCACGATAGCGTCGTCGTTGGCGAGGTCACCGCGGTCTGCGAGGAGCTTGCCGCACTGCCGCGTGAGGAGGTTCACGCAGCTATTGCCTTCGGGCGCCTTGCGGCAGATGAACGTCTCGCTGCCCGCGCGATCGATACATTCTTGGTTGGTGAAGCAGTAGCCCTCGATGGGAATGCAGACGTTGCGGTTGCTGCAGATCGTCCCCTCGAAGCCCGCGCCGCGGCCAGTGCAATCTGCGGCGGTAGAGCACTGGGTTGCGCTGTTGTCGACGACGAGGGAGCAGGCGTTAGGGGTCACTAGGGTGCCGAGACCGAGCACGACGCACACGGCGGCCTTCGTGCCCCTCCCCAACGAACGAAGAGCGTGTACGAGAGTGGACAAGCGATTCATGAGTCTCCTGGATGTGCGACGCGAGGCGGGCGGGCGATGACGGGGCGGCGGTGGCGCTTAACGCGGGCAGAGCGCGTTGCGCATGGTCGCCTCCCGAGCCCGGAGGACGTCATTGCCACCCGCGGGGTCGTTCATGAACCGAGAGAGCTTGTCGGTCCCCTTGCGTAAAGGGGAAATGTGGAAGTTGAAGTCAACGGGCGTTTCTTCGCCCTGGTGGCATCCGTCGCAGGTGTTCTTGGCGAACGCGACCCGAAGCTCCTCGGATGTACCTGGTAGACGCCACTTGTTCTCGGGCACCGCCGCCCCGCCGGTCAGCGTCGCAGGCGTGCGGTGACGTCCCGCAATCACCTCGCTGAGATTCGCCTTGGCGAAAGCGCTGAGCTCCGCCGAGCCGTTGACGCTCCGGTCGGGAGTATTAGTGGTCGGCGCGAGCTGGAGGCCTGTCTCGGTCAGATGGAATTCACGAAGGTCCCAGAGCCAGTCGAGCTCGATCTCGTTGGTGCGCAACTGGCCAAGCGCGCTCCCGCCAACGCCGCCCAGATTGGCGCCGCGCTCGGTAAAATCGCGAGTCAAGCCCGCGAGCTCGCTCCGGAACTGGTCGCCGAGCTCCGTGTAGCGACCGAGGGCATGCCAGCGAGCGGCCCAGTAGTGGACGTCCCGACCGCCGCTCGAGGGTAAATTATACTCGAAGGCCACCGTCATTCGCAGCGGCGGTGAGGTTGCGCCGTCGGCGGCGCCGTCGGTGAGCGCGTACACGAGGCGGCCCTCGCCAGGCTCGTCGCGCTGCTCGGTCTCGTGGAGGTCGAGGCGGTTCACGATCCCGATCAAACGGAACGGCGCCTCCGCGGGCTCGAGCTCCCGTGCGGCGCAGGTGGTGCAGTCGTCGTTGCACGCGTTCGCCAGCGTGCGTTTGAGCCACGGACACATGACGACCGTGCTGAGTCGGGGACGGCTCGGAACCGCGAAGAGATTTACTCGCTGTTCACTCTGCCAGGAGCGCAGCCACTCCGTGAGGAATGCGGACGTCGTCGTCGAGGGCGGCGTCATCTGCTCGACCACGTGTCGGAAGCTCCACGCTCCACCCTCACGGTTACGGGAGCGCGGGTCGTTCAGCACCGCTTCGTCCACCACGGTGAGCTCCTGGAAGCGGTTGACCCGGATGCTGCAGTCGCTGGGGGACGCGCCCTGCTCGCTCGATGAGTTGGGCGACGAGCAGCCGAGGTCGAGGAGAGCGATCGGGGCCGCGCCGGCGGCGACGACGACAAGGAACGCGACCCCTTGCGCGGCGCACGTGGAAGCGGCACGAAACGGCATGGATCAAATCTATCGAGACGAAGTCGGGGCAGCAAGGCCACAGACCGTTCAGGCGCCCGCAACGCGAAAGATTTCGCCGGGGTTGCACTGGGTACGCGTGTGCGTGCGCATGCGGGGAAAGGGCGGGGGGTCGCGACGGCACCCTTCGTTCGGCGCTGGAAAATAGTAACGTCACAGCCATGAACGACGCTCGCTCTGCGACCGATCCGCATCTGGCGCTCGGAGGCTTTCTTCGGGGCGCTGCGACCCTGCAGGCGATCTACGCAGCGGTCCGGCTGCGAGTTCCCGAGCTCCTCGCGACCGGCGCGAAAACCGCCTCCGACCTTGCGGGCGAAACCGGCTGCGATCCCGAGGCGCTCCACAGGTTGCTGCGTGCGCTCTCGACCATCGGCTGCTTCGCGTCGCGCGAGGACGGCGCATTCGCATTGACGCCGCTGTCGGATATCCTGCGCGCTGACCATCCGAGGTCCGCGCGCGCGCGTCTCCTCGCGGCAGGCGCGCCCTATGCGGTCGAAGCGTGGTCGAGGCTCGACCAATCGCTGCTAATGGGTGGCTCCGCGTTCGTCGCTGCGCATGGGATGTCAAAGTGGGAGTACTACGCCGCGCACCCCGTGGCAGCGGACACCTTCGACGAGGCGATGCTCGGGAGGACGCGGGCGCGCATCCCGTCGCTTCTCTCGGCGTACGACTTCTCCCCTTACCCGCGCATCGTCGACGTCGGCGGCGGCCGAGGACACGTCCTCGCGGCCATCCTTGCCGCGCACCCCAAGGCAGAGGGAACGCTCTTCGACTCGCTGTCGGTGGTTCGTGGCGCTGGGCCGGTGCTCGCAGCCGCTGGCGTCGAAAGTCGCGTGGCGATCTCAGGCGGAGATTTTCGCACCGCGGTGCCGGGCGGGCACGACCTGTACGTGCTCTCGGATATCCTGCACGACTGGCCTGACGAAGACGCGCTAGGCATCCTTCGGGCGTGCGTAGCGGGTATGAACGCTGGCGCCAAGCTGCTGGTGGTCGAAGTAGTGATGCCAGAGCGCGACGTCTCGCCGCTCATCGCATGGCTCGATCTGCTCATGATGGTGGAGTTTGGCGGGGGGCGGCAGCGCACCCTACCGGAACTCAGTGAGCTCTTGGCGCGCGCTGGACTTGCGGCTCCGCGCGTCATCCCAGCTGGCGACGTGAGCATCGTGGAGACTTCGCGATGCTGACGGTCGACTCGATCACGATGTTTCAGGTGAGGATGGCCCTCATCACACCGTTTCGAGCGAGCTCGCATGCGGCGAGCGCACTCGATCATATCCTTGTGCGCATGACCGCGGGCGAGTACGAGGGCTGGGGAGAGTGCTCGGCGCCTGCCGACCCCTATTATCTCGGCGAGACGGTCGAGTCGTCGTGGCATGTCCTCTCCGAGTTCCTTGCGCCACGGGTGGTGTCGCAGACGTTCTCCACGATCGAGGAGCTTGTGGCGCTCTACGGAAACGTCAAGGGAAACACCTTCGCGCGGGCCGCCATCGAGACGGCCGGGTGGGACCTGCTCGGGCGCTCACTCGGAGTAAGCGTGAGCACGCTGCTCGGGGGGACGCGCACCACCACGGAGAGCGGCGTGAGTCTTGGCATGGAGGACAGCCTTGGCGCATTGTTAGATCATGTCGAACGATACGTCGCTGAAGGATACAGGCGCGTGAAGGTCAAGATTGCGCCCGGCAAGGATCGGTCGGTGCTCGAGGCACTACGGCACCGCTTTCCAGCGCTACCCATCATGGGGGACGCGAATTCCGCGTACCGCCTCGAGGACGCTACCCACCTCGCAAGCCTAGACGACCTCGATCTGATGATGCTCGAGCAGCCGCTAGCGTGGGATGACCTCGTCGACCACGCCGCGCTCCAGGAGCAGCTCAAGACCTCGATCTGTCTCGACGAGAGCATCCGCAGTGCCCGCTCGGCTGCGGCGGCCATACGCCTCCGTTCGTGCCGGATCGTGAACGTGAAGGCGGGCCGGGTGGGCGGGCTTCTCGAGGCTCGGCGCGTCCATGATCAGTTCCACGCCGCGGGAATCCCCATGTGGTGTGGCGGGATGCACGACTACGGCATCGGGCGTGCAGCCAACCTCGCGCTCTCGAGCCTGCCCGGATTCAGCATCCCGGGCGACGTTTCGGGCAGCGACAAGTACTTCGTGGAGGACATTATCGAGACGCCGATTTGCGCAAAGCAGGGCGTGCTCGTCATTCCCGACGGTCCCGGTCTCGGCGTGACGCCGCGGCTCGACCGCATTCTGCGCCGTACCGTTCGCGCGCGCAGCTTCGGTCGCGAGCTAGCGGGTTGAGGACGGTGGGGCATCGTCATCGCCGCCGAGCCACGCGCCCGCCGCTCTGAGGCGCGTCTGAAGCCGAGCGACATCGACGCGGGTGACGTCGCCGTCCGCGCTGGCGATCGCCTCGGCAGCGCCAAGCCCGCATGCCTGCCCCATGGCGAAGCAGGGCCCGCTGACGCGGAGCGAACCCTGTGCCTCGGCCGTGAACGAACCGCATCGTCCAGCTACAAAAAGGTTCGACAGACCGAGGACCAGAACCGTTCGGTATGGAATCTGGTGGTAGCCACGGCCCTCGATCCAACGCCAGGTCACCCGACCGTCGACGTGTCGTTCAATCGGCCAGCCGTTCGCTCCGATGGCGTCGTCGAACGAGCGACCCTCGAGCACTTCCTGCGCCGTGAGGATGTGGTGACCCACGACTCGGCGCGTTTCACGAATACCCATCTGCGGGGGGAAATCGAGGACGTACGCCGACTCGAATCCAGGAATTGTGGACTTCAGAAAATCGAAGAAGAGCCATGCCTGGCGGCGCCCGGACGGCTCGCCGAAGCGTAGGTCGTCGTGATTCGAGCCGTCGAGAGGTCTTCCGTCGCGCACCAGCTGCGTGGCGTTGACTCGCCATTCTCCGTCGTGCGGTTGGGGGTTGAGGTAGATGGATTGGCGCGGAAAGACGTAATTGCCGTTGGCGGGCTTCAAGAGCAGCTCGCGCAAGCGCGGCTTTCCCTCGGCCAGCGCGCGCGCGGTATCGACGCCGCCCGCCCGGAACATGACCGTGGGGTAAGCGAGCGCGCCGGCGTGGTCGCCAAGCTCGGTCACGGCCCCGGCCCACCTGGCCAGATCGGCATCGCCCGAAGCGTCGACAAAAATGCGCGCGTTCAGGCCGAGGCGGCCCGACTTCGTCTCGAGCAGCAGGGTTTGCACCCGGTCGCCCTCGACGACGGCCCCCACTGCGAGGGCGTGGAGGTGGAGGTCCACCCCCGCTCCCTGAAGAAGCTCGTCCAGCACCATCTTGTACGCCGCCGGGTCGTACGCTTGGCCGAGGGTCTTGCCGAAAATCGAGTGTGGCTCGCGTAGCGCGTCGAGCTCCGCGAGCCGCTGGAGGATGTCGTCGGTGATTCCTCGCACCACGCGAGTCATGGTGCCGCGCACCAATGCGTGGAGCCCGGCGAAGCTGGTGACGCCCGCCGCCGTTCCCATACCTCCGCAGAAGCCGTAGCGCTCGACGAGCGCCACCCGGAGCCCGGCGCGGCCCGCGCTGACCGCCGCCGCAACCCCGGCCGGGCCGCCGCCGAGCACCACGACGTCGAGGTCAGCCGCAATCCGCGTCCGGCGCGGCGGCTCGGTGATCCACGATTCGCTCATGACCCATTCCCCGGCAAATGAAGGCTGTGCATGGTCGAAAAGGAGGCGGCGACCGCGGCGCGCGCCTCGGCCAGCTCCGCCTGCGCCGAGCCAGCCGGGTCGGTCACCGCCTCGACTAGCGTGACTCCGCCGCGTCGCGCGTGCTCGTCGAGCACGCGACGCAGCTCGCCGACCCGCGCCGCTCGCGCGTAAAGAATCCCAAACCCGCCGCAAGTGCGCTCGAGGTCGAGGTGGCGAGGCGTGGTCACCATGTCCCACGCGCGCGCCGGAAGTAGGGCGTGACCGGCGAGCGGAAGCTGCTCGAAGATCCGCCCGCCTTTGTTCTGGAGCACCACGATGAGGAGGGGCGCCATCGACGCCCGAGCGATGAGCAACGAACCGAGATCGTGGAGCAGACTCACGTCCCCGAGCAGGAGGACCGTGGGCCTCGCACACCCCGCCGCGATGCCCGCGGCAAAAGCGACGTGGCCGTCGATACCGTTGGCCCCCCGCTGCGAGAAAACGGCGATCGTATCGGCGCTGCTTGCCCGACAGAAGAGCTCTACCGACCGGATGGCGAGGCTGTTGCCGAGCACGAGGCTCGCGCCGGAGGACAGAGAAGCGACCACCGCCGCCGCGACGCGCCCCTCTTGGAGCAGCGCGTCGTCGTCGGTCCCGCGCGAACCTAGAACGGCGCGTGTAGCCTCGTCGCGAGCGACCAGGGCCGCCAACCATTCTGGATCGACCACGGGTTGTTCGATGGCCTGCGCCAGCGCCTCGAGGCCCATCGCCGCGCTGCCCTGGAAAGCCGCATGGGCGTCGTTCTCGGGATCCACCACGCCGTGATGGCTGAAGCTCACCATTACCGCCGGCGGCGCCTGCGGAGGGCGCGCGAAGGTGCTGGCACCACCGACGTGAACGACCAGGGTGGGGTGCATCGACTCGTCGAGGAGCGAGCCCATCAACGGGAGCGTATCGAGATGCGTGACGCGGTCGCCGACGGAAGCGAATCGCACCATGCTCGAGGCCTCGGCATGGACGGGGTACCCGGTGGCGCGGGCGAGGGCGACCACCGCCGGGTGGAGCAACAGATCGACAAGGGGGGTGGGCCCGCAATGAATGAGCCCTCGCGGGTGGGCGGCAAGCAGCGCGGCGAGATCGCGGAAGCGCGCCGGATCGGCATTCGTGCCGACGCTCGCGTACGAGGGAATGGGCCGCTTGAGCAGAGCGCCGACGCGCTCTGCGAGCGTTGCGCCCGAACTGCCGGAGCTGCTCGCGGGCGGCACGGCCGGCTCGAGTGGCTTGCGCGCTCTCAGGTTGATGTGAACCGGCCCCCGACGCCCCGGCCGCGCGGTCTCCGCCACAGCGAGGGCGAGGGCGCGTCGTAGCCCGGAGAGCGCGCTAGGGCTGTCCTCGGGCATCCCGGTCTCGACGAACTGACGCACTCGCTCGCCGAAGATTTTCACCTGGTCGATGGTCTGCGGGGCGCTTTTGGCCTGCAGCTCGAAGGGGCGGTCGGCGCTCAACACAAGCAGCGGCACCCCCGCAGCATCGGCCTCGATGACCGCGGGATGGTAGTGGGCGACAGCCGAACCCGATGTGCAAAGCACCGCCGCGGCGACCCCCGAGACCCGCGCGAGACCGAGCGCGAAGAATCCGGCCGCCCGCTCGTCGATCACGCTGTGCAGGCGGAGCCGAGGCTCGTTGCAGGCCGCCACAATGTAGGGTGTTGAGCGTGAGCCCGGGCTCACGACGAGATCGCGGAGCCCCGCGTCGGCAAGCGTGGCCATGGTCAGACGCGCCCACTCGGTGAGCGTGGTCGGGTCCATCAGTAGCGCCACGGGAACTTGGTAAAATCGGGCTTTCGTTTCTCGATGAAGGCCGTGCGACCTTCGTCTGCCTCGTCGGTGCCGTAGGCAAGTCGACACGACTCACCCATGAAGAGCTGCTGGCCGACCAAGCCGTCGTCCTGCAGATTGAAGCCGTACTTCAGCATCCTCATCGCCGACGGCGACTTGGAATTGATGATACGGCCCCAGTCGAGCGCAAAGCTCTCGAGCTCCACGTGCGGGACCACCGCGTTCACCATGCCCATGTCGTAGGCTTGCTGTGCATCGTAATCGAGACCGATGAAGAAAATCTCGCGCCCTCGCTTCTGACCCACCTGGTGGGCCAGAAGCTGCGAGCCGTAGGCGCTATCGAAGCTGGCCACGTCGGGATCGGTCTGCTTGAAGCGCGCGTGCTCCTTGCTGGCGATCGTGAGGTCGCAGACGACGTGCAGGCTGTGGCCGCCGCCGACCGCCCAGCCGCCCACCACCGCGATGACCACCTTGGGCATGAAGCGGATCTGGCGCTGGACCTCGAGGATGTGGAGGCGACCCATCTCGCCCTCGTTCGCAGGCGCCTGCCCATCCTCGTACTGGTAGCCGTGGCGCCCGCGCACCCGTTGATCACCGCCCGAGCAGAATGCCCACCCGCCGTCCTTCGGCGAGGGACCGTTGCCGGTGAGCAAGACGCAGCCCACGTCGGTCTGCTTGTGCGCGTGGGCGAGCGCGTCGGAGAGCTCGTCTACGGTACGTGGTCGAAAGGCGTTCCGTACCTCGGGCCGGTCGATCCCGATGCGCAGCGTCCCCTGCTCGCGCGACCGATGGTACGTGATGTCGGTGTAGGACGGCCCCTCGACCTGCAGCCAGCGGGATTCGTCAAAGATCGTCGAAATTGCCATGATTCTCCGGTGGGGACGAGGGAAAGCTCACGCAAGCAGCTGGCTTCCACCGTCGACGACCACCTCTGTCATCGTCACGTGGGCCGCGTCGTCCGATAGCAGAAAGCAAACCGCGGCGGCGACCGCCTCGGGCGTACCGATACGGCGGAGAGGGATGGGGACTCGGTACCTCGCGAGGCTGCCCGCGACGTGGGACTCCGCCGAGCCAACTCCCCGATTCCAGAGCAGCCTTGTCATGCCGCTCTCGGTGACACCGGGGTGGACCACGTTGCAGCGGATTCCGCGGTCCGCCATCTCGAGGCCGACCGCCTTGGTGAGATAACTGGCGGCCGCCTTGGAGGCTCCGTAAAGCGCCTGTTCGTAGCGGAGCACGTTCGCGCTCTGCGACGCGACGGTAACAATCGAGCCCTGCGATCTCGCGCGAAGGTGGGGCAGCGCAGCGCGGAGGCAGTGAACGACCCCGCGCACGTTGGTGTCGAACAGCGTCGTGAAGGTCTCGGTCGCGCCGCCCTCGCCGAGGAACGGGCCCGAGCGGAAGACCCCTGCGACGGAGGCGAGGCCGTCCAGCGCGCCGAAGTGCTCGACCACTGCGGCGAAGACATGAAGCACGGCCCGTTCGTCGACCACGTCGACCACCTGCGCGAGCGCTCTTTGTGGGTCCACATCGCTCGGAAGCTCGGGCAACGTGCGGTCGAGGAGCGCGACGCAGGCGCCCTCCGCGAGGAGGCGCTCGGCGGTCGCTCGACCAATGCCGCTCGCGGCGCCGGTCACGACAACGGTCTTGCCTTGGAAGCGATGCATCTCAGCCAAGTTCCTCGAGCGCGCGGTCGAGACCGGCCGCGAGCTCCTCGAAGCCCTTGCCCTTCAAGATCGAGAAGTGATTGCCGACCACGGTGCGCGCCGACAGTGCGGAGGTGAAGCGCTCCCATGACTCGGGCCCTCGTCCGTCGCGCAGGCTCTCATCGGCCCACCAACCGTGAATCGGTGCGCAGATGTGCGGCGGCGAATAGTGTTCGAGCAGAGCGTGGTGGGCGAGGTGCAAAGGCGAGCGCGCGTCCAGCGCCGCCAACTGCAAAGGATCGACGCCCGCTCTCGCCAGCCGTTCGAGCGCGCAATCCCGGCGCAGCTGCGGCTCGACGTCCGACAGCACCAAGGCAAACTCGTCGAGCTCAGAGGGCGAGAGGCGCTCGAAGAGCGTACCCGCGAGGGGACCGAGCGCGGGGGCGAGTTTCGCAAACGCAGTGCCCTTCGCGCCGAAGGTGCTGGCGAGGTGCGAGTCCCACACCACCACAAGTGCCACGTCCCGACCGCGCGACTCGAGCCGCGCAGCGACCGCCACCGCGAGTATGCCGCCCATCGACCAGCCCAGCAGATGGAAGGCGCCGGTGGGTTGAGCACGTTCCAGCTTCCCGGCGTAGTCGACCGCCATTGCCTCGATGCTCTCGTGCTCGCTGCGGGCATCGCCGAGCGCGCGCGACTGGACCCCGATGATCGGGCGTGGGTGCGTGAGCCGGCTGTCAAGGGGGCGGTACATCAGCGCCTCTCCGCCAGCGGCGTGCAGACAGAAAAGCGGCGCGTGTTCGATCGCACCTACCGCCAGCGTGACGAGGCACCCAGCGTGGGCGTCCGCACGTCGCAGCCAGACGCAAAGCGAGGCGAGCGTCGGAGCCTCGAAGATCGCGCTCGGCGGCACGTCGCGGGCGAGCGTTCGCGACAGCGTCTCCGCGAGCTCCAGCGCGAGCAGCGAGTCACCGCCAAGTTCGAAGAAGGACTCGTTTCGACCGAGCTGGCTCAGTCCCAAGAGTGACCGCCACACCGACGCCACCTGCTCTTCGAGCAGGCTCGGGTCGCCCGTGGCGTCGGACATCTCGACCGGTCGCGCTGCGTCAGGAGGCGCGGGCAGGCTGCGCCGGTCGACCTTGCCGTTCGGCGTCAGCGGCCACGCGTCGACTTGCACCACATGCGATGGCAGCATGTAGTCCGGCAAGGTTCGCGCGAGCGCGCCGCGCAGGCCGGATGTCTGATGAGCGGGCGCAACGACGTACGCGATCAGCTGGGAGCTACCCGAGGGCAGAGTCCTGATCATCGCCAGCGCGTCCTTCACCCCGGGAAGCGCGCGCAATGCATACTCGATCTCTCCCAGCTCGATCCGGAGTCCGCGGAGCTTCACCTGGCCGTCGCGGCGCCCCAAGAACACGATGCGCCCGTCGGGAAGAAAACGCCCCTCGTCGCCGGTGCAGAACAAGCGGTCGCCCTCGACGAAGGGGTTCGGAATGAACCGCTCGCGCGTGAGCGCTTCACGACCGAGGTAGCCGAGCGCGACGCCTGCGCCGCCGATAAAGATCTCGCCTCGAGCGCCGATCGGCACGGGCTCGCGCCGACTGTCGAGGACGTAGACGCGCGTGTTGACGAACGGACGTCCGATCGTCACTGTTTCGCCCGGCACGCAGTCGGCGAGCGTTGCGCAGACCGTGGTCTCGGTTGGCCCGTACCCATTGACGAAGTGGCGACCGCGGCCCCACTGCGCGACAATCTCGGGCGGGCAGGATTCGCCCGCCGAGACCGCCGACGTGAGCGCCGGCAGCGAGACGCCCGGCAGTGTGTTCCAAATCGTGGGGGGCAGCGTGGCGTGCGTGATGGCCTGCGTCGCCATCAGCGCATGGAGCGCCGCCCCGCCGTGGAGCGCGTCACGGTCGCCGAGATGAACGCCGGCGCCGGCGAAGAGCGCCGGGAACACGCTCGCCACTGCACCGTCGAAGTTAAAGGTGGCGAAACAGAGCACGTGGCTCTGCTCGTTGATCTCCCAGGCATCGCGCAGCCCCCACGCGAGGTTGCACAGCCCGCCTTGGTGCAGCACCACGCCCTTGGGCGTGCCGCTCGAGCCCGACGTGTAGATGACATAGGCCGGGGAGTCGAGGACGACCCCCGATGCGGCGGGCACATGCTCCGGCACGGGCGCCAGTGTGTCGATCGCGAGCCGCGCTTGCCCGTGCGGTAAGAACGACTCGTGTTCGCCGATCGTGACGATCAGCGCCGGACGACTGTCGTCGATCATGAACGCGAGACGCTCCGCGGGATAGGACGTGTCGAGCGGCATGAAGGCACCGCCGCATCGAAGGACCGCGAGCATCGCCGCGACGGTATCGAGCGAGCGGGGCAAGAAAATTCCGACGATCGAACCGGGTTTGACACCCGCCGTCTGCAGGTGGGCGGCAATGAGCGTGACCCGCTCCTCCAGCTGAGCGTAGGTGAGCGCCCGGTCCTCGTGGCGCAGAGCCACCCTGTCGGGGGTCCGCGCCGCCCACGCTCTGATGGGAGCTTCGGCTCCGCTGAAGGGGGGATGGGTCACCGTCGTCCGGTTGAACTCGGTGAGGATCCTCGACCTCTCCGCAGGCTCCACCAGCGCAAGCGTCGACAGTGGGCTGTCGACGGAGGCCACGGCCGAGCGCAGGAGGGCGCCAAAGTCGGTCGCGAGTCGCTCGATGGTCGCGCGATCGAAGAGCCGCGTGTCGTACTTCATCTCGGCGACCAGCACGCCTTCGACCTCGGCCATCCACAGGGTGAGGTCATGGATGCCTTCCTGCTGCGGCAGCGGCGGTCCCGGCTCGACAGGCATCCCCCCGAACGTCGCACGCCACGGAGACGGCGCCTGGGAGAGCATCATTCCCGAGAACTCCGCGCGGCGCCGCAAACGCAGCAGCGCGAAGCTGGTGCGCCCGAGCGCATGGGCTCGCTCCGGCGATGCGGCACGAACCACGGAAGCAAAAGGGTACTCCTTGTTTCGGATACCTTCCTTCACGCGGTCACGGACCTGGACGATCAACTCGCGGAATGTCGTCTCTGGCGAGAGTTGCGTGCGCACGACGATCATGTTGACGAAGTGCCCGACCACGTCAGCGAACGGCGGAGGGCGGCAATCGACGGCGGTAGAAACCAGGAGGTCTTGAACCCCGGTCATGCGAAAGAGCAGGGTGTCGAAGACTGCGAGGAGGAGGCGAAAGAGACTGGTGTCGAGCGCTGCCGCGGTCGACGCAAGCGCCGCGGTGGCCTCGCGATCAAGAACCTTCCAGGGGTACGAGGCGCCGATCTTCGGCCCGGGGCGCGGGGCATGGTCGACAGGCAGCGCGAGCTCGGTGGGTGCTCCCTCCAGCGTGCGTTGCCAGTACTGGGCCTGCGCCAAGCCCGCCTCGCTCCGCAGGAATGCTTCGTAGTGCGGCGCGAACTCGTCGTAGGAATGCGCCGGTGGAAGAAGGGAGAGCGACTCGCCCGCCGCCCGCGCGGCGTAGCCGCTCGAAAGCTCGTCGAGCACGATGTCGGCGGAGGCAAGATCGCAAACGAGATGGTGGATGACGACCACCAGCAGCCAGTCGTCGTCAGCCCGGCGTACCAGGATCAGGCGCTCGCCCACCTCGTGTGCTAAGTCGAAAGGCATGGCGGCCTCTCGTCTTGCTAGAGCACCGGCCGCTTCGAAAGAGAGCGCAGAAGCGTCGAGCACGCGGGAGGGCGCGCGGGCCCCCGGCGTCCCCACCTCGTGAACCACGTAGAAGGGGCCCGTGGCATCCGCCTGAAAGTGCGCCCGAAGCTGCGCGTGGCGCGCCACCAAGCCATCCCAAGCGGCAATCATTCGCTCCGGGACGAGAGCGCCACGAATCCGGCACCCCGTTGCGGTGTTGTACTTCGGATTCAACGGGTCTAGCCGGTACTCTAGCCAGACGCCGCGCTGGAGGGCCGTGAGAACGCGCAGGCCATCGGAGTCAGCAGCGCTCACGTCGTCGCGCTCAGGGTCGCCTTGACCGTCCCCTACTGCCATCTCGAAAAAACCTCCCGCGAAGCGTACCTATGCTCCAGCAGACTTTAACGTATCATTCTTCCTTCAGCGAGCCCCCCAATTTCCCTGCCGAGGCGAAGCATGTCGGACGAGCGCACCATCATCCGCGAAGAGAGACGATCGCTGTTCGATCGAATCTACGCATTCTACGACGTCAAGATCCTCGCGGCCGCGCTCGACAGCGGTCTCTTCGAGCACTTGGTAGCCGGCCCGCGGACGGACACGCAACTCGAGGAGGCGACCAGAATTCCTTCGCGCGTTCTGCGTGCGCTCCTCGTCTCGCTTGCCGCCATGAAGCTCGTCGAGCACGCTCCAGAGGGTTACGTCGCGACGAGCAAGGGCAAGCGGTTCTTCGCGCGGGATAGCAAAACATTCATGGGGGACGTTGTGCGTTTCGCGGACTGGCAGTTCGACTCGCTCCATCGCATGCCCGAGCTGCTTTCCGAGGGCGCTATCATCTGGGAGGGCTTCAATCACTACTTGAAGCACGTCGAGGATGAGGCCGACGCCAGGCGCTCTTACGACCGGCAGCGGACGTTCAACGAGGCCCTCGCCGGCTCGGCGACGGCGACCGCCAAGACCGTCCTCGCGGGCGTCGACCTGTCGGCCTCGCGCTCGCTCATCGACATCGGCGGGAACCTCGGGGTGTTCTCGTCGGTGGTCCTGGAGGCTTTTCCAGCGATGCGTGCGACGGTGTTCGACCTTCCACAGGTCGTACCTCAGACGCGCGATTCTTTCGCGACGCGCGGCCTGACCGAGCGGACGTCCGCGATCGGCGGAGACTTCGTAACGGATCCGTGGCCGACCGGGGCCGACCTTGTCACGTTCATCCGCATCTTCGCCACGCGTACCCGCGATGTCATCATGCTGCTGCTTCGCAAGGCCTTCGACATACTCCCCTCGGGCGGAAGGGCGCTCTTCTATGAGGAGCACGTCCTGCCCCTCGATCGGAACGCCGTCCCGTCCGGCGCGGGGTGGGCATCAATGTTCATCGCCATCGGGTCGCTCGGAGAAGTGCGCCACGTCGACGAGTGGGAGGCGATGTTCGTCGAGGCCGGCTTCACGAATGTGAAGTCCGCGCTCGGCAATCCTTGGGGGCTCGTGCTCGGAACGAAGCCCTGAGCGCTCTTGCGCGCGACGCGCTGTATTCGATTGTCCGCGCGGCTGAAGAGGAGCGCGAGCGGCCGGCCGTCGTGCTCGGCGACCGCGTGTTCACCGCGGACGAGCTCGCGGCGAGAGCTATTTCCTTGGTCGGTGAGCTACGGTGTCGTGGTTTGCGACGCGGAGCGCGCGTCGCTTTCACGGCATCGAACACCGTCGAAACGCTGGATTGGATTCACGCCCTGCTCGAAATCGGAGCGACGTTGGTGCCGCTCCACCCCAGGCTCACCGACGAGGAGCGCACGAATCTCCTCGCCGACTCCCGCCCCCACCTGTTCATCGATTCCGGAAGAGAGCCGAGCCTCCTGCGAACGTTCGGCGAACCCGTCGCCGCGGAGGTTCCGCTAGCGCTCGTCTACACGTCGGGCACCGAGGGCCGCCCGAAAGCGGCGAAGCTGGGTCGCAGATCGTTCGTTGGGTCGTTCGAGGCGACGTCGCGCGCGATCGGCTGGCGTGAGAGCGACCGCTGGCTTCTGTGCATGCCGCTCGCTCACGTCGGGGGCCTGTCGGTGCCGCTCCGCTGCCTGGCGGCACGCCGGGCGGTGGTGATCGTTCCGGGTCGATTCGACGCAAAGGTAGTGCTCGAAGCTATGGTCCGCTCGTCCGTGACCATCGCTTCGCTGGTGCCGACGATGTTGACGCACCTACTCGACGCGGGCTTGACCGGTCGCCTCGTGCCGGCGCTTCGGGTCCTGCTAATCGGGGGGGCGGCGACCCCCCCGGAGCTTCTGCGTGCGGCGCGCTCCGCCGGGCTGCCTGCACTATGCACCTATGGCCTCACCGAGACCTGCTCGCAAGTGACGCTCCAGCGCCCCGACGACACGGATGATCTCGCGAGCGCAGGCTACCCGCTGCCCGGGGTGGAGTTGCGCATCATCGACGGTGAGATCCAGGTGCGGACCTCGAGCGTTTTTGACGGCTACGACGATCCCGGCGCGAAAGGGCAACCCTTCACCGCGGACGGCTGGCTGCGAACCGGTGATCTGGGTAGGGTCGACGAGCTGGGACGCCTGCATGTCGACACGCGCCGCAGTGATCTCATCGTCACGGGCGGCGAGAACGTGTACCCCACGGAGGTAGAGCACGTCGTCGCCGCGATCCCGGGCGTGCGGGAGGCGGCGGTCTTCGGCGTCGATGACGCGTTGTGGGGGGCCCGCGTTGTAGTGGCACTCGTCTGGGACGAGACGCTGCCTCGCCCCTCTCGCGCGGCGCTTCGCGAGTTCTTCGCGTCTCGCCTCTCACCGCCGAAGCGCCCGCGCGCCGTGGCATTCCTCGAGGCGCTTCCTCGGACATCGTCGGCAAAGGTCCAGCGCCATGAGGTTGCCGTCGTGGCGAGACCGCTGCTCGTGGATCTCGAGAATTTACGGTAGGCCCGGGTGGTGTGCAGGGTAAGCGATGAAACAGCGGGACGTGCCTCGTCTCGCTCACGAGTACGCCGAGGCCGACCACGCGCAGGTCGGAGCGCTTGCTCTTCGCGTGCCCCCGCCGCGCCAGTTCGCCCGGGGTCACCGTCGCGATGTGCGTGTCGAAGTTTGTCGTATCGTACGCGAGGACGTCTGCGCCGAGCTTGAATTGCGATACCGCCGCGCATGTCAGCTCGAGCTGCGCGGTCTCGAGCTGGCCTTCGTCCGCCGTCATCGCAAGTCGATGGAACACCTGGCCCGTGAAGGCTTCTGGGTACGCGCTGCGTTGACCCCGGCTCACGCAGCGCGTACGCTCTTGTCGGCAAGCACGATACCCGCAGAATCGACCCTCCCAGGAACGCGCCGAGGTGGCACTTTCCCGCCGGCGCGCACGCGCGCTGAACCGCGACGGCGAGCACCATCTCCCCGAGCGACACGCTCTTCGGGGGCCCGCTCCATCCGCACGCATTTCGAGCATCCGTCGCGATCGCGCGGGCCTCGACGACCTGAGATTCTGCGAAGGTAGGGGCTAGGTGCAGCGGACGAAGACGCCGATCGCAACGACCGCCACGGCGAGCACCACCACGACGACGAGCGGGCGGGGGCCCGCGGGCACGGGCGCCGCGACCGGCGGCGGTGGCGGCACCGGGGCGCGCGGAGCGTCCGTCGTCCAGTGCGGAGCGACCGGGAGCACCGGCGAGGACGCGGGACGGTACGGCGACTCGAGCATCAGCTTCGTGACGTCGGGCAGGAGCTCCTGATCGTCGTCGTAGACGCGCGGAACGGTCCCCGGCGCCTTCGCGAGCAGGCGATCCAGCGTCTGCGGCATGAGCAGCGTTCCCGCCTGCTCGTGCGGCGGCACCGAGGAGCTGACCTCGTCGTCGTAGAGCCGAGGGATCACCGAGGACAGCGGCGGCGGCGCCTGCGTCTCCGGCAGCGCCTCGTCGTCGAAGTGTGACGCGGCCAGCGCAGTGGGCTCGGCGTCGTCGAGCTCGTCGGAGAGGCGCGGGATCGTCGGCGCCGCAGCATCCATCGTGGACGTGAACATCTCGCGGTGCGCGAGCGAAGGCGGCGCGGCGCCCATGCGCGTCGGGCGCTCGGAGGGGGCGGCGGGTAGCCGAACGAGCACGTCCTCCAGCGCGCGGCGCAGCTGCGCGCACGACGCGTAGCGTTCCTCGCGGTCGCGGCGCAGGCAACGCGCGACCACCGCCGCCAGCTCCGGCGGTGCGTTCGGCAGCTCCGCTTCGAGGCGTGGCGCCTCGTCGTTGAGGATGAGCGCGATCAGCACGTAGAGGTTCGAGCCGAAGAAGGGAGGCACGCCGCACAGCAGGTGGTAGAGCGTCGCGCCGAGCGACCAGATGTCGGCGCGCGCGTCCACCTCGCGCGCGGATCGCAGCTGCTCCGGCGACATGTAATGGGGCGAGCCGAGCAGGAGGTTCGTCTTCGTCGACTCGGAGCCAGCGTCGGGCAGGAGCGCGGGGAGGTTCTTCGCGAGCCCGAAGTCGAGGACCTTCACGATGCCCGCGCGCGTGACGAAGAGGTTCGCGGGCTTGATGTCACGATGGATGATCGAGAGACGGTGCGCCTCACCGACCGCATCGCACGCGTCGATGAGGTGCCGCACCGCATCGATCATGGGGAGCGCGCCGCGCGCGACGAGGGTGGCCGCGAGATCCTCGCCCTCGAGGTACTCCATCACGATGTACGGGGTGCCGTCGGGCAGGCGATCGGTATCGAACGTCCGGATCGCGTGTGGGCTCCGCAACGACGATGTCGCCCGCGCCTCGCGCGCGAACCGACGCTGCGCTTGCTCGTCGTGGAGGCGCTCCGAGCGGAGCACCTTGATGGCGACCTTCGTCTGGAGGCCGATGTGCTGCGCGCGATACACGGAGCCCATCGCGCCGGAGCCGATGAGGCTCTCGACGCGATACTTGCCACCGATCACGTCGCCGATGGCGACGGACGGGACGTCGTCCCCGAGCGCGTCCCCCATCG